>DAIRDK010000037.1:0-16197 GCA_036796175.1 Bacteroidales bacterium | reverse complement strand
ATAGAAATATCTTTTCCCGAACCATTTACGGATATCATAGACCACTACAAAATGGTTCTGGTCCCAATGGGCAATGCAGGGCAGGGGGGCTTGTTCGGCGAGCTGGTCGAGGGTCAGGGTTGCTCCCATGGTACGCATGCCGATCGCTTCCGCAGCATCGCTGATGCCAAGCATGGTGACGCCATCTTTGGTGATGTGGCACTTTTCACGCAGGCTTTGCAAGGAATGGGCCCTCCCGTGCCAGGCAGCGACCATACGCAGGCAGGAAGGCCCGCAGTCGGCCATATCGTGCTGGCGGAACGTGGGAAGGCGTTTATTCATACTTCAATGCTTTAACCGGGTTTTCTTTGAGTACACGCAACGTTCGTGTCAGGATAATGAAAGATACGAATCCCAGCACGGCGACGACCGAAAGTACGAAAATCCACCAGCTCATGGATACCCTGTAATAAAATGTATTCAGCCAGATCCGTAACAGGACAATGGTCAGCGGGATGGCGATGGCCGATGCGATCAGGGTATAAACCAGGAACTCCTTCTGCATGCCGAACAGGATATTGGAATTGGTCGCGCCGAACACTTTGCGTATGGCCGTCTCCTTGGTCTTTCGTTCCGATATGAGCAGGGCCAGGCCAAACAGACCCATGCCCATGATGATGAATGCAAGCACGGCAAATGCGCCAACGACGAATCCGAAGGCTTTCTCTTTATGGTACAGGGTGTTCAATTCCTCATTAAATTCCCGGAGGTCACATTCCTGGCCCGGGGCCAGCTGTTTCCAGCAAGTTTCCGCCATGGGTATGACCTGATCACGGTTTCCCTCTTTGTAACGCATGACCAGGGCACTGACGTACCCGGGCTGGTAGGAGAATATGGTTGGATTGATGCTGTCATGCATCGTATGTACATTGAAATTCCCCACGATGCCAATGACGGCGGTGCCACCGAACCGGGCTTTCGATACATCAGGAGGGATCCGAAGTACCTGTGTGGCTTTCTGATTGACGATAATCCCTGAGATACTTCCCGTTGAATCGGCAGGATTGAAATCAGATCCTGCAATAAATGGAATTCCCATGGTCCGGAAGAACCCGGTATCTACCTTGATAGATTCCAGGAGCATATCCTTATCCGATGAGGGAATCCTGATCTTCATGGTCGGAATGGCGATATCGGGAGGCATGATGGATGAGCCTGAGACCGAAAGTACCCCGGGGATCTTAGCAATTTCCGTTTTAAGTTTCTGGTATTCCCTGAATTCGTTCGGATCGAAACTGATGATGGCCAGGTTCTTCTTCTCGATTCCCAGGTCGCTGTTGATGCAGAAGTTCACCTGCCGGTAGATGGTGATCACGGCGATCATCAGTGAGATGGTGATCAGGAGCTGAAAGACAGTGAAGATCCGGCTCAGGTTGATTTTTTTATGGGATGCCAGCTTGTTCTTCAGGGCTTCGATCGGATTCAGGGAGGAGAGGTAGAATGCAATATAGGTTCCTGAAATCAGTCCGATGAAGAGTGTGATTCCGGCAAAGAGTGGAAGCAGCAGGAGGACATCCGAAGAGTAAACTTCGACGCGGTAGCCCAGTACCTTTTGCAGCAATGATTCAATAAGGCCCAACAGAAGATACGAAATGGGGAATGAAAGGAAGGTCAGCAGGACCGATTCCGTGAGGACCTGGCCGCTTAGAGCGGTCCGGGTGGCCCCAAGCACTTTCCTGACGCCGATTTCTTTGTGGCGTAAGGCAGAACGTGCCGTGCTCAGGATCGAATAGTTAATACCGGCTAAAAAGAGAACAAAGAGTGCCAGCGACAGGTAGATGTACATGGACGAACGGTTCCCTTTCTTATGCACCTGGTCGTTAATGTGTTCCGATCCCAGGTAAATGTCCCTCAACCGCTGAAATGAGAGGGATGTTTTTTCAAACCATGGGGTATAATTCCGGATGTAATATGGCAGTTGGCCCTGTATATTTCCCAACCCCACACCAGGGTCGAGTAAAACGAACGTTTCAATGATGGGGTCTAAGTTCAGCACCCGCTGAACTTCACTCGAGTCGAACAAGCTGGCAATGATCTCCGGGAACAGATCGATCCCGGAGATAAAATCCATTTTAAGAGTTGAATTCCAAGGGAACGACCTGAATACACCCGTGACGCTCAGATCGTATATAAGGCCGGCTGTCTTCACCGTCAGGATCCGCCCGACCGGATCGACCAGTCCAAAATATTTCCTTGCGGCTTCATCGGAAATAATGACAGCATGGTTTCCTGAAAGACAGCTGTCGGGATTCCCTTTGACCATCTCCACATCAAAGATCTTCAGGAAGGAGGGATCGGCACAGTAGAATGAAGGTTCTTCCCTGAAGACGTCGAATCCCCTGACCATCACCGACCCGGTTAAGAATGCAGGACAGGCGATACGCGCCATGGTATCGATCCCATCCATATGGTTCTTAAATGACGGCCCGAAATTAAAAGGACTCAGAGCGAACAAATTCCCTTGAGCATCCCGGGTCAGGATACGGTAGGTGCGGCTTTCATTGCGGTGATAACGGTCATAACTCAGTTCGTTGATCGTAAAGATCAGCAGGATGAACGAGGCCATCAACCCCACCACCAGGCCGGCCAGGTTTAGCAACGTATAGGTCTTGCTTTTAACAATAAACCGGTACGATGTGATAATGTAATTCCGTATCATCCCAATGATCTATTTCCACACATCGCAAAAATTGAAGCGCCCCATGACCAGTTCATAGGAACTTACTGGCGGGCAAAGAAAATGATACAGGCAACGGTTGCACGGAGAGACACTTTTCCGCGTACGCTTCCAGGAAATTCCGTCGAGTATCTCTTTCAGGATCAGTGAATCAACCCTGTCCTCGGGAAACCTTCCGACGGGAGCATCATTCGGATTGGCATATATATGCCGGTCAGGCAAAACAATGAACTTGCCGAAATCCGTTTCGTTAAGTGACAGCCTTGAGAATACCTGGTTCCTGTCGGGTCTGGACTTCCGGATATCCTCGCGGGTAATAAAGACGGTTTCCTTGAAAAAATCAAAATTCCTTCCGTTGAAAAAAGGTGACAGGTAGGCATTCGGGATTCCTGTCAGGGCTATGATCTGCCGGGCGGTCGCCAGTTCTTCGGACGAGGTAATGATAAAATGAATATCGGTCTGTTTAATTTTTGAATTGTCATTCAGATCGTTAAGGATAAAGTTGAACACATCGCCATCCAGCGGGAACGAACAATGAACGGCTAACCTGGCCCCTTTTTGATTCAGTATATGTGAACCGGTTGCCGCCTGATAACGGTCTGAACGCAGGTGATATGTGACAGTAAATCCGGATTCCGACAGCAGAGATGGCCATGCTGTGAATCCCGGGTACCTGGAGATATCCGCGCCGCTTATATGCAACATCGTGATTTTGAACCGGGAGAGAAACACAACCAGGTCTTTCAGGGCATCCCCGTGGAGGTCGATATCCTCTTCCAGCGTGTTGCCAGGGAAGATGAATTGCCTGAATGCCTTAGGGCACGGATCTGGTCCGGTTTTTCCTAAACTGTTGAGGTAGATCGTGATCTCGTGGATATAATTGTCCAGGTCGATGAGATCGTCAGCACCCGGTGTTTCCACCATCTTTCGGGTGAGGTGGCTTTTAAAGTAGGCTTCCGGGTAAATATTCACCGGTTTTCCTGCTGACCATTCGGTGTTCAGCAGTTCACCCATGAACTTCTTCCTGATTTTGTTCACCAGGTTAGCCACTGCAGGGTTTTGCAAGTCTGTGCCGGTCACCCGCGTGACATACCCGTTTACCGGGTCGGTGAGTTCCAAAACCAGGTCCCTGGCCCGGGATGAGGCCGGAATCTCGAACCGGGCCCCGGATAAGGAATTGTAAAAGAGAACCGCATGATCGTTCGACGACACGTGCACATAGGGCTCAAGGTAGAGCCAGTATTCAGCTTCCCTCTTTTCGGAAGGCATTGTCAGCGATGGTTAGATAGAACGGGTAATCGTTTTCAATGATCGAAAATTGCTTGGCCAGATAATCCCCAAATCGTTTATGTCCCATGAAGAATTCACACGAAGGCTTATCCGTTTCAATCCCTGTATTGAACATGCACTCTTTACAATTGTCAGCCAGGTAGCATTTCTCGCAGAATGTTTTGATCTTTCCGTAGTAGCTGTTGAACATGTCCCTGATCTCCCGCTTATCAATATGGATCCGGGATTCATTTACCCATCCGATTTCAAATTCCCTGCTGATGTGTTCACAGGGCAGGATCTTGCCTTCCGTTGTAACGAACGCCCTTAAAGAGAAAGGCGTACAGGTGGCTGTGGGGATATATTTTTTCCTGAGCGTGGCATCCTTTCCCGGTTGTAACATCTGGTAATGGTTTTTGTATACCATTCCGCTGTATTTTTCAACCAGGTCGGCCACATCTTTCACCCTTGGGTGCTTCAGCATCAGCGACCGCATCGGGGTTTCGTCATAGCGGTCATCCTGTTTGTTCTCGACGAAGGTCTTATGGAACTCTTGTTTAAATTCTTCGTTGATCCCGATGGTGCTGATGTCGGACATGACCGGGGTTTTTCCGAATTTTTCCCGGAAAAACTTCTCCAGGCTCCCGAAGTTGTTCCGGTTATGGATCACGCTCATGAAGTTGATGTTCTTCTCGAAGTAGTCGGGGTATTTTTCCATGACATACTCCAGGTTGCGGATCACGATGGGGAAGGAGGGGTTGTTGTTTTTGGTCTGCCGGTATATGTTTGCCGAACTGTCGCCATCGAGACTGATCCCGACGTCAAAATCGTGTTCAACCAGGTAATCGATGTATTTTTTAAGGTAGACCCCATTGCTAGTCATTGAAAACTTGAATGGCACCTGGTTGTCCGGAAGGGATTTTAAGGCAGAGACCACCTCCCGGATCAGTTTCATGTTTTTCAGCGGCTCACCGCCGTAGAAGCTGACCGTCAGTTTAGCCGATTTGTTTTTGCGGCGTGATAAGAAGTAGGTAATCGTTTTTCGGATCTCGGGGAGGTTGGGTTCTTTGGATGCCCGGGGTTTGTTGACATAAAACTTGCTGTAGGTGCAGTAGGTGCAATTGAGGTTGCAATCTTCGGTGACTTCAAAAATGATCTGTTTGATTCTCTGAATATTATCATCCAGGACCGAAGTGGTCATACGCCCTTCCAGGTTCAGGTGTTTCCTGGGTTTGTAGTACCCGTGTTTCTTCAGAAAGAGATACTTGTTATACAGCAGGTTGATCTCTTTTGCCGTGAATGTTCCGTACGTTCCGAGTTCGTAGGATCCTGATTTTTTGGCCTCATTGACAATGGATTCGAGCTCCCCAGGGGCTTCATCCAGTTGAACAAAATGATTTAAGAGAGGGTGAGAAAGGGTGATCTGGTTTCTGACAGGGCTGTACAGGTATTCATTTCCCTTTTCAGTATGGAAGATCACCGGCCGGATCATGGCAGAAGGGTTGGTTATATAAAAATAAATTGACAGGCAAAGATAATGCTTTTATCCGCCTGTCAATATAGTAACAACGGTATGAAGGACTTGTTTCGCTAGTTTGTAGACTTCGTCTGCACAGTGGAGCTGGGCGAAATGTTTAGATCGCAGAAGCAAAGGATTGCAGAGCCGCCAGATTCCCTTGTGGTAAGCAACGGGTTGTTGAATGAGCAAATGCACCTGATGTCGATACCGCCTTTAACTTTACCGAGCATGGTTTTTTTCATTTCTGCTTTGTGCAGGTCGAGTAAGCTTAATCTGTTCTTCATAGTGTTTATGTTTTTTTTTGTTTAATTCCAGCTCACAACAGGCTTGTTTTCAACTCCCTTACTAATCGGGGCGTCGGTTTCGATGCAGAAGCAGAGCGTACTTGAGCCGCCTGACTCCCGCGTTGAAACCAGCGGATTGTTGAACGAGCAAATGCATTTGAAATCGATTCCACCTTTTATCTTGCCCATCATATTCCTTTTCAGTGCGGATTTGTGCAAATCAAGTAAGCTAAGTCTTTTCATTTTTGTTATTGTTTCTGCATGCTCTGCGGGATAAATAGCAAAAATCATGCCAGAATTACAATAAATTGATTATCAGACAGTTAAAAATCAGTTCTTGTAAAAATTTGTAAAAATATTTTACAACAGTGTCAAATTTTTTGATGTGATGTACACTAACCAGGCTACCATTTTATCTTTCGACGGGCGTGCAGCCCGGTTTATTTCATTATACGTATAATAACGATCTCGGTTACAATGAATAACAGTGTAAAGATAACAAATAATTTCCAGAGTGGCGTACCCTCCTGAAAAGCCTTCACCTGCCTGGCGACCGGAACGTTGTTGTCCTTGATTATCAAGAAATAACGTATGCCGTCTTTCATCAGGGCGGTGGAAATTTCGTTATCCGACAGGGACAGCGGTTCCGATTCGGTCCGGTTATAGTTGAACGAGATCATGGAGATCAGGGTTTTATCCTTTACTATCGCGTAGTGTCCTGCTTCTTTCACCTGTTCCCGGGGAAACAACAATACCGCGGACCCGGTATTTCTCATTTCCGGTATAATTTCAAAGGACCCCTCTTGCTTTTTAAGGAAGTACACTGATCGGTCTGAAAGAGTATCTCCTTGAATCATAATAGGTTCATTCGAGCCAGTGAAATAATATAAGGGTTGTTGCCGTGTACTGAGCAACGTAATCCTGTAAAGCGCAGGGACAAACAGGGGGTGTTTGGGAAAACTGGTCGAAACCGGGTCCAGGGGCGACGAACACAGATATACGCGGCCTTTGCCGGTGTCGAAAGATTGAAGGAACGGATCTCCATTGTCCAGTTTCATCAGGACTTCGCCACCTGAATTGCCTTTCGGATCCAGCCGGAAATGGAAGAACGCGACCGGGAAATCAGTATTTTCGGGGAGGATGACTTTCCCCGCGGCATTTTTCTCGAAAACATCAGCAAATACCCGGCTCTCCGTGTTGATCTTGTCCACCCTCCGGAGAGAGGTATCCGGCTGCACATAGGCAGGGAGGGACAACCTGGTCATGAATGCGCGATAGCTTTCCGGGGTTGCGGTCCGGGCTGGGAAAATCAGGATCTGGCCGCCGTTTTCGACATATTGGGTCAGTTCATCCTGAAGGCCTGTCGGAAATTCCGTAAGCCCGTTCAGAATGAGCAGTGAATACCGGCGAAGCGAGGAGTATTCGATCTGTTTCACCGGCACATTATCGAACCTGAACGTGGAATCATCGCGGAAAAATGCGTTTAGGAACGGATTTTCTCCGGACCCGTTGATAGACAGCACAGGTATGGATTTTAAAAGCGGGTAAGAAAGATACAGGGCATTATCGAACACGACCGGGTTATCGGTGATCTCGACACGGCCATTCTGCAGACCTTCCGCTTCATTCGTAAACGGCAGAGAAACGGTCGTACCGGAGCCTGCCGGGATCTCGATCCCGGATACCGCTTTTTGCCGGCCGTTGATGGTCAGTTTGACAGGTACTTTTTCGAACGATTCGGTGCCTGTATTTTTAATGGATACCTTGAGCACGGATGGCTGATCGGGTTGCTGGACCGGTGATTCGAACCATGCTGAATCGACATAGAGGTTGGCGGTTTTCCCGGGATGCAGCGGCACGAGGAGATAGCTGTCGACCGTATCGGCGGGCAGAAGGGCAAGATCAGCGGTGGTCCGCTGGAAGTCGGAGAGGAGGTAGATCGACCTATGCCCGGCCTGGGTTCGGCCCAGTGCTTCTTTTTGTCTCAGGACGATGGATGAGACCGGCACAGATACGGGTGAAAGGGTTACCTCCCTGACCATTCCCGAGAATTCTTCCCGGGAAACGGGCAGATTATACCGGACATCGGCCTCATTGGTCACCAGGAAAAACTGGTCGGAGGGCGAACTTGCGGCAGCGATCTCGAGTGCTTTGGATTTGGCTGTCTCGAGTAGGTTCCCGTCGGATGTCATGCCTTCCATGCTGAACGAGTTATCCAGGTAAACACTCACGGCACCCTGACCTGTATGTTTCTGTTTCTGAAGGGGAGATGGGATAAATGGTTGGGCAAAAGCAAGGACGAGTGAAGCCACCGCCAGCAAACGGCTGATCAGGATGAGCCATTGACGGAGTTCTGAGCGCTTTCGCGTTTCCTGTTTTATGGCTGATAAAAAATGAACATTGGTAAAATATATTTTCCTGTACCTGCGGAAGTTAAAGAGATGAATCAGGATGGGAACCGCGAGTGCAAACAGTCCGAACAGAAATACAGGATTTGCGAATACCATCTGGATTTTAGGATTATGTAAGGTACAAAAATAAACACAAATCCTCCCCTGCGTTGCAAGGGAGGATTTAGGTTATCAACAACAAAGAGTTTATATCACGCCCTGGTCGAGCATGGCGCTTGCGACTTTAAGGAACCCGGCAACGTTGGCTCCTTTGACATAGTTTACATACCCGTCCTTGTCTTTACCGTGTTTCACGCAAGCATCGTGAATGCTGCGCATGATGTGGTGGAGGCGCTCGTCGACCTCTTTCGCCGGCCAACTGATTTTCATGGAGTTTTGTGACATTTCAAGGCCTGATGTGGCAACGCCTCCTGCATTGACGGCTTTCCCGGGGGCAAAGAGGATCTTATTTTCAAGGAAGATCTCGATGGCTTCGGGGGTGCTGGGCATATTGGCGCCTTCTGCAACGCAGACCACACCGTTTTTCACGAGGATCTGGGCATCTTCCTTGCCAAGTTCATTCTGGGTGGCGCAGGGAAGTGCGATATCGCATTTCACTTCCCACGGGCGTTTGCCCTGGTGGAACTGGGCGCCCGGGAATTCATAGGAGTAGGGTTTTACGATATCCTGGTTGGATGCCCTCAGCTCGAGCATGTATTCGATCTTTTCGCCCGAGATGCCGTCAGGATCGTAGATGTATCCATCGGGTCCGCTGATGGTCACGACTTTTGCACCCAGTTCGGTTGCTTTTGTGGCGGCTCCCCAGGCTACGTTACCGAATCCCGAGATCGCAACCACCTTGCCTTTAAAGCTTTCATTTTTGGTCTTGAGCATTTCGTTGGCAAAATAGACTGCGCCGAAGCCGGTTGCTTCGGGACGGATCAGGCTGCCTCCCCAGTTCAGTCCCTTGCCGGTGAGCACACCGGTATTCTCGCGGGCCAGTTTCTTGTACATGCCGTACATGAATCCGATTTCACGGCCACCAACCCCGATGTCGCCAGCGGGCACATCCGTTTCGGGGCCGATCACTTTCCATAATTCCAGCATGAATGCCTGGCAGAAGCGCATGATCTCGGTATTGGATTTCCCTTTCGGGTCGAAATCGGAACCCCCTTTTGCACCGCCCATCGGCAGGGTGGTCAGGCTGTTTTTGAAGATCTGCTCAAATCCGAGGAATTTCAGAATGCTGAGGTTGACACTCGGGTGGAACCGGAGCCCGCCTTTGTAAGGGCCGATTGCATTGTTGAACTGGACACGGTACCCGCGGTTGACCTGAACCTTGCCGCTGTCGTCCACCCAACTGACCTTGAATGTATAGATCCGGTCAGGCTCCACAATGCGTTCAATGAGGTTGGCGCTTTCAAACTGAGGGTTTTCATTGTACACCTCTTCAATGGATTCAAGCACTTCACGTACGGCTTGCAGGTACTCCACTTCACCCGGATTCTTTTTCTCCAGGTCGTGCATGATCTTCTCGATGTTCATTTTGATTGTTTTTTTGATTGTTAGTACGAAATATCTATTGTTAATTAAATAACAGTGTGAATCGAATAACAGTGCAAAATTAAGTTGATTATCAGGAATAAAAAAGTTTTTACTGATTTTTTTTCACGTTTTTGATCTCGACCAATTCGCCTCCACGATACTGTCGCGTTTCAGTCAGATTTCCTTCCGCATCATAGTACTCTTCCTGACCCTCCTTGAGGTTATTTTTGAACCGGATCACCTGCATGACCTTTCCTTTCGGGCCGAAGGACCGCTGGATCCCGGAACCCTGGTTAAAATCGGCGGTTCCCACGATCATCCCGTCTTCGTCATACCATAACCATTTCCCGTCATACAATCCGGACGAGTATCTCCCATCGGTCTTCATGACACCGTTGGGGTAGAACTCATAGAAGGGCCCGTTCAGCAAACTGTCGGTATAATAGGCCTGAACCAGGAGTTTTCCTGCGATATCATAAAATTTATACACGCTGTCGGCCTTATTGTGCCTGTAATATACCTCCTCTTTTTTCATGCCGGAGGAGTAAAAACGGGTCATCCTGCCTTCCAGTTGATTTTCCCGGTAATTGCATTCCATCTGCAGGGTGCCGTCCTCGTAGTAGTATGTGGATGGTCCGTCGTATCTTTTGCCGCTGAGCGTCACTTTGGATTTCACATTCCCATTCGGCCAGTACTCCGTTTGGACGCGGGTGCAGGCTGACAGCGCGACCGTACATGCCATGAGTGCAAAGATCCAGGCTTTCATTTTACTGCAGTTCAGAATTGGTTGCTGAGAATGAAATGATAGGCGCCACTGATCCCGTTGATCATCATCTGGACTGCGATAACGGTCAGGATCAGCCCCATAATCCTCGACGTGACCTTCAGGAATGAAGGGTTCAGTTTTTCAGATATTTTTTTACCGGACATGAAGAGGATCAGGGTAATAAGGCAAATGACCGCGAACACGCCGATTACCAGAAGCACATTGTAGATGTTTTTCTGGGAACCGACAAAATTCATTGCTGTTGAAATGGTTCCCGGACCTGCCAGCAGCGGTATTCCGAGGGGCATGACCGCGATGTCCTCTTTCCCGGATTCGGTTTTGCGGCTTCGGGTTTCCTTCGGTGTATGGAAAGACGTATCCTGGGCGTTGAGAAGCTGGTATCCCATAATGAAGACGATGACTCCGCCGGCAATCTGGAATGCCGGGAGCGTGATGCCAAACAGGCCGAAAATGATATGGCCGAACACGCTGAACACGGCAATGACCACAAAGGCGGAAAGGAGCGCTTTCCTTGCGATCCGTTTCTGGGTCTTTTCATCATAGTCTTTGACCATCCCGAGGTATACCGGCAGGTTCCCGATCGGATTCAGCATGGCGAAGAAACCCATGAAAACCGTTGTTGTATGCAAAAAAATGTCGTGCATATTTAAAAGGAATGAAATTCGGCTGTCAGTTCCAGGTATTCGGTTGAGAATTTGCCCGGGACATCAAAGATAACAAGTTCCTGACGTATGTTGGCAACTTTTCCTGTTTTCCTGAAGAGCGCAAGGACCCTGAGCGGAGGTTTGCGTGCAAAGGAACGCACCCATAATTCCTGTACCGGATGCAATTCCTGGATGGCAGCTTCGCCGGTGAAGGGTTCCCATAGAGCAGACGGCATCACTGTAGCGAAGGCGCCAGCTTCCCCGAGCAGCTCGCGCACAGAAGCGAGCAGTCCCCGGTGTGTCAGTTCGGCTTCATGCCGTGCCAGGTTCCGCTTGAGGGATGGAGATCGCAAGGATCCGGAGAAGAACGGAGGATTGCAGATGATCAGGTCGAATGTACCCGGTTGTGACTGTTGGAAATCCTGCAACGACAAGCCATGGCATTGCAGGCGTTCAGACCAAGGACTTTGTTTGAAATTTAGGCCGGCTTCGGCGGCTGAACGGGCATCGATGTCAATTGCGGTCACCGCGGCGGTTGAGCGTTGAGCCATCATCAGCGCCAGGACTCCGCATCCGGTCCCGATATCCAGGATCCGTTTAGCGCCGGCAGGCTGTGTCCAGGCGCCCAGGAGCATTGCATCAGTGCCTACGGGCATGGTGCTGTGCTGGTCTTCCACCGTGAATTGCCTGAAGCGGAAAGCCATTGGCCTCAGAGGTAAAGTTCAATCAGTCCCGGGGGAGCGGTGATCCGGATCTCTCTTTTTTTCCGGTCCACCTGATCTATGATCGCGTCTGCAACGGGGATCAGGATCTCCTTCTTCCCTTGCCGGACCTGGAAGAGTGATTGGGTGGGCATCTCCAGGACCGATTCGATCACACCAATCTCACCGAGTTTGCTGTCGACCACCCGGAATCCTTTGACTTCGTGGTAGTAAAATTGGTTGCCTTTCAGGCGGGGCAGCATGGACAGCGGAAGGTACATGTTAAGGCCGCAAAAGGGTTCGGCATCATCCGGCGAATTGACCTCTTCAAAACGAAGCACGGCCTTCTTCCCTTGCCTGAGGTTGACCTCGGCAATAAAAAATGGAACCCGTTCCTTATCGATTTCGATAAAAACGGATTCCAGCGCCTGGTATTTGGCCGGGTCATCCACATCCAGGATGACCGCCAACTGTCCTTTATTCCCGTATGTACTAAGGATCTTTCCGAAATAAAAAAAATCATCCCTTTCCATGAAGAACAGGGTATTCCTGACTATTCCTGCCGGGGCTCTTCAGGTGACGGCTCTTCAGCAGCAGGGGTTTCGGCGGTTTCAACGGCTTGTTCAGCTGCTTGCGCCTCTTGTTCCTGGGCTTTGGCCAGTTTTTTAGCGATGGCCTGAGCTTTGGCTTCGTTCACCTTACTCTCTTCCTCCTTACGCTGTTTTATGGCTTCTTTCAGACTGAGTTCATGCTCTTTGCGCTTGCTCTGGATCTTGGCCTGTTTCTCCGTAAGCCAGGCCTGGAATTTGGCTTCGGCCTGTTCTTCGGTAAGAGCGCCTTTCTGAACGCCTTTCAGCAGGTGGTACTTGTAAAGAATTCCTTTGTAGGAAAGAATTGCGCGGACCGTGTCCGTCGGTTGTGCACCTTTTTGAAGCCAGCTGATCGCTTTATCAAGACTGATCTCGATATCAGCAGGTTTTGTGAGGGGGTTGTAAACGCCAATCTTTTCGATAAACCGTCCGTCCCGTGGTGCACGACCATCCGCAATGACAATGTGGTAATAAGGCTGACCCTTCTTACCTTTTCTCTGTAATCTGATCTTTGTTGGCATTAGATAGGTTTAGGTTAAAATTTGGCCCGCAAAGATCGGAAAAAAAATTGAATTCCCCAAAAGGAGATCATTCCTGAAGATTCCCGGCTGCTGTTCCGATCCGGATAAACCGAGTGTTCATTGTTCCGCATAGGCTGCACATATTCTCCGGATCCGGTACGTCGTAAGTATTTCCGCATTTCGGGCAGACCCAGTAGACTTTTGGAAGGTTGTCGAGGAACCCGCCATTCAGGGCGGCCAGGGCGTTCCGGAAACAGATGGCGTGCCGTTTCTCCGTTTCCATGGCCCATCTCAGGGTTTTCAGGGCATTCATCTCGCTCTCCTGCTTTGCGGTTGTGATATAGCCCGGATAGATCTCCTGTATTTCTTTAGTTTCCTGGCTGACGGCTGTTTCCAGATTCTCTTTGGTCGTCAGGACGGCGAATTCGGGCCGGCTTTCCGGAATCCTGATTCCCTTTTTTTCAAGAATGGTCCTGTAATTGGCAGCATGAACTGCTTCCGATCTGGATGCTGCAGTGAAAAGCAGGGCGATCAGGGGCAGGTTGTCTTTCGTCGCCTGTTCGGCAAACGCGGCATATGTCGCCGTTGCAGCCATTTCTTCCCGGTAAGCTGCCTGGAGGTTGCCACTGGTTTTCCCATCACCTCCGGTTCCAGGGACTGCAGAGATCCAGAGGGCAGGGAACATCAGAAGCAGGAGGAGTGGTTTCATATCATGGGTTAAACGGCAGAAGGACCTGCCCATTGTTCTCAAAGTTAATGAAATTATCGGGGGTTGTCAAATATTAATACTTTTCAACACAGGGCATGGGTCAAGTTATTTTATGCTAATTTTACTGCGCTTCCCGCACACAGGAACAATCCGCGTTGATAATAAATTAGTTAATCTTTCCCGGTAGCTTTATGACTGGTTTTGTCCATCTTCATGTTCATTCGCAGTACTCCATCCTTGACGGGGCCTGCAGGATCTCAGAACTGGTTTCCAAGGCATCAGCCGACGGCATGCCCGGTGTGGCGGTTACCGACCACGGGAATTTGTTCGGGATCAAAGAATTTTACGAAAAGGCCAAAGCGGCGGGGATTAAACCGATCATTGGTTGTGAAACCTATGTTGCGCGACGAAGGCTGACGGATAAAACGGATGTCGCCGACCGGAAAGGGGACCACCTGATCCTGCTGGTCAAAAATCCTGCCGGTTACCGGAATCTTGTGCAACTGATCAGCAAGGCCTGGATCGATGGTTTCTATTATAAGCCCAGGATCGATAAAGAATTACTGATCGAGCACCATGACGGGCTCATCGCATCCACCGCCTGCCTGGCCGGTGAAGTGGCCCGGGCCATCCAGTCCGGGGACCTGGCCCGGGCTGAAAAAGCCATTTTGTGGTACAAGGAGGTCTTCGGCGACGATTTCTACCTGGAGCTGATGCGCCATCAGGTGACCGATCCGACGCGTGATGCGGACGTCTTCCGCCGGCAGACGATCGTGAATAACGCGCTGGTGGATTTTTCCCGGAAACTGGGTGTGAAGTTGCTGGCCACGAACGATGTCCATTTTCTCAACGAGCAGGATGCCGAAGCGCACGACCGGCTTCTCTGCATCAATACCGGGAAAGTGATGACGGACACGGACCGCCTCCGGTATACAGGCCAGGAATGGTTCAAGACACAAGCCGAAATGGCAGTTCTGTTCGCGGATCTTCCGGACGCATTGGAAAACACGCTGGAGGTTTCCGGCAAGGTGGAGATCTTCAACCTGAACCGGGATCCGATCATGCCCGACTTCCCCATCCCGGACGGCTTCCACGATGCGGATGAGTATTTACGGCATTTGACTTACCAGGGTGCGGAGAAGAGATATGGAACGGTGACCCAGGAGATCAGGGAGAGGATCGATTTTGAACTGGACACGATCAGGAACATGGGTTATCCGAGTTACTTCTTGATTGTCCAGGATTTTCTGCAGGCGGCCAGGGACATGGGGGTTTCGGTTGGTCCGGGCCGCGGTTCGGCGGCCGGTTCCGTTGTGGCTTTCTGCACGAGGATCACAGACGTTGATCCCCTGAAATACGATCTTCTTTTCGAGCGCTTCCTGAATCCCGACCGTATTTCCCTGCCGGATATCGATATCGATTTTGATGAAGACGGCCGGGATAAAGTCCTGAAGTGGGTCGTGAATAAATACGGGAGCGACAAGGTCGCCCATATCATCACGTTCGGCACCATGGCCGCCAAAGGGGCCATCCGGGACGTGGCACGGGTTCACCAGATGCCGCTGGATGAGGTGAACAAGCTGACCAAGCTGATCCCCTCCCGTCCGGGCATCACCCTGAGGCAGGCCTATGAAGAAGTCCCGGAACTTAAAGCCTTGCGGCATTCGGCCAACAAGCAGGTGGTGGAAACCCTGAGATACGCCGAATTCCTCGAGGGGTCGATCCGTCAAACCGGTCTCCATGCCTGCGGGGTGATCATCGGCAGGGACAGCCTGACCGACTATGTCCCCCTCACTACATCCAAGGAATCCACGCTGCTTGTGACCCAGTTCGACGGAGACCACATTGAAAAGGTAGGCATGCTGAAGATGGATTTCCTCGGGCTGAAGACCCTGGCCATCATCAACGACGCCGTCAGGAATATCAGGATATCCAGGGGAATTGAACTGGATATCGAAACCATCCCGTTCGATGACGAGCAAACCTACCGGTTGTTCAGCCAGGGCAGGACAACCGGGATCTTCCAGTTCGAATCGGACGGAATGAAAAAATACCTGCGGGAGCTCAAGCCGAACCAGATCGAGGACCTGATCGCCATGAACGCCCTGTACCGTCCCGGACCCATGGAATACATCCCCAGCTTCATCGCCAGGAAACATGGCCGGGAGAAGATCGCCTACGACATCCCGGCCATGGAGAAATACCTGAAGGATACGTATGGGATTACAGTCTACCAGGAACAGGTCATGCTCCTTTCCCAGGAACTGGCCGGGTTTACGAAGGGCCAGGCGGACTCGCTCCGGAAGGCCATGGGCAAGAAGATCGAATCGATGATGAACGACCTGAAGCCCAAATTCATTGAAGGATGCAAGCAGAAGGGGCACGATGAGAAAATCGTGGAGAAGATCTGGAAAGACTGGGAAGCCTTTGCCAACTATGCATTCAATAAATCGCATTCCACCTGTTATGCCTATGTCGCTTACCGCATGGCGTACCTGAAGGCGCACTATCCCGGTGAATTT
>DAIRDK010000036.1:0-17096 GCA_036796175.1 Bacteroidales bacterium | reverse complement strand
AGGACAGTTCGTGTCGTTCATGCTTCAGCTCACCGCCGATCGCGGCGTTACAAAGGTCCTGATCTTTAACCTGGTCGTAGGAAAAACTCCCTTGCTCATCGTCGACCGCGACGGCAACGCCAACTCGGGGCCGGTCCTGAAATCGGCTGCCGAATCACTCGGACTGCTGGTTGATTATACCACCGACATGCCTGCCATCATCGATGACTACACCTCGATCTTTGTCTGCCTGGGCGTCTACCCCAACAATGTAGCCCTGTCCGATGTCGAAGGGACGCTGATGAAGAACTTCCTTGAAGCGGGCGGAAGGGCCTATATGGAAGGCGGAGATACCTGGGTATACGATACCCCGACCCCTGTCCATGAGCTGTTTCACATCAGCGGGACCGGCGACGGCAGCGGGGACCTGGGCCAGATCCTCGGTTTCGCAGGCACCATGACCGACGGCATGCAGTTTAATTACTCAGGAGATAACCAGTACATCGACCGGCTGGATGTGACCGGTGGATCCTTCAAGATCTTCAAGAACAACAATCCATCCTATACCAACGACATTGCCTATGACGGCGGGACCTACCGCACGATCGGCTCCTCGTTCGAGTTTGGCGGGTTGTCGGATGGGACCTATCCTTCGACGAAAGTACACCTGCTTGAGAAATACCTGGAGTTTTTCGGGGTTGACCTGCCTGCTTTAACGGCGAATTTCATCGGATTCCCCACCGTCGTTTACCCGGGAGAGTCGGTGAATTTCTATGATTTTTCAGCCGGTTCCGTCTCTTCGTGGAACTGGAGCTTCCCCGGTGGGACGCCTTCAACTTCCACCGAAAAGAACCCGGTTGTTTTCTACAACACTCCGGGCGTATATGATGTGCAGCTCATCGTAAGCAACGGGATCATACCGGACACGTTGGTCAGGCAAAACTATATCGACGTGAATTTCCCGGTCGGTACAAACGAGTTGAATCCTGGGCTCAGCGCTTCGGTTGTTCCCAACCCGAACAACGGCAGTTTCCGGCTTTCTCTGGCTTCAGGCAGGAACGAACAGGTCACCGCGAAGATCTACAACCTGCTTGGGACCATGGTCTTCCAGCAGATATTCGACATGAACGGGCAAGCCTCCGCACAGATCAGGCTGAATGTTCCTGACGGCATCTACATCCTCAGCCTCCAGGGCGAGAGTTCAACCCTGACCAAGCGTATTTTGATCCGAAAATAGGTGGGTACGTGGAATTAAAAGAGGCCCGTCCGAAAGGAGGGCCTCTTCTTTTTTGCCGGTAAGTGTTCCGGCATTTTTGTTTGTGTTACTTCTTCATATTGATTTCAACCCTGCGGTTTTTCGATTTGCCTTCATCCGTATCGTTGGTAGCAGCCGGGGTGGACTCGCCGTAAGCTTTAACTTCCATCCTGTTGGCCGCTGCCCCTTTGCCGATAAGATATTTCTGGATGTTCTTGGCCCTCTGGTCTGAGAGTTTCATGTTGAACGCATCGCTGCCGACATTATCGGTGTGACCATTGATCATGAATGACATGTTCGGGTGCTCGTTGATGAACTTGGCCAATTCGTCAAGACGGGCTTTGTAATCGGCAGGAACCTCGTTCTTTGCCGTGCTGTAATAAACGATCAATCCAGCGAATTCAGGCGCCGGAGGCGGGGGAGGAGGAGGAACCGGGCAGCCGTTATTCGAAGCCGGGCCTTTCTCATTCGGGCACTTGTCATCTTTATCGGCAATGCCGTCCTCATCGGTATCCGGACAGCCCTTTAGCGCTGCAAGCCCCTTCACATCCGGGCAGAGGTCATCCTTGTCGGGAATGCCGTCGCCATCCTTGTCGGGACATCCCTGGAACTCCTTGAGCCCGGCAATCGTCGGACAGGCATCGGTCTTGTCGGGAATGCCGTCGCCATCCGTGTCGGGGCAGCCCTGGAACTGGGCCAGTCCGGCCACTTTCGGGCAGGCATCTTCCATGTCGGGGATCCCGTCCGCATCGGTATCGGGGCATCCGTTGAATTTCTCAAGTCCGGGAATGTCGGGACATTTATCATCCTTGTCCTTGATGCCATCCTTGTCTTTGTCGGGTTCAGGATTGAACCGGTATTTCAAACCGAATGCAAAGTGATAATAATCATCTCCGTCGATCACGTAATCGTAAGCGGCTTGTCCGAACACAGCCAGGTGCTTGATGAACCAGAAGTTCATCCCCAGGCCTCCATCGATGGCAAAATAGGTCTTTTCATTCGAATGAGACCACTCGGGTCCGACCAGCAGGTAGGGATCCCACCAGGATGACTCCTTTAATATGTAGCCATTGGCAAACCGGTACTGGAGGTTCAGGTCCACATCAAAGAACATGATCTCTTCGCCTTCCGGCTGATTCACGATAATATTATCGCCTTTGGCATAGTTGCCGGAGAGTTCAATATTCAGGGAGGGGATCAGGTTGATGCCGAACGAAGCCCTCAGGGGTGGTCCTTTGTGCTCCCAGTACACATCTGTGAAATAATCTCCGAAGGAACTTCGCGCGCCTCTGAAATCCGGGAAGTTCACGCCAACCCCGAAAGCCAGGGGATACTTGCTGCTCTGCGCCTGCAGGGACAGAGAAGCAACCAACAGAATACAAAACAGTAGAATTTTCTTCATGTCCACATTTTTTTGGTTGAACGTCAATATAATAGCTGTTATGAAATGAGTAAAATACCTGTTTTTCGACCGAAAGATCGGTCAAAAAAAAGGATTTAGCAAATAAAATGAAAAATAAACCCCCGGAAGCGTGGATTTTGCTTTTTATTCCGTAGTAACTGCCTTCTTCTCAGCCTGAATGACAGCTTTCGAGTCAGTCCTGGAAACGAAAGCCACAATGTGGCAGTGCTCCGCTACCCAGGCCGGGTCCAGCGTATAGCTGTAAGATTTGGTATAGGTCATCGTGGTATCCGCGGAGGAGGTGAGCTCTTCGCCCCAGGTGCCGTTGATGTTGGCCCGGAGCATATCCAGGAAGATATAGTTGTCAATGACCGGGACGGTGCCGACCAGGGTGTCGCTGTTCTTCTGAGCGGAGACGATGCTGTCCTCCGTGATGCATACAGTCAGGTTATAGGTGCCTTCCAGCGGGGCAAGAAATTTCGTATTCAACGTCACCTGGAGCTGCCTGTATACTGGGTTGTAATCGCTGCTGATCCCGATATTGGCTTCCTGGGGCAGCGCCATCTGGGCATTGATCGCGTTGCCCCACTGGCCGTAATCGTAAAGCACCAGTGCACCTTCGTAAGGAGTCCGGTTGATGATGCCGGCGGGCCAGGCATTGATGCCGAACTCGGTGTTCCACTCATTCCCGGCTGCAGTACGGTAATCTGCAGTGAAGGGGGCAGAACCCGGCGTGGCAAAGAACCCCGCATGAACGGCAATGATGATCAACCCCCCGTTGCTCGCCGCTTCGATGGCGTGCGCGGCCTTTGCTGCAGAGGGGCAATTCACGCACTTATGTCCGGTATAATCCTCCAGCAGGACTTTTCGTTTCATGGCCGTGGTCGTATCGCCGCCCTCTTTTTTAATGGCGAACGGCTCGTCCAGCTTATCGCATGAAACCGTCCAAAACATCGCTACAATCCCCGCCAGTAATATGATTGATCTTTTCATTGTATAACCCGTTATTTTCTTGTTATCGTCTCTCGTCCTTCGTCCCTCGTCCCTCGTTAAAAGCTGCTCGTAACAGTCAGCGTCAATCCCGTACTGGCCGGCACATACCGGCAAACCCCGCCGACGCAGATGATCCCTTCGCGCTGCCTTCCGTAGGCCAGGGAGATGCGGGTGCTGTTGTATACGTAACCGAGATTCACGTTGTAATAATGCAGCCTCATTCCCTTATCGAGGTTTCCATAGTTCCATTGGTCGCTGACCGAGAAGAACCAGTGGGGGTTGATGGTGAGTTCCACGAGACCTGCAGCCCAGTCGCCGGTGTTGTTTTCATAGCCCTGCTTTGCTTTGGGCGACCAGAGTCCCTGGAGTTCCCACCTGAGTGCATAGTCGCTGGTGATCCGCCAGGTGATGTCGGCGATCCCGATGTTGGAGTAAACGATCCCGTACTCGTTATTGTGGCCTTCCACGACATCGCGGTTATAGGCCTGGTTCAGGTACGTGAAGATCCCCTTCCATTTCTTGCCGAACTTCTTGGTCACTTCGATGTTGAAGTCGCGGTAATAAAGTTCTTTGCTGATGTCGAAGAAGCTGGTCGAATAACCCAGGGTTCCTGGCTGTCCGATGGGCGTGGTGTCGTTGATCGCTTCCTTCCCGATACCATTGATCTGAGAATAGTTGGCAACGATGTTCCATCCGCTCTTGCCGCCCAGGGCCGTATTCTTTTTGATGGTATAGGTCAGCGTGCCTGCAAACCCGAATTCACCGGTCGGTTGGGTGGCATAGGGGTACATGGAGGCCAGGTAATAGGTGTGTTCCTTGGTAAGGGATGGCAGGTAATTAATATTCAGCATATTGTTCGTTACCGAGCGTTTCGACTTGTAGCTCATGTTGTCGAGACGCTTCATCTGTCCTGAGATCCCGAAGCCCTTGGTGGACCAGGCCAGGTTCAGGTAAAAGCCGTTCCCGGGCTTGTAGATGTAATGGTTCATGGCCGAGGGATCGTTGATCTTATGGGCGTATTCTGTGTAGAGGTTGAATCCCCCGACGTTGAGGTTGATCCGGCCCCCGTAGTTGGCGACGTTCTCGGGGAGGTACAGGGTGTAGATGTCATCGCCGATCACGTAATCCAGGCTTTTCCCGGTCTGGTAATCGCTCACGAAACTGCCTCCGAGTTCCAGCTTGACCTTGGAGTTCTCCATGCCCTTGAACATTTCGTTAAGGAAGAAGTCTCCGTCGATCCCCTTGACGATCCCGCGGTTGTGGTCTTTATAAGGATCCCAGTAATAGCGCTGAACGCCCCAAACCCCTTTCAGGGTGATCCCTTTGTACGGGGTGACTTTCACACGGAGCCCCTTGATGGAGTTATCATAACCCAGTGTCCATTCCTGATACGTCCGCAAGGTCATTCCGTTGCCGAACTGTTCGTAGAAATTCCCGGCAGTCACCTCGATGATTTCATTTTTATAATTGACGAACCAATATGGAACACCCACCCCTTCGTACTGGACATCGTAACCCAGCAGCGGGGGCAGGTAGGCCTCGAAGCGCATGCCGGCGGTAAAATTCTTCCAGGTGTAATTGACTTCCGTGAACCCGTTCATGCGGAGCACTTTCCCGTCGAGGGTCGAATCGGTGATGCCCAGTTTGTCATCAGGCTGGTACCAGGCCCCGTCGACCTGCATGCTACCGCTGATGCCGGTGTTGTCGAGGAAATTCTGTGCGGCGGCGCCGGATGCCCAGAGGAGGGCAACCGCCAGGACCGCGTTGCGGATAAGACTCTTCAAAGGATCAGGTTTTATGGTAAATGTTGGATTATTTCAAGGGTTCCCCTTTTTTCACTTTCCTCACCAGGTCGATCAGTTCCAGTTCTCCCCCTTCCGAAAATGAGGTGTGCTGCCAGACGATCTGCCCGTTGCCGTCGATCAGGAAGGTATGAGGGATGGGACCGACATTCATCGCACGTTTGAAATCGCCGTTGGGATCCAGTAGAACGGTATATTCCCAATTTTTTCCATTAGCCAGTGGGCGGACCTGGTTGGTCGATCTCGGATCGTCGATGGAGACGGCATACATTTTCACACCGGTCTCTTCAACCCACTCGTCATATACATCCTGGATCGTGGTGAGCTCTTTAATGCAGGGTTTGCACCAGGTGGCCCAGAAGCTGATGATGATCGGGTTCCCGTCATTCTTGATGTTGGATGTATTGAACGGGTTCCCTTCAACATCCTTGATATCTACTTTGGGAATGGGTTTGCCGGTCACGGTCGGCTTCTCCTGGGCCATGCCTGCGACCAGGAGCGTAGTCAGGGCCAGTAAGGTCAGAACGATTCTCTTCATGTTGGTTCTTTTTGGTTTCGGAAATCAGAGCAATAATTGTACCAGGGAGGCAAAATTACCATTTTCCACCATAACCTCCAAGTGCTCAGGGCATATAGATTTCAATAACCCGGCAGGGTTGCACCGGGGACAGCCGGAAGTCGTCCATGGCGGCAGGGATCAGCACCGCTTCACCCCGGTTCACCGTCTCGGCGCCTTCCCGGTGTTCGAGCCGGTAGGTTCCTTCCAGGCAAAGGTGGATCACGAAGGAGTCAAGGAGTCCGTAAGCCTTGTCCAGCGCTTTATCGAACAGGAGGAGGTTGGTATTGAAAAAGGGCGTATGAACCAGGGCGGTGGTCTGGTTCGGATCGGGCCGGTAACGGGTGCGATAGCTCTCCTGGAGAGTGAAATCGATCGCATCCAGGGCCAGGCCGGTGTGCAGTTCGCGGGCCCTGCCCCGGTCGTCGGTGCGGTCCCAGTCGTAGATGCGGTAGGTAACGTCGGAGGTTTGCTGGATCTCGGCCAGGAGGATCCCCGGTCCCATGGCATGGATGCGTCCGGCAGGCATATAGAACAGGTCTCCGGCGGCCACTTTCTCATGATTCAGTGCCTCTTTCAGCCTGTTTTCGGATACCAGCCGTGAATACGAGTGCTTGTCCATTGGCCGGGAGAATCCTGCGATGATCTCCGCCCCAGGGTCGGCTTCAAGGACGTACCACATTTCCGATTTCCCGTTGGGCAAGCCGCGTTGGTGCGCCAGTTCGTCATTCGGGTGGACCTGGATCGAAAGCCAGTCATTGGAATCGATGAACTTGATCAGCACCGGGAACTCTTCCTTGTGTTGGTCATAGACTTGTTCACCCACCAGTTCGTCCATGTAAACCTCCAGCAGCTCATTGAGGGTATTCTCCTGCAGGAAGCCGTTGGATACGATCGTTTCCGAACCCGGCACGCCGGAGAGCACCCAGGCTTCGCCGCAGTTGGGCAACGGGGAGAAATCGAGCCCGAAAGAGGTCTTGATCTTCTGTCCGCCCCAGATCTTGTCTTTGAAGAGGGGGGTGAACTTCAGGGGATAGATGGAGTCTGACATTGGTTCAAAGGTACGAAGAAAGATTTTTTTTCGGGGTGGTGTGTTACCTTTTCGTGGTTAACCGGATTAAGGGATTGATTGAACACGGATAAAACGAATTAATACGGATTAATCTAACGCTTATGTCATTAGAACAAAGAGATCTTTCAAACGAGATCATCAGGACCTTCTATCATGTCTATAACGAACTTGGGTATGGTTTCCTGGAACTTAAAGCAGCGGAATGTCTTTCCTATGAAAATGAATGCCAGCTGATAAATTATTTGCGTGCAACAGAGATTGAAATAGGACTTCTTCTTAATTTTGGCAGAAAGCCGGAGTTTAAACGAAAGTTCTTTACAAACGATAGAAAAAAAGGATTATCTAATCCACGTAAATCCGTATAAATCAGTTTTATCCGTGTTCTGAAACATGATCACCATCGGCATCACCGGCACATTGGGCGCAGGCAAAGGTACGGTTGTCGACTACCTGGTCAGGGAAAAGGGCTTCCGGCACTTTTCCGTCAGAGCGTTCCTGCTGGCCAGGATCCGGGAACTGGGCCTGCCCGAGAACCGCGACAGCATGTACACCCTGGGCAACCTGCTGAGGGCTGAGTACGGGCCTGCCTATGCCGTTGACCAGTTGTACCTCCAGGCCCAGGTCTCGGGCTGCAATGCGGTGATTGAAAGCATCCGCACCACCGGGGAAGTGGCTTCCCTGAGGCAAAAGGGCGAATTCCTGCTCCTGGCTGTTGATGCCGATCCTTATATCCGGTATAACAGGATCGTGCAACGGGGATCGGAGACGGATAACGTGTCGTTTGATACGTTTATCGAGAATGAACGCCGGGAGTCGGTGTCAGATGATCCTGCGGTGCAGAATCTCCAGGCCTGCATCCGGCTGGCGGATCATGTGATCATGAACAACGGCACCATCGGGGAGTTGCACAAACAAGTAGAAGGAATCTTGAAATTCTGAATCATGGAAGGACCGAAATATATCCGCCCGACGTGGGACGAATACTTCATGGAAGTCGCCCACACCGTTTCGAAACGGGCTACATGCGACCGCGGACGAAGCGGCTGTGTGATCGCCCGCGACAAGCAGATCCTGGTTACAGGCTATGTCGGATCGCCGCGCGGACTGCCTCATTGCGACGATGTCGGCCACCTGATGAAGAAGGTGCTGCATGAAGACGACCGGATCACCCAGCATTGCATGCGTACGGTCCATGCCGAGCAGAATGCCATCTGCCAGGCGGCCCGGCTGGGCATTCCGCTGGAAGGCGCAACCCTGTACTGCCGCATGACACCTTGCAGGACCTGTGCGATGCTCATCATCAACTGCGGGATCGTTCGCGTGGTGGCAGAAAGGAAGTATCATGACGGCAAGGAATCGGAGGACATGTTCAGGCAGGCAGGAGTGGCGATGGAATACGTGCACGATGAGGTGCAGCAGTATGAGAGGCAGTAAAAAGTCGGGAGTCAGGAGTCAGGAGTCAGGAGTCAGGAGTCAGGAGTCAGGAGTCAGGAGTCAGGAGGCTTACGATGCACAGGTGCCCGCCGGATGTTCCGGGGATCTGCCTGGTATCCAGTTCAAGGATCGTAAAATACTTTTCGTAAAGATCGCGCATCTCTTGTTCTGAGGAGAAATAGAGATGTGTACCGATATGCGTGGTCCGGTATCTCCCCGTTCCGCAAAACGGATCTTCCTCGCTGAAACAGACGGAGAGATAGTTCCCTCCCGGTTCAAGCAGGTCATGAACATTCTTCACGTATTGCTCCCTGTGTTCCGGGTAAATGTGATGAAGCACTTCCCAGTCGTATGCAAATAAAAATCTATACGGATATTTGAATGGAATAGTCAGGTCGGCAGCCAGGAAATCGATATGAAGGCCTTTTTGAACGCTTGTTTCCGATGCTTTTTCAATGGCCGTAGGAGAGATGTCAATTCCAGTCATCGCAAAGCCCTGCTGCGCCATCCAGATCGCATAGTTGCCCAGCCCGCACCCCAGGTCGACCGCCCTGCAGGGGCTGACCATTCCATCCCGTACCAGCGAGACCAACAGTTCCGGCGGTTCCGTGATGTTCCACGGGATTCTCCCGGGAGGTGTTTCGCGGTAAATCTTATCGAGGTCGTCCACCATAATAACTTAAAAGTCGAAACTCAAAACTCAAAACTACAACTTAAAACCTAAACCTGTCACACTCTATCACAAAACCCAACTCACACATCCGGCATCAGACGGATCCACGACGGAATCAAAAAATAACCCTCAGTGTACAATTTCATGATTCGCGTATTATCTTTGTGCATTAATTTAGTCTAAATAATATTTAAATTTTATATTATGGCACTCTTCATGGATATACATCATCATATCGATGGCCTCACAAAAGAGGCTGTCGCACAGGCTCATGCCAGGGATCTGGCCATCCAGAAAAAGTTTGGGGTCGATTACGAAAAGTACTGGTTCGATGAGAAATCAGGAAAAGTATTCTGCCTGATCAGCGCACCGGACAAAGAATCGGCAATCGCTGTCCACAGGGAAGCCCACGGGCTAGTCGCCGACGAAATTATTGAGGTCGTTGAAGGAGGCTGAACCGATGAACCCTGAGGTCCGGCAACCGGCCTCAGGGTTTTTTCCAAATATTGTTTGCCTGGTCGTAATCCTCCACCAGATCGCATCTGATTTCAACTGATACCGGGTATTTCACAGGCAGCGCGATCTCGCGGACGGCACCCTCTTTCCAGAAGTCGGCATGGAACGTCTTTTCTGTTGTCTTGCCGTTTTTGTCCGTTTCGACCAGTATGAAGGGAATCGGCAGTCCGCCTTTATTCTCGACCATCACCCTGTCCTTTTCGACCAGGAAGATCTTCAGGTCCGGATACCCGAAACGCATGAACCAGGCGTCCCAAAACCAGTACAGGTCAGTGTTCAGGTAATTTGAAGTGAAGAACATGAAGTCGTACGTCATCGGCGACTTGTACTTCCAGGCTTCTGAGAATGCCTTATAGCATTGGCGCCATTCAGGTTCCCCGGCAAGATCTTCCAAAGCAATGAGCATCTCGACCGGCTTAATATACTGCATACCCCCGCCATTGAATCCCTGGAAGGCCGACGTTGGGGCAAGAAGAGGAAGGTTGTCCAGGCCGTGCAGTCCACCATAAATAGTTCTGAAGACGCCGAACAGGGTTTTCACATCCAATCCGAGCCACTGTTCAGCCTTCATGGAATAAAAGGAGGTGATCCCCTCATCCATCCATCCGAACCGGGTCTCGTCGGTGCGCACAAAGAAGGGCATATAGCTGTGCAGCATCTCGTGAATGGCTACGTCCGCATCAATGTCGAAATCGCGGAATTCCCCCTCGAAGGACATCATCGGAAACTCCATTCCCGAATCCGGATGGCCAGCAAAGGTGGTAAAGGAAGGATACGGAAATGCCACACCCGGATCCACCAGGGAATAGAATTCCATGCTTTTCCTGACCATCTGGTTGAACGGTCCGAAGTAGGACGCCTTTTCTTTGGGATAGACCGTGTTGACCGGGATCTTCCGATCCCCGACCACAGCGCCGGAAGCCACCCACAGGTAGTGATCGCTGAACGCGAAGGCGAAATCGGGCACGCTGTCGGCATGGAATTTCCATGGGGCACGTCCTGCATCATTGGAATATGGGATCATCGCTGTATCGATCACGATAACAGGGCCAGGTTCTTTAAACACCATTCCGATCCGGTCCCGGATCACAGGCGGATAATTGTCCCTGTTTTGCAGTGTCCCGGTAGCCCATACAAGGAAACCTGCGGGCAGAGCGATGCTTACGTCGTAATCGGCCAGGGGGCTGTAGAATTCATCCTTGGCCGTGTAGGTGTAATAATTCCATCCGAAAAGGTCGTCATAAACCGCGATCTTAGGATACCAGTACCCGATGAATGCGCTGGTGCTGTCGGCAAATCCCTCCCGTATGAAGGAGGGCATGACAAAAGCGACCGTCCAGTCCATCCCGATGATGCAGGAGGAATGGGGCAGAAGCGGTTCGGACAGGCGGAGGTCGAAAAATGTAGTGACATGCCGGAGACGTTCAGGATCAATGGTGTCGCCGTTAACTGTGACCCGAAACAGCGAAAAGCCTTTGGTCTCGGCGTTAAATGGAAACGCCCTCTGGCTGCCCCGGCGGTAAACATCGAGATAGGTGTTGATCACGATGTTCCTGAGCGTATCCGGGCTGTTGTTGTTGTACTCGATCCACTCCCTGCCGGTGAGCGTGCGGGTTTTAATATCAACCGATGCATCGATCTTGTAGCTGCAGGTGTTTTCCCAATAATTCTTTCCAGGCACGCCAAGCCAGGAACGGGTCCCTTTGTCGTAGGTTTTCCGGATATCAGGCGGCATGTAGAGATTTGTACCTGCTGATTCCTGGGCCATGCTGGTGATATCCATGCAGGCCAGCAGGGAAGCCAGGGCTGCTGCGAATAGTAGTTTATCCATCTATTGCTTGAATTTGGGCAGTTCGGAGGTGGTGAGATCGTTCACGATCCTCCATTTGCCATTCTCCAGACGCCATTGGGTGAGGTAATTGCCCCTGTCGGTCTGTGGTGCCATGTGCTGAGGCGCGCCGGGACCGGGCGTGAACGAAAGGATATAGGTGCCCCGTTCAACCGCCAGTGACCCGCTGACGGCTACCTCCTTCGTGGTGAATGTGAATGTCCAGATGCCAAGTCTTGCTGCGTTGGCCCAGCCCCTGCGGATGGATTCACGGCCCACGACCGGCGGGGAATTGGGCCCGAACTGGCGGGCATCGGCGGTGAACATCCCGGCGATCGAATCCGCCTGGCCCGTGGCGTACCAGTGGGTCAGTTTCGCATGGCCGGATTCGATCTGTGAACGGGCTTGTGCGGGATCTTCCCGGTTGCAGGAAAGCATCAGAACAACCGGAAAACAGATCAGGAAAACGAAATATCTCATGGAGGAGGAGGTTTTGAACTTTCGTTTCAAAGTTAAGGAATGCCCGGATGGGTTATTCGTTCCGTAACTACTTTTTATCCTGTATCTTTGTTCAATGCGGCAAAAAGCAAGCATACCCGCACTTGTCGTCCTGTTGATGGCCACGGCCATCCTGACATCCGGCCAGGGAACCTGGAATAAGCTGGAAGTCCCGGTGACGTGTTCGCTCAATTCCCTGTTCTTTACCGACAGCCTGTATGGCTGGGTGGCGGGCGATTCGGGGACGATCATTCATACGACTGATGGAGGCGTCTCCTGGTCCATACAGGAGAGCAACACGACCAATGATATCGTCGAGATCTTTTTCCTCGACCGGCAGAGGGGATGGGCCTCCTCGTTCAATTTCACCTCACCCCCGTTCGGGACCCTACTTCTGAGCACGGTTAACGGTGGTTTATCCTGGGTTCCGGAACCTTACCCCGAGGAGGATCTCTTTATTACCTGCATCCTTTACAGGGATTCACTGAATGGCTGGATGGGAGGGAAACCGCACGCCCTGGTCAAAACAAATGACGGCGGCACAACGTGGACGCATGCAGCCGTTGACACGTCCACGCTGGCATTCTTCCCCGTGCTGGACATAACCTTCTGGGATACGCAATATGGTTATGCATGCGGCGGCATTTTCGATGTAGCGGGCGTGGTTTGGAGAACCAACAACGGAGGCGATCTCTGGTACGCCATGGATGTGGCCTATGCTCCTGCCGACGAGGTGCATGCGCTTTACCTGTTCGATTCGATCACGGTCATGGGCGCAGGAGGCGATCCCGATTTCGGTTACGGGGTCGGCATGATCCGTTCTTCCGACGGAGGCATCTCCTGGACTTACGACGAACTCGACATCCAGGGTTATGCGTCCGACCTGGGATTCAGGACTCCTTCTGAATGCTGGTCTCCGTTAGGCACGAGAAGGATGCTGATCCGGAGCCAGGATACCGGGAAAACCTGGACAGCCGTACCTACTCCCGACTCCACATCGGTTTTCCGGCTGGTGTTCACTGACTCCCTGCATGGGTATGCCGCCGGCAGGGACGGGGCCGTGCTGAAATACATGCCGAAACCGGGATTGGGAGCGCCGGAAAATCCGGACCTATGCGAATGCGGAATGACGAATTATCCAAATCCGTTCAGCCATGATACGGAGATCCGGTTCACCCTGAACGCCGGCGCTCGCGTGGTCATTACGGTTTACAATATGATGGGACAAGTCATCGAAACATTGGCAGATGAGGAAATGACGGCAGGTGATCATCATTTACACTTTGATGCTGCCAGGTTGCAGAGTGGTATCTATCTGGCCAGAATGACGACCGAACATGGGGACGTGTCTGTACGGAAGCTGATATTGCTGAACTGAACAATTATCTGGTATCCGGCATCTGGTATCTGGCATCCGGCATCTTATATATCCCAAACCCTGCGATTTCCGCCGTATCTCTGGAACTATGAATGATTAGCCTTACTTGCCGGGTCGTAACCGGGTTGAACCGCAACAGCCGCTTGTACCCGATGGTCGTGCCGTGGCAGATTTCTTTGTACCGGCCGTCGATAAAAGCTTCAACAGAAAATTCCGCCACACGCTGTCCGTTCCGGATATTCTCCTGCAGCATCATGCAATCGAAAATCTTGTTTTCCTTCAGATCATATTCTGTTGATCCCGGCAGGGCACCCGAAACAGGCGTGCATTTTGCGGACTCCGCGAGGTTGATCCTGAATGTTGCATCGAGGATGGACCGCATCCCTTCCAGGCTTCGTATGTCGTTTTCGCTGATGAGTCCGCGCCGGTCAGGCGGGATGTTAAGCAGGAGCACAGAATTCCTGCCGACGGATCTGAAATAGATCTCAACCAGTTCTTCCGGGCTTTTAACCAGGCTGTCTTCAGCGGCATGGTAAAACCATCCCGGCCGGATGGATACATCTACTTCGGACGGGTACCACCGGAGGCCGGTTGAATCCTGCACTACGCTCCATTCGGTCTCGTTGCCGTCTCCCGATTCGTTGCCGACCCAGCGAACATCCGGACCGGTAATGGCGATGACTGCGTTTGGCTGGAGTTCCCTCACCACGCTGTAATAGCCTGGCCAGTCGTATACCTGCTTCTTCCCGTTGGGCCCTTCACCGCAGGCGCCGTCGAACCACACTTCCGAAACATCCCCGTAATGGGTCAATAACTCACGCAACTGGTTTTTGAAGCAGGTGTTGTATTCATCGGTGCCATAGATCGGTGAGCTGATGTCCCAGGGAGAGAGATAAAACCCGAATCTCAGCCCCGCCTTTTTGCATGCTTCGGCGACTTCGGCAACCACATCGCCTTGACCCTCTTTCCACGGGCTGGAACGCACGCAGTAGTCGGTGTACCTGGTTGGCCAGAGGCAGAACCCGTCGTGGTGCTTGGCCACGATGAGCATCAGCTTTGCACCGGCTGATTTGGCTGCCTGCGCCCACTGGTTTGCATCCAGCTGCGTGGGATTGAATAGTTTCGGGTCCTGGTTTTTCAAGCCCCATTCGCGGTTCGTGAACGTGTTCATCCCGAAATGGAGGAAACAGGTCACCTCCAGCTCTTGCCAGGCAAGCTGCCGCGGCGTTGGCTTTACATGGGCAGCTTTGAGGGCGATGGTTTCAGGGGTGTCGGTGCTGGTGATCTTTGTAACAGGATTTAAAGAAGGGATGATTCCCTGCGAAAAACCAGCAGGGATTGGGAAGAGAATACAGGTTATAATGATGATAAGTTTGTATTTATTCATCGGGATTTTTTATACCACAAAGGCACTAAGACACGAAGAACACAATCATTTCTCAGTGTGCCTCCATTTTCTCAGTGCAACTCTGTGGATTAATTAAGTGGTTTTATTTATACAAAAATCTTTTTATACTCCGCTTCGGCGTTTTTTCGAACTCCGTTTCTACTATCTCGAAATAACTGATGTTCATATATTTCGGTACCCGGTGGTTCAAGTCATGGAGGTATGCTTTATATACTTCGGGAAGGTGTTCACGGGTAACACCGGCTTTTTCCATGGCATCCTTGTCGGGAACGATCAGTGCGATGAGTTGTTCTTCCCTTTCGATCACAAGCGATTCCAGCACCATAAAGCGGTTGTTGAGGATCGACTCCAGTTCTTCGGGGTAGATGTTCTTCCCGGAAGGCCCGAGGATCATGCTCTTGGAGCGCCCCTTGATATGGATGTTGCCGGCCCTGTCGATCAGCCCGAGGTCGCCGGTGTGGAGCCAGCCGTCAGGTTCGAGCACCTGCTTTGTTGCCTCTTCGTTTTTATAGTAGCCCTGCATCACATGGCTGCCTTTCACCATGATCTCGCCGATGCAGGTTTTCGGGTCGGGATTATCGATCTTAACGATCAGCTCATCCACGATGCGGCCGGAAGCTCCGAGCACCGTAGTGTCCCAGGAAGCGTAAGAGATAAGCGGTCCGCATTCGGTCATGCCGTATCCGACTGTGAACGGAAATTTGATCTTCCTGAAGAACCGCTCCGCTTCCGCATTGAATGCCGCTCCGCCGATCACGAGCTCCTTGAAGTTGCCTCCAAAAACATTGTACAGCTTGGCATGGATCTTTTTGTAGATAATCGTGTTCAGTCCAGGAACATTCTTCAGTATCCTTATCGCTGGCTTCCGCATGGCCGGGATGATCTGGGCCTTGTAGATCTTTTCGATGACCAGCGGCACGGAGAGGATCAACGCGGGTTTTATTTCCCCGAAGGCCTGCATGATGATCTTTGGTGACGGGGTTTTCGTGAGGAAGGTGATGTCGCAGCCTTTCGTGAACGGGAAGAGGAACTCGAAGGCGCAGCCGTAAGTGTGGGCAAGTGGCAGGAAGGAGAGGATCTTGTCGCGCGGTTGCAAAGGCATGTTGCGATGGGCGAACAGGATGTTGCCGAGGAGGCTCTTGTGCTGGATGACAACCCCTTTGGAAAAGCCGGTCGTGCCCGATGTATAGCTGATCACGGCCACCTGTTCGCCGCCGGAGGGTGCGAATGAGATCATGTCGGGGCCGATTCCCCGTTGCATCAGCTCTTGGTGAGCATCGAATGCGGTGATGGCTTTGCTTTCCATGTCCGGATCCCTTGCAAACAGGATCGCATGGTCCTGGATATTGACCGAAAGCCGGATACCTGGCAGGGCATTGGCTTTAAGATCCTTGTACAGGAAGTCATCGGCGAACAGCAGGATCGAATCGGAGTGGGTGACGATGAAGTGGACATCATCGGGCCTGAAATCGGGCAGGATCGGAACGATGACCGCGCCATACGTTACTGTTGCAATGTAGGTGATGCCCCACATGGCTGAGTTCTTGCCCAGGAGGGCCACCTTATCTCCCCGCTGTACACCTGTTTCCCTGAACAGGCGATGGATCTTCAGGATCTTGTCACCGGCCTCCCGGTAGGTATAGCTGCTGCCATTGTAATCGGAAAGGGCCGTCAGGTCCCAGTTGTTGCGGATCGACCGTTCAAATAAAGAAACCAGGCTTTCTTTGTTTTGGTCCATAGGAATTCATTTTTTACCACGATCACTATGTTTTCGGACGCAGGCCGAAGAACGGATCCAGGTCATATCCTTCCCGGATCAACTCTTCCCTGTGTTTCTTATAGAATCGGAGGATCTCCCCGGCCGGGACCGTGAAATTCAGTCCGTAACGGACCATCTCGCGGGAATCGGCAAACACGTCTCCCCGGTAAGGAAAGATCTCGTAATATGTTTTGTCGTTCGATGACGGGCGAAGATAATACTCTTCTTCGGAAGAAACAGCACGAACCATTCCGACCAGTTCGAAATGAGGCACTCCATCTCGGATAGCCAGGATCGGCCCCCCGCTGAATCCCTTGTTGAGCAGTGCATCCACCGTGAATTGATCCGGATCTTCGCGTGACGGTTTGCTGACGATGGCTTTGGTCACCGCGGGTTGTCCCATCGGGAAGCCGAAAATGTAAACGAAACTGCCCCATTCCAGTTCATCCGAATGACCGTATGGATATGGAAAAGTCACAGGCATTTCAGGGAAACTGCCGCATGTCTTGCCAATGAACGCGACATCCAGGTCCCGGTCGGATG
>DAIRDK010000035.1:0-17553 GCA_036796175.1 Bacteroidales bacterium | reverse complement strand
CACATCGAGGTACGAAGCATAGCCTGCATTGAAGAGCTGGTAGGAGAGGTCGTACGCGGTTTGTGCAGCCGCGGTCAGTTTGACGCTTTCTTCCACCACCTTTTTCTGCTTGTCAACGGAGATGATCCCGTCAGAGACTTCAGTCAGGCCATTGTAGATCGCTTTCTGGTAGGAGAGGAGCATTTCTTCCTTAAAAGCCTGGGAACGTCTCAGGTTGGCTTTGAGCTTGCCCATGTTGAAGATCGGGGCCACCAGGTTGCCCACGGCAGAACCGATGATCCCTGCGCCCAGGTAAGAGTAACCGAGGTCGGCGGAGATGGCTAAAGTCGGCAGCATCTTGCCCCGGGCGACTCCGACCTGGGCGTTGGCCGAGACCAGCTGTTCTTCGGCGTAGATGATATCGGGGCGGCGGACAATCAGTTGCGACGGGATCCCTTCGGCAGGAATGATATCGAAATTCATCTGGTCGATGATCGAATCCCCCGTAATGACCGGTCCCGGCAATTCACCGAGCAGGAACCGGAGTGCATTTTCCTGTTTCGCCACGGCTTGTTCCAGTGATGGGATTCGGGTTGTGGCTTCCGCCAGCTGGGCTTCCGCCTGGGCGACCGAAAGACCCGAAACGGTTCCGGCGATGAGTTTGTTCCTGACCAGTTCCAGGGATTTCTGCCGCAGCGATACCGTAAACTGGGTGATCTGAAGTTCATCCGTAAGTTCGATCAGGTCGAAATAGGCAGCTGCAATGTTTGCGATCAGCGAGATCCGCACGGCCTGCTGGTAGGCTTTCTGGGCCAGCATATCGGCCCGCGCCGATTCCTTCGCCCGGCGCAGCTTTCCCCAGATATCAAGTTCCCAGGTCAGGTTGGCCGTGGCATAAAAGTCATGATACTCAAGGGTTCCGCCTCCGTTTGGAACAGCCTGGTTGTTGTAGGCAGCCACCCCGGTGACACCTAGCGAAGGATACAGGTCCGCCCGCGCCTCCTTGAACATGGCCATGGCCTGGTTCACCCGCTGGTAAGCGATGTTCATGTCGAAATTGTTCTGAAGGCCCTTCCTGATCATCCCCTGCAGGACCGAATCCTTGAACAGGTAAGTCCAGGAGGTGTCGGCAAAGGAAACCGTGTCGGCAGAAACGGAGAACCGGTACTGTTTGCCAACGCCGTAATCGGGACGTTTGTAATTGGGGCCTATTTTACAGCCTGATATGACCAACAGCGATAGGAAAGCTGCGAACAGGAGGGGATATTTGAGTTTGGTCAACATTCTATTTACGATTTACGATTTACGGTTTACGACTGAATTGACGATTGACGATTGACGATTTATTTACGATTTATGTTCGGGTTTATCGGTTGAGGGAGCGGGTTTCTTTCCTTTCAGCTTGTCATCGATTTTCTGGAAGGCGACATAGAGGGCGGGTACGACCATGACGCCGCAGATGGTGGCCACCAGCATGCCTCCGAAGACTGAGGTTCCCAGGGCATGGCGGCTGGCGGCGCCGGCACCGGAGGCGGTGACCAGCGGCACAACCCCGAGAATAAAGGCGAACGAGGTCATCAGGATCGGGCGGAACCGGAGCATGGCGCCTTCCACCGTGGCGTCAAACAGTGGCATCCCGCTTTCGTATTTCTGTTTGGCGAACTCCACGATCAGGATGGCGTTCTTGGCGATGAGCCCGATGAGCATGATCAGTCCGATCTGTGCATAAATGTTGTTCTGAAGTCCGCGGGCCCACTGCAGTCCGAACGCACCAAAGATCCCGAACGGCAGGGCGAGCAGCACAGGGACGGGAAGCAGCCAGCTCTCGTATTTGGCTGCCAGCAGGAAGTAAACAAACACAAAACACAGCGTGAAGATGAACGGGGCCTGGCCTCCTGAGATCAGCTCCTGCCGGGTCAGGCCGGAGTACTCGTACCCGAACCCGTAAGGCAGGGTTTTGGCGGCGATTTCCTTGACCGTCTCGATCGCCTGACCAGAGGAATAACCGGGTGCCGGAGCGATGGTATAGTCGGCGGAACCGTACAGGTTGAACCGCTTGACCAGGTCGGGTCCTTCACGCGGAGTGAGGGTCACCAGGGTTCCGAGCGGAACCATCTTCCCGCTGTTGCTTCTGACATAGACGTTCGAGATGTCCTCCTTGTTGGCTCTGTAGATCGCATCGGCCTGGATGATCACGCGGTAGGACTTCCCGAATTTATTGAAGTCGTTTACGTAAAGGCTGCCGAACAACGATTGCAGTGTGGTATAGATCGAATTCACGGGAATCCCCATGGTCTTGGCCTTTTCTTTATTCACTGTCAGTTCGAACTGCGGGATATCGTTGCGGAACGGGGTAAAGACGGCGGCGAGTTCCTTTCGTGTTGAAGCTTCTTTGGAGAAGGCGGCGGATACTTCGGCGATCTTCCCGATGCCCATTCCGGCTTTATCTTCCAGCTGAAGTTCAAGGCCTCCTGTTTTGCCGAGACCCGGGATGGAAGGCGCGTTGAATGCCATGCCAATGCCTCCCGGCAACTTGTTCATGGCGGCTTGTGTTTTCATGATGATGCTGAAGGCATGCAGGGCCCGGGTTTTTCTTTCTTTCCACGGCGTCAGTTTCACGAAGGCCATGGCGTTGGTTGTGTTCACCGAGTTATCGAGGATGCTGAAGCCGGGAACCATGGTATAAGATGCCACGCCTTCGGTTTTCGCCAGGATCCCTTCGATTTGTCTGGTGAGGGCATCCGTTTTCTGAAGGGAGTATCCTTTGGGTGTCGAAACATTGATAAAGAAATACCCCTGATCTTCCGGAGGCAGGAAGCCTGTGGGCAGGTATTTCATGACGAATACCATCAGCACGGAGATCAGTGCGAGAAATAGCAGCGGCCGCGACAGGTGGTGGGTGAAGCTGTTCACGATCTTCATGTACCCGTGGGTGGTCTTGTCAAACCCTCTGTCAAATCCGCGGAAGAACTTGCCGATGATCCCTTTTTTCTCCCGTTTGGGTTTAAGCAAGAGAACGCACAGGGGCGGGCTGAGGGTCACCGCAAGCAAGGCGGAGATCAGGATGGAGGAGATCAGGGGGAGTGCGAATTGTTTGTACATGACGCCTGTGGTGCCTCCAAGGAACGAAACCGGGACGAACACGGCGCAGAGCACCAGCGTAATGGTGAAGATCGCGCCGGTGATCTCCTTCATGGTGTGTTTCGTCGCCTCGAGGGGGGATAGTCCTTCGTTGTCGATCTTCTCCTGGACCGCTTCCAATACGACAATCGCATCGTCGACGACGATCCCGATAGCCAGGATCAGAGCGAACAGGGTCAGCAGGTTGATCGAAAACCCGAACAGGTTGAACGCGGCCAGCGCTCCGACCAGGGATACCGGTACGGTGATCGCCGGGATCAGCGTGGCCCGCCAGTCCTGGAGGAAGATGAACACCACGATGAACACCAGCACAAAGGCTTCGATCAGGGTGCTGATGACTTCCTCGATGGATGCGGAGACGAACTCCACCGTATCCAGACCTTTCTCGTAGGTGATCCCGAGCGGGAATTGTTTCGACAGTTCTTTCATCGTGGCGTCGCACGCGTCCCTCACAGCCATGGCATTCGAGCCCGGCGCCTGGTAAACGGCAATCGCCGGGGCGGGTTTTCCGTTGAACCGGCCGTAAGCGTCATAGGTCTTCATGCCCATTTCCACCCGGGCGATGTCTTTCATCTTGACTATTGATCCGTCACTGTTGGCCTTGATGATGATATTCTCAAACTGGGTGGTTTCGAGCAGACGTCCTTTGACGATCAGCATGGTTGAGATTTCCTGCCCTTTGGCGGCCGGCGACTTACCGATCTGCCCGGCGGCTGCCTGGACGTTCTGGTCTTTGATGGCGCTCTGAACATCCTGGGCCGTGATCCCCATACCGGCCATCTTTTCGGGATTCAGCCAGATCCGCATGGCATAATCATCGCCCCCGAAGAGCGACACATCACCGACCCCGCGGATTCTCTTAAGAACACCGACGATGTTGATCTGAAAATAATTGGCCAGGAAGGGAACATCATATGCCGTGTCGCTGGATACCAGGGAATAGAGCAGCAGGATACTGGGTGATTTCTTCTGGACGATCACCCCGCCCTGGATGACCTCGGACGGGAGGACGTTCATGGCGCGCTGGGTCCGGTTCTGGACATTGACCGTGGCCATATCCGGATCCGTGCCCACCTCAAAATAGACGGTGATGTTGCAGGATCCGTCGTTGGCGCATTGCGAGGTCATGTAGATCATGTTGTCCACCCCGTTGATCTGGTCTTCGAGCGGAACGGATACGGTCTTCTGCACATCTTCGGCATTGGCGCCGGGATAGTAGGCGGTTACCTGGACCGTGGGGGGCACTACGTCAGGATACTGCGAAATGGGCAGCGTGGTGAGGCTGAGAAGGCCGACCATCGTGATCAGGATCGCAATAACCGAGGACAGGATGGGTTTTGTGATGAAATTCTGAAGCATGGGATCGCTTTTTCTGGTGTGTGACCTTCTGTAAATTAATTGAAAACCTCGGGAAGTTTGGCTGTATCAGGCACGATGACGGGCTTGATCATCATCCCTTCCTGGAATTTCTGGAAGCCTTCCAGCAGGATCTTATCACCGGGTTTCAGTCCATCCATGACCACTACGCTGTTGCCGATATTCCGGCCCAGCATGACCGGGGCCCGGTTTACCTTGTTATCTGCGCCCAGCAGGAAAACGAAAAATTTGCCCTGGATCTGGGTCGTGGCACCCTGTGGAATTACCACCTGGTTTTCACGTTCCATCAGGACCAGGCTTACTGTGGCAAACGCACCCGGCTTGATGATCCCCTCGGCATTCTGGAACACGGCGCGCATGGCGAGCGTACCGGTGGCCGGGTTGATGGCCCGGTCAATGAAGTCGATTTTGCCGGGAGACGTATAGAGGCCTTTGTCCGACAGGGTCAGGTAGACCTTGAATGTATGTTCGATATCGTTGAGTTGCAGGTGATGTGCCGCCAGGTACCTCATGATCTTGAGATAGTCTGTTTCATTCATCTGGAAATCCACGTACATGGGATCCACCGCGGAGACCGTGGTAAGCAGCGTCGCCTCCCCGTGTCCGACCAGGTTGCCCGGGTTGACATTCACCTTGCCGATCATGCCGTTGATGGGGGAGGTGATGGTCGTGTACGATAGGTTCAGCTTGGCGTCGTCCAGGTTGGCTTTGGCGCTTTCAACCGAAGCCTTGGTCTGCTTTTCGGTCGTCACCGCCACGTCATAGTCGTTCTGGGAAATGGCATTCGTCGCGAGGAGCGGCTTTAGCCTGGCCACATCCAGCTTGGCCTTTTCCCATGCGGCCGTGTTGCTCTCCAGGGTGGCCCGGGCATTGTTCACATTATTAATATACTTTTCCTGTTCTATCGTAAACAGCAGGTTGCCTTTGTTCACGATCGAACCTTCCTTGAAGGACCAGTTCTCCAGGTACCCTTCCACGCGGGCGGTGATATTGACCGTGGGAATGCCGACGGCCTGGCCCACCATATCAACAAAAACAGGGAGATTGGTGCCTTTGATGTCCAGGACTTTGAGCGCGGGCGGCTCCTTTTTTTGTTCTTGCTTTTTCTTGCACCCCGGAAGCAGTACCAGGCAGCATGCTGCAACGGCCAGTGTCATAAGAATGGCCTTCGTAAAATTATTTCTCATGTTCCGATCTTTAAAAAGTAGCGCAATATAACAAAGAAATAAGCAACAAGGTAGCCCTTTGCCAAATTTGTTATGGCTAATTTTAGGGCTGTGAAAACTGGTTTGTGGATAGCAGGAGGATTTCTCTTCCTGATGATATATCTGCCCGTTAACTCGCTCTTCGCGCAGGATTTGGTAATCCGGAGCGAGTCATACGTAAGCAAAGGGTATGCGTATTCCAAAGACTCAGCATCAGCTGGATTTATCAATTACCTGGTCCTTCGTGAATTGGCAAGAGAACACCTGGTTGAGATCCCGTTCGTTAAACTGGCTTTTTCAGCTAATGTTCAGTCGGATGTATACCGCGACACCGATGGACAAACGTTCATCAAACTCCGTATCAGGGATAAGCATGCATCAGGGGACACCCGTTTCCGGGGATTCGACCTGTCCCAGGACCTGATCCCTGCTTCCGGTACGATCGAAGTCATTCATGCGGATAAGTTTGATTCTGCCTTGTCAACAGCCTACTGGTTGACACAAATCCGTCTGAATGATCCCTCAGCTGACATCCCTCCCATCCCCATTTCCAGCTATAATCCGGCCAGGGATACCTTGACGGTCCGTATGTCTTCCCTTGTATTCGGGAAACAGGAACTGTACCGGCTGCTGGACCGGATCGATTTGATCAACGACTACTATGCATCGGCTTCCCTGCTGGATACCGTGCTGGTTCGCGGGCCGGCAATCCGGACAGATTCTGCCGCGGTGCTGCCGTTCAGCCTGCTGGATATCATGGAGCTTGCCCGGGTGACCGACCTCGTGATCGCCCGCGATTTTGACAGCACCCTGCTGAACGGCGGACCTGATCCTAGGGGACTCAGGATCAAACAGCACGACGCGTTGAGAATGACCCGGACCCTCGTCTACAATTTCCTGGACGGCCTGGCGAAGGCCGGCACCGTGGTGCCTGCTGCGGGGATCGATTCCATCGCATCCTGTTTCGTTGACGGGATGATCCGTTATATCCGCCTGTCAGGGCTGATGAGCGACATCAGCGGGAATATTTACAACCAATACCTGGATCAGTATTTTTCCATTTCGGTCTTTCCCGATGAATTGATGACGATCCGGTCGCTGCTATCGAAGATCTGGCCAGCTGCATCGGCCGACACCCTCCTCCCTTACGTTTCCGGAAAGATCTATGCCGCATACCAGTCCAGGGCCCGGATGCTGACCGGCCAGGGCCGGTATGCCGAGGCTTTCGTCCTGGTTCGTCACGCACGGCTGTTCCGGCAAAAGAACCCCTGGCTGAAGGCATCCAACGGAACGGAAGAACTGCTGGCCGAAGCTGCGAAAGGTGTATATGCCAGTTATATGGGGATTGCCGCCACCAGCATCGACTATGAAAAGTTCGAGATGGCCGAAGTGTACATCCGGAAGGCGCTGGATTATAAACGAACAAACGAGGCGTGGTTTTCCGCCGATACCTTATATGGGAGCGTCTTCCGGAAACTGTTCCGGAGAAGGCTCTTCCACTGCGACCAGATGATCACGGAGGGGTTATACCGGGAAGCTGTGGATTGTTATAATGAATTCGAAGGACAATTCGATCCGGAACTGGTGGCCATGGTCAGCGGGTGGATCGCCGCAAAAAAGGATACGGCCTGGCAGATGTTGTTTGATGAACAGGAAAAACGAGCCCGCTATTTCCTTAAGGAGACGCAGTACGACAGCCTGTTCCTGGTTTTTGACCAACTCTGTGTCACGAGAACTTATCTACGGACTGATACCACAACAGAAAAACGGTATCAGGAGATCCGGAAAGAGGTCCTTCCGCTGAAGTATGCTACATTTTCAACGAGGACACACAGTTCCCTTGAACAAAGGGATTACAGGAATGCCTGGACCGCGTACCTGGTCGCCGACAGTGTGGCCGCTCAAACCGGGATCCTGCACGATTCTGCCTTCTGCGCGATGCAGCGGGATATTTACCGCTATCACCTGGCCGAAGAACTTTCTCTTAAGACCGGGTATATCTGGGCTGATCAGTTCGACTCGGCCCGGATCTTCCTGGAAGGGGTGAAGGAACGGGTGGAAACGATGGGACTTTCCGATGATACGGTCCTTGCCGGTGCGATGGAGAATTACCGGAAGAAGATCCTGCTCAAGAAGTGCCTGAATCGTTCTGAAGAGGCCGATATTCTCGTACTTCGCGCATCCCGGAATGCAGAACAAGGCAGATACGCTGCGGCATACCGGCAGTTCTCTGAGGCAATGGCCGTTTTACATGAGATGCCTGAATGCGGGCTGACTAATGCTTCGCTCAGTGACTCCCTGGGAAAGTATGGCCCCCCGGCCCTGTACCAATCGATGCTGGATACCCTTCAGATGAATTATATTGTGCGAAACTATCCCGCTGTCTTCAGTCTGCTTGCCCGTCTGGAACAGGATTACCAGATACAGGGCCTGATCCGGTTTGGACTGCCATCTGTGACCATAAAGGATTTTGTCACGCAAAAGAATGATCCGTCCCTGACCCTGGCTGCTGCAGAATGGTTGGTCTCTAAAAACCTGCCCGATGAGGCGCTTACGTTTCTTAAACGACTCAGGGCACAGGGAACAATGCCTGGGCCGACGGCCGATGTCCAGGCACGCCTGGGAACCCTGTTGGCTCAACGGGACATTGAAGCGGGCAAAGCGGGTAACTGCAAGCAGAACCTGGCCGCTTACACTGCGAACGAGAAGTGGTACAGGGTGTTTGAAAAGGCATATTGTTTAGCATTCAGGTAAGAGACGATGAATTTTTTATCTTTGGATGATGAATCCACAGGCATGAAAAACGAATCCTCCCTATCATCCACAATCTGGAGCGGAGTGCTCCTGTTTACGGTCTTCTTCACGGTTTTCATTGTGGCGCTGTTCCCGGTTCCCTGGCACAAATACCTGTACAAAGCCGGTTTTACGGTGATCTATATCTCCGCCATTATGAACCTGGATAAGCACAGGCGGGAGGTCATCTTCTTCACGGTCCTGGTTTTCGTCGCAAACTAGACATCCGGTTTCTGGGATCTCGAAATTGTCTCGGCCATCTCGAAAATCCTGAACATGGCCTTCTTCCTGTATGTCGTTGGCGCCCTGATCAAGCAGATCGCCCGTTCCAAAACCGTCAACTCCCGGGTGATCGCCGAATCGATCCTCGGATACCTGCTCATCGGGATTGTGTATGCGATCCTGGTCGCCCTTTCGGGCCAGCTGGATGCCAATGGGTACAACTTTCACGCAGGGGGTAAAGGAGGAGCCCTGATCGCCGCCAACTTCAGCCAGGACCTTTACTATACGTTCATTACCATGGCGACCGTTGGCTACGGCGACATGCTTCCGACAAGACCTTACACCCAATCGCTTGCAACCCTGATCGGCATCACCGGGCAGCTGTACATCGGCATTATTATTGCCATGCTGGTCGGAAAATTCCTTAGCCAGAAAACCGAATAACGAACATCGAACATCAAACATGCACCTCCTCCTTATCTCCAACAGCACCAATGCCGGTGAAGAGTACCTTGGCTGGCCCAGGCCTTACATCAGCGCCTTTGCCGAAAAACACCGGATATCAAGGCTCCTGTTCGTCCCGTATGCCGGGGTGAATCTCACTCCGGAGGGGATCCACAGGTCCTTCGACCTGTATGAAGAACGGGTGGCTGCCGTGTTCCAATCGCTAGGTATCGGGGTCTATTCCATACATAAGGCGAAAGATCCGGTTGCAGCAGTTCAGCAGGCGCCAGCCATCGCGGTTGGCGGCGGAAACACATTCCACCTGGTCAAGATGATGCACGAGACCAGCATCATGGCAGCCATCCGCGATGCCGTGCGGCAAGGCGTGCCTTACATGGGCTGGAGCGCCGGTTCAAACGTGGCGTGCCCGAGCATGAAGACGACAAATGACATGCCGATCAGCGAACCGCCTTCGTTCGATTGCATGGGTCTGATCCCCTTCCAGATCAATCCGCATTATCTTGATGCTAATCCTGCCGGACATGGCGGGGAAACACGCGAACAGCGGATCAACGAATTCCTTACGATGAACAGGAACATATATGTCGCCGGACTGCGGGAAGCCTGCCTGCTGGAGGTTGAGGGTGATCAACTCGAGCTGAAGGGGAATCGGCCGTTAAGGGTATTCAAGTACGGTAAAGAACCGGTAGAATACCAGCCAGGAGATGATATTAGCCATTTGATTTCTTCACCACAGTAGAATTCACAATAGGACACATAACGTTCTGTGTGATCTAATGTGCCTAATGTGTTAAAAAGACTATAACTTCAGGAACTTGAAGGAAGCAAATCCTTGATCGGGAGCATAAATCATAAGCAGGTAATTCCCCGGAGACAGTTGATCAACCGGAACTACTTTATAACCCCTTGACATTGACAAATTAGAAACAACTCTTCTGTTAAGATCCGTGATCACGATGGTGATCTCCCTTTCCCCCGACTCAACAACCATCTGATCCTTCACCGGGTTTGGATAGAACTTTACATTAAGCTTCGCCTTTTCGCCGATGCCAAGCCCTCCCACAGCCCAGTCGGAATAGACCAGGGTGGGGACACCTGTCGTGGAATCACCGTATGCAGCCACCGGCGTCACTTCAAAGACCAGGTATTGTCCCACATCGAGGGTTGAATCGATCGTATAATTGACTTGCCAGGCGCTGTCGATGGGGGAGAGGATCCCGCCGATGGTATCTGTCTTGTACCATTTGTACAGGGATTGCCCCTCGGGTATCCCGTTCAGGTTGTGGTAAAGGTAGGATCCGGTCACAGTGCTCCCGGAGATCAGAGTTCCCTGGATGAACAGATCGGTGACCCAGGGGGGCGTCGGGATATTCGGGTTGATATCGTCGAACCAGCAATAGTAGCGGTTCGGATCGGTAGCGGAAGGCGCATGCAGGGTATAGCTGCGAGGAGGCATCCCGGCCAGCTCTTCCCGTGCTGTGTCCCCGTTGATCCTGAACTTGAAGGTCAGCGGGTCTCCCTGGATCATGGCGGTATCGAAGAAGAGGGTAGCACGGTAAATGCTGTCGCCTTCATATAAATAAAGAAGGTCCCATGCACCGCCGTCATTGAAATTCCCCGCCACGTCGAGGTAATCGACCGCTGTGTCGAAATGGCCGATCTCCTGCTGATAGCGCATGTCGCACCGGAATGTCATCGGAACCGTTGCCGGGTTGTAGTCATAAAAGAACTGGTCAAGAGTGATATTCCCGAACGGTACCCTGAAGTAGCGCGGGGTCCCGTTGAGGAACTCCACCTTGGCCGTATCCCGGTTCACACGGTATTTGTATTGGTAGGTCACCCCGGGATCAAGCGGCATTGAAAGGGTGTATACATTCGAAGTGCCAACCCGCTCCATCAATGGAGAACCGCCCCAGCCGTTCATGGTTCCCGTGATATCCATCGAATCCTTGGCGGGATCAAACGCATTGACCAGGACCATGTAGGTCATATCGACATTGAAGGTCGTGATGTTGATGGGATCGTCATCCCACCAGGCAGTGTATTCGTTGACTCCCGGACCGATGGTGATTTCCCGCATTACGTTTTCATACAGCGTGTCATTGATCCTGAAGCGGAACGGATATGTTTGTCCTGAATCAAGGCCGGTGGCGAGCACCCCTTCAAAGACGAAGTTGGACCCTGCGGCCAGTTTGATCGTTCCGAATCCCGGATCAGATACGGCATACACGCTGCCGCTGTCGGGATTGAACAGGCCCTGGCTGACGGCTTTGGCCATCTTGACCCGGAGAAGTATGGAGAAGGTGGTGTCCGGTGAGGCCTGGGCGTTGATCAACAGGGGAAAGGCCAGGAATGTTCCAAGCAGCAGGATCAGGAGGGGGGGTGTTTTCATGTGGGTATCAATTAGCATGGGGCATGGGGCATGGGGCAAAGGTACGAAAAAGGTGAATGACCGGAAGTCTTAGCCGATCTTTTGGAAAACGAGGGCTGTGCGGTTGATATTGTATATCATAAGATTATGAGAGGGGCCCTGCTCATCGTACTGTGTAGTATAGGTCATTTCCTCATCCACGCGGCCTTGCCCTCCGAAGGAGGGATGATCCGTATTGAGGATAATCCGGTAGTCGCCGGGCTCGTTCACCCTGAACGAATAGCCGGGAACGGATCTGGTTACATGAAAGTTAAATACAAAGACCAGCCCGTTGCGTTCATAGGCGATGGTTTTGTTTTCATCATCGATCGCCAGCAGGTAGCCGTATCCGTCGGACAGCAGGTGGAACTCACGGACCAGTTTCAGCATCATTTTATCGAAGGCTCCAAGGAAATGATACCGAAGCTGCTTGTTCTGGATCAGGCTCCATTGCCGGCGGGCATACTGGTAGCTCCAGTTGTTGCCTTCCCTCGGGAAATCGATCCAGTCGGGATGGCCGAACTCGTTTCCCATGAAATTCAGCCAGGCCTGTCCGCCCAGGGTGATGGTCATCAGCCGGATCATCTTGTGCAGGGCCATTCCGCGGTCGATAACAATGCTCTGGTCATGAATGGACATCTTGAAATAGATCTCGCTTTGCATCAGCCGGAATGCGATCGTCTGGTCACCCACCAGCGCCTGGTCGTGAGACTCACAGTAAGCCACCGTCTTCACCCCTGGCATGCGGTCGTTCAGCAGGTGCCACAGGTGGTTCAGGTCCCACTGTTCATCGCCCTGCTCTTTCAGCAGTTTGATCCAGTGGTCGGGAATGGCCATGCCCAGCCGGAAATCGAACCCGAATCCCCCTTCGGCGATCGGCCTGCAGATCCCCGGCATGCCGCTCACCTCCTCGGCGATGGTCACGGCATTGGATTTGACCTGGTGCACCAGTTTGTTCGCCAGCTGCAGGTAGGTGACCGCATCCCATTCCACGCCTTCCCTGAAATAGCCGTTAAGGTCCCATGCGCTTCTGAACCCGTGGTCGAAATACAGCATGGAGGTGACCCCGTCGAACCGGAATCCGTCGAAATGGAATTCCTTCAGCCAGAATTTGATATTGGAGAGCAGGAACTGCTGGACTTCCCGCTTGCCGTAGTTGAATACTTTCGAATCCCAGTGCGGATGATCGCCTCGTTCGCCCGGATGAAAATACTGGTCATCGGAGCCGTCGAAGAGGTTCAATCCCTCCATTGTGTTCTTGACCGTATGCGAGTGAACCAGGTCCATGATCACGGCGATGCCCTGATCATGGGCCCGTTTCACCAGGTATTTCAGGTCATCGGGTGTTCCAAACCGGCTGGAGACGGCAAAAAAGCTGGAGACATGGTAGCCGAATGATCCATAATAAGGATGTTCGGCCACAGCCATCAGCTGGATCGCATTGTACCCTGCATTCTTGATATATGGAATGATGTAGTCGGCAAATTCCACGAACGTCCCCACGCCTTCTTTCTCCTGGGCCATGCCGGTGTGGGTCTCGTAGATCAGGAGTTCTCCCAGGCTGGAGATGTCGAACCGGTCGTCCTCCCAGTCGAACTTACGCGGCGGCAGCCACACCTGCGCGGTGTAATTCTTGGTCACCTCATCCTGAACCACCCGCCGGATCCAGGCCGGGATCCGCTCCATCCATCCGGTTTCGGAATGCACCAGGACTTTGATCTTGCTGAGGTGGGTGAACCGGTCCCGGTATGTCTTCTCATCCAGGAAGATCTCCCACACGCCTCCGGGCATCCGGGTCATCCGGTGGGAATAGCGCTGCCAGTCGTTGAAATCACCGAACAGGTACAGGTCTTCGGCTTTGGGCGCCCATTCCCGGTAGACCCACCCCCTGCGTTGTTTGTCATAATGGATCCCGAAATAGTCGTATGCATCGGCAAACCGTGCCAGCGTTCCGTAATCCGCCTCGATGGCAGCCAGCGTGCTTCGGTACCGGTCGTACCGGTCATTCAGTTCCTGCTCGGCATCCAGGAGCCAGGGATCCTCCCTGACCATTTTGAGGCGGCGTGCGGTCATGCGAAGAGAATGACTGCAACGATGATCGCAATAACGATGGGAACAATGATCAGCACCTTCTTCCGGTCGCGGCGGATATTGGCCGTGCACGCCTCCATGTTCGCGGTGGCTTCCGGATCGCCCGGTTTGTATTGCAAGGCCAGCTGGTATTCGCTTCGCGCCGTGAGAAAGAGGTCGATCTTGCACAGGTCGGCTGCGCGTTTCATGTGTTCCCGGTACTTCAGTTCTTCGTGGTTCAGGTTCTCGTGTTGTTCTTCGTGATGTGCCATATTCCGGGTTTTACTTGATCATGTATGTGAGTCCGACTCCGATCAGTTCCTTGAACTGGGTCTTCGGGCCTCCCTTGCCTCCCTGGTTAGAGATGTTGATGTCGTCGTCGTAGATCACCTGAGTATTGATCGTGGCGGCCAGCCATTTGTTCACCTTCATGGTCAGCAGGACGTTCCAGTTGACGTCGATATTCCCGAAATCCTTGAGGTAGTTGGTGTACAGTTCGAGAGTGGATGCGAGGTTAATGTTCTTCGCGAGGTCCTTGTTCATGTCGCCGCGGAAATAAGCGCCGAACTCCGTTCTCATGTTTTTCCCCGGGTCAACGCCGAATTGGCCCTGGGCCGACAGCGTGTCGTCCAGCACAAAGGTCATCCGGGCGGAGGCGGGAGAGAGGTAGAAATACACCCATTTGGCAGGAACATACGTAATGCCGACCCCGGCAACCAGGTAACCGGGGGCCATGAACTTGGAGATCACGGTGCTGTCGTCAGGGTAAGCATACCCGTTGGCGAACTGGGTCTTGAAATTGACCAGGCCCGACAACAGCCATTTCCCCTCCTCTTTCAGCTGGTAGCCATAGGCTGTGGTCAGCTCGAGTTTGTCATTGGTCTTCCGGAACTCCGCGTTGTCGCCGATCCCCAGGAACTGGAACCCGTATCCCAGGTCCAGGGTATTGGCCCAGGCGTGCCGGCCTTTGCGGTAGTTGGCCTTGAGGTTGATGGCGGCGTCGAGTCCGACCGAATTCTCGCCTCCGGCCGACCAGTTCGAGAACGCGGCCTGCGACAGGGTCAGGAGCCCGGAACCGGTAACGAACCAGGCCTTCAGCGAATCAGGTTTGGTCTCCACGCCGGAAACAGATTTCGCTTTGGCGGTCTTTTCTATCTCAGTCTGTGCCATGGTCATCGTAGCGATCACGAAGCACAGGAACAATAGGATCGTTCTCTTCATGAATCTATGTATATAGGTTATTATTAATTATTAATCATTAATTATTAATTCTTCTTCAGCAAGTCCCTGATCTCCGTCAACAGTTCCTGGTCCTTGGTGGGAGCGGGCGGTGCGGCGGGAGCCTCTTCCGGCTTCTTGCTCAGCTTATTGATCCCTTTGATCATCAGGAAGATGGAGAAAGCAATGATGAGGAAGTCCACCAGGGTCTGAATAAAATTGCCGATCTTCATGACCACTGCAGGTTTGGCGATCTCGCCCGTAGCCGTATTCAGGACGGCGTCTTTGAGCGTGATCTGGATATCCGTGAAATTCATTCCGCCCAGAAGTAGCCCGATCGGGGGCATCAGGACATCTCCGACGAAAGATGCGATGATCTTTCCGAAAGCTGCGCCGATGATCACACCTACAGCGAGGTCGACCACATTGCCGCGCATGGCAAACGCTTTGAATTCTGACAGGAAGCTCATGGTTTTTGTTTTGATGAATTGTTGATTTGCTGGATTATTGATTTGTTGATTACTTTGTCACTCTGTTACCCTGTCACCCTGTCACCCTGTCACCCTGTTCCCCTGTCACCCTGTTACCCTGTCACCCTGTCACCCTGTCACCTATAAAGACAAATATACGCCGACTCTTCTTTAATTTCAAGCTTGAATTTTGAATCTTTCGGGACCACGAAGGTCTCTGTGGTTTTGAACGTTTTCCATTCCGTTTCCCCTGGCAGGAGTACACGGAAGGTTCCGGCGACCACTGTCATGTATTCGACGGTTGATGTTCCGAACTCGTATTCGCCGGGAGCCATAACGCCGATGGTTGCAGGACCCTCTTTTGTTGTGAAGGCGATCGACTTCACCTTGCCTTCGAAGTATTCGTTGGTTTTGAACATGGGTTTAGGGGTTTGTTAGCAAATATAAAAGAATTTCTGAGATTCCGGATACAGCGCTGCAGGGGGCAGGGGGCATGTAGCAGGGAGCATGTAGCAGGTTGCGATCCCGCGTTTACTTTTTGGGACTTCAAAATGTGCCAGAAAAAAAGGCGATCCTTGCGGGACCACCTTGGATGTTTTCACAACGGAATAATCCTTATTGTGAATTGCTTCAGATTGCAGTACAAAGATAAATAACTTTATTCAGAAATCAAATATTTTGAATACTTGACTTGTTTTTTAAATATTCATAATTTAGCAAGTAGATGATTGAACACACATAACACATTCATTATGAATAAAATATTAGGCTTGGATCTGGGTACAAACAGCATCGGCTGGGCGCTGATTGCTACTGATGATCATGGGAAACCATGCAAAATTGAGGGCATGGGCAGCAGGATTATCCCAATGAGCCAGGATATTCTTGGAGATTTCGATAAAGGAAATTCTAAATCTCAGACAGCAGACAGGACAAAATACAGGAGTGCCCGCAGACTGCGGGAACGCCATTTACTCAGAAGGGAGCGATTGCACCGCGTATTGAATGTGCTCGGTTTTTTACCTCAGCATTATGCGGATTCGATTGATTTTCAGAATCATTTTGGGAAGTTCTTGGATGACCAGGAGCCTAAACTGGCATACAACAACAATGAATTCATTTTTAAAAATGCGTTCAATGAAATGTTGGCGGAATTCAAAAAATATCAACCCCATCTGTTGGAGAATGGGAAAAAGGTTCCATATGACTGGACGATATACTATTTAAGAAAAAAAGCGCTTGCACACAAAATTGAAAAAGAAGAATTGGCATGGCTAATCCTGAACTTCAACCAAAAACGAGGATATTATCAGATACGGGGCGAGGAGGAAGATGAAACCCCTGATAAATTGGTGGAGTTTCATTCGTTAAGGATAGTGGATGTAAAAGCGGACGATGAAACAAATAAAAAAGGAGAGACCTGGTATTCCTTGCATCTCGAGAATGGCTGGATTTATAGAAGATCCAGTAAAACCCCACTTGACGATTGGAAAGGTAAGATCCGTGACTTCATTGTTACGACTGATTTAAATGAAGACGGATCTATAAAGACAGATAAGGAAGGTAAAGAAAAACGCAGTTTTAGGGCACCCGGAGAAGAAGATTGGACCTTAATAAAAAAGAAAACCGAGCAAGAGATTGAAAATTCCGGGAAAATGGTTGGTGCGTTTATATTCGACAATTTATTGCAACAGCCCAGTCAGAAAATCAGAGGGAAGTTAGTACGGACCATTGAACGAAAATTTTATAAAAAAGAACTTCAAACGATTTTGATTGCCCAAAAACAGTTTCACCAGGAACTTCGGAATGAAAAAATATTTAATGACTGTGTAAGGGAATTATATCGCAATAATGAATCTCATCAGTTGATTTTAAGCAAAAAAGATTTTGTGCATCTGTTTGTCGAGGATATTATTTTTTATCAACGACCGCTACGAAGCCAAAAATCCTCTATTGGGAATTGCACCCTGGAATTCCGGTCCTTTCGTGACGGATTAGGTAACGAAAGAACGGAATATCTGAAAACCATTCCAAAATCCAATCCATTGTATCAGGAATTCAGAATCTGGCAATGGTTGTTTAATCTGAGGATTTATCGAAAAGATACCGACAGCGATGTTACTGGCCAGTTTATAATAAGCCAGGATGAATCAGAACGATTGTTTGATTTTTTGAACTTCAGGAAAGAGGTTAAGCAAGGGGA
>DAIRDK010000034.1:0-17897 GCA_036796175.1 Bacteroidales bacterium | reverse complement strand
AATACGGATTTACACTGATTTTTTAATCGTTTATTATGCTGTTGCGTTCATCACCTGCCCCCTGCCCCCTGCCCCCTGCCCCCTGCCACATGCAACCATCCCCTTGACTTTCATAATATATTTTAGTATATTTGAACGTCTTATATTTAACCTTAACAGTCATGGGAACAATTACCAAACGGTTTTTGCTGGTGGTGTGCGCGGTGGTGCTGGCAGTGACGTGGGGGGAGGCACAGATCATGTACCAGTATCTCCTCAAGGAGAATTTCAAAGCACAGCAGACGGGTGCGCCCGATCTGGTGCAGGTCCAGAACAACGACGGGCAAACGGGTGAGTTCGTGATCCGGCAGGTGCCTGCCTCCACGTGCGGGCAGCAGGGGAATGCCCCGGGATATTTCTTTGAGGATGACGCCGGGCTGATCTTCAACGATCCGGCCGGATTTATCGACCAGGAATATACGATCGCATTCAATTTCCAGTTCGACGAATTCATCGATCCTCCCGGCTGGGTGCGGATCATGAGCTTCACCCATTACGACGACGTGGGGATCTACATCAACCTAACCAATCCGCCCACGAACGGCACCCTTGAGTTCTGGCCATACGGGTATGCTGGAACCACGGATTTTTTCAACACGGTGGACTTTTTCCAGCTGATCCTGGTCAGAAGCACGGCCGGGATCATCACGGTGTATGCGAACGGAAATGAGTTTGCCGTGTATGACGACAGTTACACCCAGGCCTATGTGCCGCAGGAACCCGATAACTTCATCATCTGGTTCCGCGACGATCCGTCGGTGTTGGCGGGCGAGGCGTCACCCGGCTTTGTGTCCGACATCCGCGTTGCCAATTACTCCTGGACACCGGCGGAGGTGCAGGAGGCGTGGTCGAGGTTCTGTTCGTCTTTGTTGGGGATGGCAGACGGAGGACGGCAGACGGCAATCGGAATATATCCCAACCCCGCAGCGGAGAAGATATGGTTGGAATTGCCGGCAGGAGAATTTCAGGCATTGATATTCGATATTACCGGGCAGCAGGTGCTGGAGCAGTCCAACTGCAAAGGCATTCTGCAAGCCGATGTGAGCAGTCTGCGTCCCGGGATCTATGTAGTGAAGCTGGAAGGGCAGGGGACGGAAAGAGCTTACCGGTTTGTTAAAAGATAGGTACCAGGGCACAAAGGCATTAAAGCAACAGGGCAGCCGGAGTTTCCTCGTCCTTCGTCCTTCGTTTCTCGTCTCTCGTTTAGATCTCCTCCGTCTCGACGATCTTCGCGAGAATGTCTCCATAGGGAATGAGGAGGTATTTCTTTCCTTCGAATTTGATTTCGGTGCCGGAGTATTTCTTGAAGATGACGGTGTCGCCGACCGCGATCTCGGCGTTTTCGATGGTGCTTAAGCCAAGGACCTTTGCCATCATCGGTTTGTCCTCCACCGTATCAGGAATGATGATGCCGCCGGAGGTCTTCTTATCTTTCGGTTCTGACAGGTCAAGCAGGACCTGTTGGTTGATGGGTTGCAGTTCTTTCATTGCGATTTTCTTTTTTTCAGATTTCCAATAATTGTTTCAATCTGGCCTGGTCGAAACCAACTACCACCTGGCCGTTGATGTCGGTCTGAGGAACGCCCTGCTGGCCTGTGCGCCGCACCAGTTCCTGTGCCGCCCCTTCGTCGCGCGACACATCTACATCCGTGTAGGGGATGTGATTCTTCCGGAGCCATTGCTTCAGCGTATTGCACCACGTGCAGGTGGGAGTAGAGTATACCGTGACATTCTTCACCGGTTTTCCGCTCTCCTCCGCCTTTACCCGGTACACGGCCTCTTCGAGCATCGAAGTATAATAAGTATCCGGATGGCAGCCCTTCAGGATATTTTTTATCACATTTCCCTCGAACATCAGGAGGGCGGGTACTGAGCTGATGTTGTAAACCGGGTGGATGTCCCTTACGGTGGCCACGTCAGCCGACAGCACGGGGATCTCCGGGTGCTTTTGCGATGCCTCTGTGAGCGCCCGGTAAGCGCATTCGCTCTGCTCCGAACCTTTCTTCCACAGGAGAAGGTAAGTCTTTTTACTGCCCGGGAGCAGGCTTTCCAGTTCATGGTGAGAGAGGATCTCTTTCATGTGGCTGTTGTTGCAGGTTAGTTTTTTGGTGAATTCAGATAAGCGAGTGCCGAAAGGGCGGCAATGGTCCCATCGCCTACAGCGGTCGTGACCTGCCTGTAGCGCTTCGGGATGCAGTCGCCTGCGGCAAACACGCCCGGAATGGCCGTCTCCAATCCTTCACCGACTGGGATCTCACCCCTGTCGTTGAGTACAACAAGTCCGCGCAGAAATTCGGTATTCGGCACATAACCAATGAAGACGAAGGCTCCGTCGGTCCTGAACCCGGTCACTTCACCGGTCTGCAGGTTCCTGATATCGACGGAGGTGATGCTGTCGCTGCCGTTGAATGCCGCGACTGTCGAGTTGAGGATGAAACCGACCTTCGGGTTGTTCTGCGCCTCGCGGATGGCGTGCTCGTATGCCTGGAAGTGGTCGAACTGGTGAACAACGGTAACCTTCGTGGCGTATTTGGTCAGCGAGACGGCTTCCTCCAGCGCCGAGTTCCCGCCTCCCACCACCACGATCTCCTTGCCGGTGAAGAAGTCGCCGTCGCAGGTCGCGCAATAGGAGATGCCGCGGCCTTTGAACTCCTCTTCCCCCCGGGCTCCGATCGTGCGGGGACGTCCGCCGGGTGCCAGGATGACGGTATCGGCAGTGTAGGAGGTGCCGTCTGACAAAATGACCGACTTCGTCGCGCCCTCCAGTTTCAGTTCGCTGATGGAGATGTTCGACCGGATGTCGCAGCCGAAGCTTTTAGCCTGTTTTTTCATGATGTTCGACAGCTGGTACCCGCTGATGGTTTCGACCCCCGGATAGTTGGCGATCTCGTGCGTCAGCACCATCTGTCCTCCCACCACGCCGTCGCTGAGGATCAGGGTACGGGCCTTCGCCCGGGCCAGGTAGATGCCGGCTGTCAGCCCGGCAGGACCCGCACCAATGATCAGGGCTTGATAATGTTCACTCTGAACCATAGGTGCTGGGATTACGGCTTGCCGAATTCCGCATCAAGGATAGCCTTGATCTGCTGTTCATTCTGAATGCTCGTGGTGGCTTTGACCAGCTTGCCGTTCTTGTAGTAAACCGTGAAGGGAAGTCCCATGAACCCGCGGCATTCGGGCGCATTGCGGATCACGTGTGCTTCGGGGTTGTCAAACTCCATGTCATAGAACTTCACATGGTTATAAACAGAAGAAAGCTCTTCCATAATGCCGTAAACCGGGATGCACATGGGACCCATGCGTCCGCAGCAGATCATGACATTCTCGTTTTCTCTGATCAGTTTCTGGTGCTCGGCGGCACTCATAACGTGAGGTAGGTTCGTGTCAAGCATTTCTATATAGATTTATATGTGAATGATTAGATACATCAAAAATCGTGCCAAAATAAATCGCATAAATATCACTAATGCAGAGTCAATTTTCAACTTTCAATTTTCAATTGTCAATTTTCAATTACTTTTACAGGGTGTCCTTATACCTCGCCTCCCTCAACTCCGGAAGCAACGGCAATTGCTATTATGTTGGGAACGGAACCGACGCGGTGTTCGTCGACGCCGGGATCTCATGCCGCGAAACCGAGCGCCGCATGCACCGCCTGGGACTTGACATTCACCTGGTCCGGGCGATCTTCATCTCACACGAACACACCGACCATACCCGCGGGGTGGAAGTGATCTCGCGCAAGCACCGGATCCCCGTGTACATCACCGCCGAAACGCACCGCAGCAGCCGGTTGTGGATCGACCCGAACCTGCTGAGGACCTTTGAAGCCGGTGTCCCGGTGGAAGCGGGAAGCCTCCGGATCGATCCGTTTCCCAAGTGGCACGATGCCGCCGAGCCGCACAGCTTCACGGTGAGTTCAAACGGTCTGACCGCAGGGGTGTTTACCGATATCGGGATCTCATGTGAATATGTATCCGAGTACATAGGCAGATGCCATGCTGCGTTCCTGGAGGCTAACTATGACGATCACCTGCTGGAAACGGGGCGTTATCCGGCTTACCTGAAGAAAAGGATCCGCGGGGCGGAGGGACATCTGTCGAACGCCCAGGCGCTGGACCTGTTCTTATCGAAACGCGCACCCTGGATGCAGTTGCTGATCCTGTCGCATTTGTCGGCGGAGAACAACAGACCAGAACTTGTGAAGGAACTGTTTAAGGACAATGCGAACGGCGTGAGGATAGAGGTCGCCTCCCGGTATGGCGAAACCGGAGTCTTTAAGGTTTCTTTGGAACACAGATGAACTCTGATCAAACTGATTTGCACTGATTTTTTTAAAGTCCTGATCAATTATGCCTTTGGCATAAATGAAAAACTGTGAAAATCCGTATAAATCTGTGTTTATCTGTGTTCTGATTTATTGTATCGGTTTTCCAACAGATATGCTGAGCCTCACCACTCCGATCGCATATTCGGTGCGTGCACGGAGCAGGTTCACACGACTTTCTTCCAAGGCTGTTTCTGCATCGAGCAGGTCGAGGTTGGTGATGGCGCCGGACTTGAAGGAAACAGCTGCGAGGTTGAGGGCCTCTTCGGCCTGTTTCACCTGGAGCCGGCTCTGGTCGATCTTTTTCAGCGAGGCCTCCAGGCTGGTTTCGTTCTGGGTGACTTCCGTCGAAATGTCGCGCGAGGTCTGTTCGATCTCGCTTTGTGCCATGCCGATCTCGGAGTTGACGAGCCGGATGGTATTGCGGCGCCGGGTGGCGTCGAAAATGGGAACATTCAGTCCGACGCCAGCCGTATAATTGAGCGTTGCCTGATTCAGGTCAGGGATATAGCCGTTCTTAACTCCGCCGGTGACAAACGCGCTCAGCGTGGGGTTGTTCATCACCTTCACCGAGCGCAGGTGCAGTTGCGCGTGTTCCGCCTTCAGCCGGGCCATCACCATCTCGTAGCGGTGTTCCAGGGCGTAAGGGATCAGCGAATCGGAAGGAATGCCGGGCTGGGTCAGGGCGAAACTTCCCTGCACCGCCAGGGGCGTCTTTGACGGCCGTCCCATCAGTCCGTTCAGCACGGCCTGCTGGGTCAGGCGCGAGGATTCCAGGTCCACCTTCTGGTTCTCGGCATTGGAGAGCCGCACCTGCGTGGAAAGCACTTCGTATTGTGTCGAGGAACCCGTTTCCTCTTTGCGCGTAACGAAATCGAGGTGCTGTTGCAGGGTGGCGATCTGGGTCTCCTTGATCCGGATCGCTTCCTGCAGGTAGATCAACGTGTAGTAGCTCACGGAAGTCAGGAGCGTCAGCCGCTGGCGCACCAGTTCCACGTTGTTCTTCGACAGGTCAAGATTCGATCTCTCCAGGTCGACGTTGCGCCGGGTTTTCTCAAAGTCGTAGAGGGTCCCGTACACATTCACCTGCGCGTTGTAGTTGTTGTTCGGCGCCAGGCTGAAGGTCCCCAGGTCGGGAATGGTCATCTCCGGCACCGGCCCGATCCTTGTGTAGCCGGCCATGCCTGTGGCATTCGGGTAATACGCCGATTTTGCCAGCCCGATGCCCGCTTCGGCCGCCCTGATCGCCTCCTGCGCTTTGGCGACAGAAGGGTAGGTCTCCAAAACCTGCTTCAGGATCACCGGAAGCGGCAATGAATCTGCCGGTTCGGGAGGAGGAGTTCCCTGCGGGAAGAGGGTGCCCGGAACTGCGATGCCCGCTGAGAAAGCCAGGCACAGGATCACGATTCGGAGTTTCATAATTCTTTGTTGTTCTTTTTTATTTTCAGAAAGAAGACCGGTATGGCGCTGATGACGGTAATGACGGCGGCAATCAGGAAGTCGTCGCTCACAGCCTGCACGAACGCTTGTTTGCCGACGTGCGAGAAGAGCAGGTATTTCCCCTGCTGCGTGGCATTTGCCACCGTGCTTCCGGCATTATGGATGAGGAAATGACCCATGTTGGCCATGACCCCTTTGAAGACAGTTGAGTTCTGGTCGATCCCTTCGCCGAAACGCTGCATGTGGTAGGTCGTTCGCGTGGTGAGCAGGGTAGACAGAAGGGCGACGCCGAAGCTTCCGCCGATCTGCCGCAGTACGTTGATGAGACCGGATGCCTGCCCCATCTTCTCTTTCGGCACGCCGAGCGTGGCGATGGCGGTGAGCGGGCTGAACATCAGGCCCATCGCGATCCCGCGCAGGTACAGCGTGATCATGATGAAGGAGTGTTCCGTGAGCCACGACATCTGGCTGTTGAGGTAGAAACTGACGGCGAGCAGGAAGGCTCCGACCAGGATGGGGATCTTGGGATTCATTTTCCCCGAGGCGATCCCGGCCGCCGGGGCTACGAATCCCTGGATGATCCCGACGGGAAGAAAGACTGAGCCGGCCTGGATTGCCGTGTACCCCAACGAATTCTGCAGGTAGAGCGGGAGCAGGAACGTACTTCCGAACATCCCCACGCCAAAGATGAAGATGACCAGGTTGCTCACGGCGAAATTGTATTCTCTGAACAAACTCAGGTCGATGAGCGGATTTTTGATGGTCAGTTCGGTGACCAGGAAGACGGTTAGCGAGATCGCAGCAATGCCGAAGCAGGCCAGGACGACGGGGGAGTTCCAGCCGGCTGAGTTGGTCGTGGCATTGCCTTCGGTCAGGGCGTAGAGGAGTACGGGAAGGAAAATGCTGACGGATATGAAACCGACGGGATCGAATGCTTTAACGCGCGGGTTCCGGTATTCTTTCTGGATGATGGCCGTGGCCAGCATGCCGGCGATGCCGACCGGGACATTCACATCGAAGATCAGCGGCCAGCTGAATTGATCGACCAGGTAACCGCCGATGAGTGGTCCGAAGGAGACCGAGGCGGCAGAGGCGATCGACCAGAAGCCCAGGGCAACGGTACGCTGCTCGGGCGGAAACTCGCGGGTGATGATGGCCATGCCTACGGGCATCAGGGCGCCGGCTCCCAGCCCCTGGATCACGCGCGAGAAGATCAGCATATTCTCCGACGGGGCATAGCCGCACATGAACGAGCCCAGCGTGAACAGGAACAACCCGAGAAAGTAAACGCGTTTATAGCCGAACCGGTCGGCCATCCAGCCCGACGTCGGCAGCATTACGGCGAGCGCCAGCATGTAGGCCGTCAGCACCCATTCGATCTTGTCGATGCCCACCCCGAACGAGGCCATGATCTTCGGCAAGCCGACGTTGACGATGGTGGCATCGAGCACGGCCATGAACGTACCGATCATGACATTGGCCAGCAGCCACCATTTGTACGAAGGGCTTTTCTCGTCGAACGTTGCATTCCACGCCCGGATACGTTCATTGAAATGGTGCAGGGGCTTCATCGGGGAACCCTTATTTCTTGATCTTAACCACCACCGACATCCCGGAGACGAGGCGGTGCATGATGGTTGTGTCGCGGCTGTCGCAGCCGTCGATGGAGATCTTTATGGGGATGCGCTGGGTCACCTTGGTGAAGTTACCCGATGCGTTGTTGGGCGGGATCAGTGAGAACTGGGCTGCGGTATTGGTGCCGATGTTAAAGACCTTCCCGTGGAACGTCACCCCGGGGAATGCGTCGATGGTGTACTCCGCCTCCATCCTGTCGCGGATGCCGCTTACTTTGGTCTCTTCAAAGAAGGCCGTAACCCAGAGCAACGAGTCCTTGGTGATCGTGAAGACCGATTGTCCCGGCTGGACGATATCGCCCGGGAGGAGCCAGCGTTTGGCCACGCGGCCTTCGGCTGGTGAGAAGATCCTGGTGTTGCGGAGGTTGGTTTCGATCGTCCCGATTTGCGCATTAGCGGTCCGGATGGACACTGACGCACTCTCCACCTGCGCTTTGCTCACGGCCAGCTGGGCGCGGGAAGCGTCAAGCTGGGCCACGGCCGCCTGGTAAGCTTTGTTGATATGGTCGAACTGCTCCCTGGCGATCACCTTGCCTTCGTACTGGACGGTCGCACGGTCGAGGTCTTCCTTCGCCTTCTCCAGGTTGATCTCCTGCACCCGGATCCCTTTCTGGTCAAACTCATATTTTGCTGAAGCCTGGGCTACAGCTGCCACCGACTGATCGCGGGCAGCTATCGCCTGGATGCGTTGCGCCACAAGATCGCTGCTGTCAAGCTCCACCAGGAGCTGGCCGAACTGCACCGTGTCCCCTTCATCGGCATGGATCTCCAGGATCCTGCCGAGGATCTTCGAGCTGACCGAAACCCGGTCGGCATCCAGATAGGCATCATCGGTGGTGTAATATTTCGTGTATTGACGGTACCAGTACCATCCGCCGATGACAACCGCCAGGACGACCAGACCCAGCATGCTGTAGGCCCTGATCTTCCGGCCTAACGATGAACCTTTTTTTACTTCTTCAGCCATATGACTACGGTTTATTTTTTTTCAGAATTTGTCTTGATGCCGTTGATAAACAGTTCGATGAATCCTTTGTGCTTGTCGAACATCAGGTCGTAATCCTCATCAGAAAGCTCCTGGATGGGCCGGTTGCGCATCACCACCAGCCGGAGACCGTGAATGATCTCAAGGAAGAGCACAGCAGTCTTCTCCGGGTGACGCAACCGGAAAACGCCTTTCTTCATCCCGTCCTTCAGGACTTCGGTAAACAGCTTCGCTTCGGTGCTTCGCAGGTTCTCGATCAGCTCCTTCAGGTGGGGGCGGATCTGGAAGAAATCGGAAAAGCGCGATTTGGTGAGGTTGAGGAAAGTGGTAAAATACCGGTGCCGGATGCGGATGAATTCGAAAATCATCCGTTCGGGATCCTCAAGTTTCTTCATCCTTTCGCCGATCAGCCTGAAATAATCGCTCTGCTCTTTTTCGAGGACTGCCCTGAGGAGGCTCTCCTTGTCGGGGAAATAATAATACATGGAAGCTTTCGAGAGTTGAACGTCTGCCGCGATTTCCGACATGGTGGTTTTTTCGTACCCGTACAACCCGAGCCGTTTTTGCGCAGCGGACAGGATGGCATCCAGCTTCTCCTGATTCTCCGCCCGGTGTTTAATGGCGACCATTTAACTTTTTGACCTTTTTGTTTGAGAGGTCAAAAATACGACATTTTGAGACTGATCTACACGGATCTGCATAGATTTTTTCAGAGCGCACTATGCATTATGAGGGATAAGGACCGTTTACCCTATCATCGCCGCTTTCTTGCTGTCGGCCTTGGCGCGAAGGTCGAATTTGTTGAAGATGTAGTACCAGAAGAACCCGTTCTGGAAGGCATAGAAGTACGCGATTTTGTCGTCGGGGATCGTGCTGACAAGGAAATAGGTGCAAAAGTAAATGATCGGTGAAACGACGATCGCCATCCAGAAGGTGATCCCTTTGAATCCGTTCTTAAACGTCTCCCCGATATTGACGGTGGTTTTGCCCTCTTTTTTCTGTTTCTGCAACGCTTCGAAGAGCTGGTTGAAGAACATGCCGAGGATCATCACCAGGAACAGCAGGACGGGGCGGACATAGTCGTAGGTATCGCTGAAGGCATAGGGAGTCACGGTATTTTGCTGAACGACCGGTCCGGAAGGGATGGGCGACGTTCCGGATCCGGGGATCATCAGGTTATAAAATAATATGCTGACAGCTACAGCCGATGCTGTGAATGCAGCCGTCAATAAAAAATGGATACAGGGTTTGGATGAGTTCGTCATGGCAGTCGGGTGTTAGTTGTTTTTAGAAGGTGAAAATAGCGAAAAAGCGAAATGGTGAAACGGTATCTTCACCATTTCACCATTTCACTATTTCACCATTGGCTTACTTCGTTACCGCCACTTTATGGACATTGGTATGTCCGTTCACGGTGACTTCAACGAAATAGAATCCCTGGCTGAGGGACGTAAGCGGAAGGTCCACTTGATTGACACCGGCAGGGTAGGCGGCAGGTTCGAGCGTGAGAACGTTCTGTCCGGAGAGGTCGAACATCCGGATGGTGCTCACCGCCGGTTTATCCAGGGTGAACTGAACGGTGGTTTTATCCGCAGCAGGGTTCGGGAACACGCGCAGCTTCAACTCGTTGCTGATCTGGCTCATGCCTACCCAGGTCAGCTGGTCGTTCGCATTGAGGATCACACCTGCAGTCTGGTCCATGATCAGTCCGACAAAATGCAGTTTTTCGAAGATCCAGTCGGAGGGGAGAGTCAGCTCATAGTGATAGGAACGGGTCGAACCCGCAGTGATGGGCAGGGGGATGCTCCCTTCGGTTCCGTAAGGGCCGTCGAGGATCGCCCGCCCCACATGATCATAGTGCATGTCGGCAGCGGGGATGGTCGAGGGAAGGCTTTCGAAGCCGCACATGGCGCCGTAGCCGCCGCCGGCATAATAGTTGTTTTGCGCCCAACCGCTGGTAGTTCCCCACAGGCTGTCTTCGATGATCACGGCGCCAAACCGCAATTCATTGTAAATATCGACCACGAACTCCGACTGTACGTCAAAGGAGCAAAGCCGCGTTCCGGGATCGTAGGAGAAGTTGACGATTTCGACTGAAGCCGGTGTGATCGCAGCCATCTGTTCGAGGTAGCCGGCCTCAAACTCTTCAGGATCCCACATTTTGACACGATCGATGGTACCGCTTGGATAGCCGGGGAAGTCGGGGATGATGTTGGGGATCTCGTCGTCCCATTCCGGCACCACCATCGGGTCGCCGTTGTGGACGGCCACTCCGATCCAGGTTTCGGGGTAGGTCTCAGCCATATAGTTCATGAAGCAGATGCCGCGCACGCACCAGCCGCACCAGGTGCCCGTAGCCTCTTCACAAAAGACCTTTTTGGCAGGTACCCAGGGTACGACTCCGACATGGGTTTCCAGTGAGTCGTTATCCGGGTTGTTGTCGATGCTGCCGTTCACGTTCTGGATGTTCACCTGGACGAGATAGGTCCCCGGGTCGGCAAATTCGAGCGGGGTGTCATGAGTAAAGTCATACGATTCGCCCAGGTCGAGGCTGACCCCCGTCACGGAGGAAATGACCGGTGTTCCCCCGTCGATCGAGTAAGCGATATCAAACGAAGTGATCGGCGTCGATCCCAGATTCTTGACCTGGCCGGTCAGGTCAACCGGATCATTGATCTCCACGTAGGTCGGCAGGCTGATGCCCGTCAGCGCTCCGTCAAGAGCGGCAGGTGTCATCAGGAAGATATTGTCAACATACCAATAGTCGAGGTTGTAGAAGTTACCGTCGATGAAGAAGCAGAACTGGAAAGTTGCGCCCACGTCGGGATTCGAGATGGTGAAAACCTTGGTCTCTGCGTTAATGTTCCCGGTCGGGGTTACTTCCCACACGGTGGTCCAGGGTCCGGCGCCCGAACGGGTGGCTACCCCGACCTTCGGGGCGGGATTGGCAAACCAGTCGTACATGTGGTTGAACATCAGCGTTACGGTGGTAAGACCGGTAAGATCGACCACCGGGGAGATAAGACGTGTTACGTTGATGACATTGACATAGCTGAATTTCCCTTCCGGAGCCGTGCCTCCGGCTATATTGCTTGCGGCACACGACCACTGTGACGCGTAAGCGTCGATGGTCCAGCCGGCAGGCGGCATCTGGTTACTACTGAAATCCTCCGACAGGTAGATTTGTGCTGAAACAAATCCCGCCATGCAGAGGAAGAAAAGAAAAGCGGAGAGTTTTTTCATAATTCCAGAATTTGGTTAATACTTGAGTTGATGGTTTGGTATAGGACAAAGGTAAAGTAAGGAGAAGCAAATTTGAAGATTGGGAGGAAATTTTTTTTGGATGGAAGGATGACAGGATAAGAGGATAAAGTAATGATCAAATCCTGTCATCCTGTTATCCAGTCATCCCGCTATTCTATGACCATCACCTGAAAAGTTCCCTGGTGTTGTTTACCGGTTATGCGACCAACGTACACCCCCGGGGCCAGATCCACATGGACCGGGATCAGATCGCCGGATCGTTCCGGGTTGTTGATTTCTGCTACCATTCTGCCGGTTGCGTCGAAGATCCGGACACGGGTCACCTGCCCCGAAACAGGGCCGGCATGGATCCTGAAATTGCCGTCACACGGGTTGGGCGTGACCGTCAGCCGGGATCCCGCTCCCGGATCATTCACACCCAGGGTCGGATCATACATGAGGGTACGGTAGATGCTATTTGTATATGTAGATGCGAAGATGTTCCATCCCGAACCGTTGTTCCAGGGACCTGAAAAACCCGTGATATTGCTGGCCGGCAGGCCGTCGCCGGTCACTTCCCAGTGCTGTCCGCCATCAGCCGAAAGCCAGGCCCCGTCGTCGCTGGTCGCAGCATAGATGACATCGGTATAACCCGGATTGACGCAGAGGTCCTGTACCTTGGAATAGGTTCCGAGGGACAGGTCCGACGGCGACCAGGTATTCCCGCCGTCAGGCGACAGCCATAAGCTGCCGGTTGTACCATAGCCGCCGGTGCCGGCCATGACAGTCTGTGAATCATCGGGCGAGCAGATCACTGCACCGAACCACTTTTCAGGTCCCGGGATGCCTCCGCTGATCACTTCCCAGGTATCTCCCCCGTTCGTGCTTTTCAGCAGGGCTCCGGCCGTTTCGGATTTCATGCCGGCATAGATGACCTGGTCGTTGGAATTCGGGTCAATAAACAGGTAGGTAAAGCTATCGAAATCCTCGGTCCCGATGAAGACGTTCTCCCATGACCCGCCTCCGTTCCGGCTGCGGTGGATCACTGGTTTCCAGCCGTTCACGCCGAAATTGTTCCCGCCGATGAAGACCAGGTCAGGGTCCGTGGCCGATGTGGCCAGGGCTGCGATCTCGGTCTCGAACAGGGTCCCTACATTCGGTCCCATGTTGGTCCACGTCACCCCGTGATCAGTCGATTTGTAAAGTCCTTCCTGGGCCACGGTGGAGGGCCCGTTCGACCAGGCGCAGAGCGCCCCGTCGGCAAACACGCCCACCTTGGTGAAGCGGGTGCCCGGCAAGCCGGTGACCAGCGACCAGGTGTGGCCGGTATCATTGGACAGGTAGCATCCGCCGGAGTTCTGGGCCTCGAAGCTGGCCAGGACCACCTTCGGGTCGTTTGCATCGATTTCGACATCGTTTACAAGGAGGGTGGCCATGCCGTTGCTGGAATAATCCCATCCGGCTCCGGCGTCGATGCTGCGGCATATGCCGATGCTCAGGTACCCGGCAAAGACCGTATCGGTTGATCCGGGACTGAACAGGATCGTCCGGGCTGCCCCGCCCTCACCCGCGCCGACAGTGGTGTAGTTCCAGGTACCGCCGCCGTCGCCGGAGGTATAGATGCCATCGCCTTCTGTTCCGACAAAGAGCCGATCCGGATCAGAGGGATCAACCACGATTGTATTGGAGACTTTATTCGGGAAGGACTGGGAGATGTTGGTCCAGGTGAGGCCGTAGTTGGTACTTTGATAGACCCCCATGTATTGGGAGCCGAACAGTTGTCCGCCCGCGACATAGACTTTTCCCCCGCCGATAGCCGCTTTGTTGTAAGGGATTCCAGACGGGAGGTTGTTGGTCCGGTCTTCCCAGGTAGCTCCACCATCGAAACTTGCGGCCAGGAGGGCATTGCTGAATCCTTCCTGGGCGATGGCGAAAACCGTTTGACTGTTATCGGGATCAACCGCGATGCTGACCACGCCATACCCGTCGGGAAAGACCGTGGTCATGTCGATGGCCGTCCAGTTCACCCCGCCATTCACCGACTTGACGATGGCGAGATTCGAACCGGCGCCGGTGATGGCGACCAATCCGACATACATGGTGTTGGTGTCGTTCGGGTCCATGGTGATGCACTGGGCTGCGGTGGCCACGGGGATCGTCCGGCTTTGCCATGTGGAACCGTTATCGGTGGAGCGGAAGACTTTCCCGTAAACGTAGGTCCCGGTGGCGATCAGGACACCGTTGGCCGCGCATTCGATGGCGTTGATCGGGCCTCCGGCTTTCAGAAGCAAGGCGTCCATTGGGGTCCAGTTCGTTCCTCCGTCGCTGCTGTAAAACGGCGTGCCGGCTGTGGCGTAAACCGACAGCGGTTGTATGGGATTGACAGCGAGGTCAGTGACATCTCCGCCGAAGGGTCCGACCGAGACCCAGTCGTTTCCTGCATCGGTTGGTTGCAGGGGCAGGACAGCCTGCATGGGGGCGGGGAGAGCCCGGTTGCCGTTCAGGTCGGCCTCCGGATGGGTTTGGGCAGCCGTCAGCAAGGCACTCAGTGTGACGGCAAGGGTTACAAGTAGATGTTTCATAGAGCAGGATTTTAATGGTCCTGCTAATTTAGAAAAAAGAGATATTGGTATGCAGCAATTTTCTATTTTTGAACCTCCGCATTTATCCTGGCTGGTTGCAATGACCCGTAACATTCCGCTCCGGTATTTTGCCTTTGCTCTGCTCTATTTTGCCGAAGGTGCGATCCTGTCCTATTTCACTTCGCTGAACGCCATTTATCTCCGTTCGTTCCACCTCACCATGAGCCAGGTAGGACTCTTTTCAGCCATTGCCGTGATCCCGATGATCCTCAAGGTGTTCATTGGAATGCTCAGCGACAGGGTCAGCCTCTTCGGAATGGGGCACCGGAAACCGTATATCGTCATCGGGCTGCTGATGCAAACGGCCGGGATCCTGGTCTTTCCGTACCTTCATCCCGTCCATTCCTTTGGCTGGATGGTTCTGACTGGCTTCCTCGTGGTGGCCGGCATGGCCGTATATGACACGTGCACCGACGGGTTTGCCCTCGATACGACGCCCCGGGAGGACGAAGGGAGGGTACAGGGCATCATGGTCGCCGGGCGGGCCTCAGGGGTTGTGCTGATCGCAGGCCTTCTCGGCATCATCTCTTCGCAGGCGAACTGGACCTGGGTCTTCCTGGTGCTTGCTTCCATGAGCTTATTGCCGTTGCCCCTGGTTTTCCTGATGAAGGAACCGGCGAAGCTCCCCGAGGCCAAATTCAACTGGAACGCGTTCCGGATCCTGAAGCGCAGGGACATCATCGCGCTGGGCATGCTGGGCGCCTTGTTTACGCTGATCACCAACGGCAGCAACGAGCTGGTCAATCCGTTCCTCCGGGATTCGTTCGGCATCTCTTACATGCTGGCCGGGTTTTATACAGCTCTCTGGGGTGCCGGAGTGATCGTCGGGGGATTGACCGGGGGGCGGTTCACCGACCGCTTCGGGGACCGTAAAGCGTTAACCGGCGCCATGCTTACGGCTTTCGGCTCGGTGACGATCCTGGCCAGCATGACCGGCCCGGACATGGCCTGGCCGCTGGTGTTCCTGTTCGGCATCGCTTACGGATATTACGAAACCGCCTTTTTTGCCACGTCGATGGCCGTGACCGACATCCGGATCGCGGCATCGATGTTCTCCATCCTCATGGCGATGGCGAATATCGGTTCCAGCATCGGGATGGTGGTGAGCGGAGGGCTCGCCGACCTCGTGGGGTACCGGTGGACGTTCGTTATTCTGGGGGTCATGAATATGCTGGTGCTGCCCCTGCTGCCGGTGATATTCCGGAAATCCCATACGGCAGACTGACCTCACCCCCCTGCCCCCTCCCCTTGGAGGGGAGGGGGGAGAATTATCTGCATCGCTCACCTCGCTACCAAGATCCGACCCCTACGGGGTCGTTGCTGCATGAAAGACAGGGAAAACCGAACCGCGAAGCGGTTCCACCAATGGTAGAATGGCAGCGATCAGGAACCTCTATCCCCCCTCCCCTCCAAGGGGAGGGGGGCAGGGGGGTGAGGTCAATAAAGTTTTCTAATTTTGAACCATCAATTCAGCGAGTATGAAAAAATTCGTGATCTGGATGATCGTGATCATCCTCCTGGCCTTCTCGGGCTTCGTCTATTGGAAATATTTTTACTCTTACAGTCTTGGTTACAGGGCAGGACTTCTGCAGAAGTTTTCGTATAAAGGGAATGTTTTCAAAACATACGAAGGAGAGATGATCCTAAGCAGTGTGGCAACGACCAAGGATGTGCCCATTGCCTCCGAGAAGTTCCTCTTTTCCGTAACTGACGAGCCACTTGCCCACCGGCTCGAACAGGCCCAGGGGAAAATGGTGGTCATCCATTACCGGGAGAAGAACGGCATCCTCCCGTGGCGCGGTGAAACAAAGTACATTGTTGACAGCCTCAGGATCGAATAGCAGGATCAATGGAATCAGTAAAGGAGATCTACAAGATCGGCCAGGGCCCGTCAAGCAGCCATACTATGGGTCCCCGCAAAGCGGCCGAGCAGTTCCGGGCGAAAAATCCCGGCATCCCGAACGTGCGGGTAACCCTGTATGGCAGCCTGGCTGCCACCGGGAAAGGGCACATGACCGACCAGGCCATCGCTTCCGGCCTGGCCCCGGTACCTGTTGAAATCGTCTGGGAGCCGGAGATATTCCTTCCGGCTCATCCCAACGGGATGAAATTTGAAGCGCTGGACAAGGCCGGGCATGTGCGGGCCGAATGGACCACTTACAGTATCGGCGGGGGCGACATCGACGACGACGGGAAACGGGATCCGTCGAGAAAGATCTATAAGATGCACCGTTTATCGGAGATCATCGATTGGTGCGAAGAGAATGGCCGGCAGTTATGGGAATACGTGGAGATGCATGAAGGTCCTGGTCTCTGGGAGTACCTGGAAGAGGTGTGGAAAGTCATGCAGCAAGCCGTGTTACGCGGGATCGAAGAGGAGGGGGTGCTTCCGGGACGACTGAACCTGCCGCGGAAAGCCGCTTCGTATTACATCAAAGCCAAAAGCTTCAAGGGAACGCTGAGCCGCCGTTCGTTCACCTTCGCCTATGCTTTGGCTGTTGCGGAAGAGAATGCTGCAGGGGGCACTATTGTCACCGCTCCTACCTGCGGTTCCTGCGGCGTACTCCCCGCGGTGATGTACTTGTTGAAGACCCAATATGAATTTACGGACCGGAAGGTCGTGCGCGCACTGGCTACGGCGGGCCTGATCGGGACCCTGATCAAATCGAACGCGTCGATCTCGGGAGCGGAAGTCGGCTGCCAGGGAGAGGTAGGGAGTGCAAGTTCCATGGCGGCGGCCGCCGCCACCCAGATGTTCGGCGGAACGCCACAGCAGGTGGAGTATGCGGCTTCGATCGCAATGGAACATTTTCTCGGACTCACCTGCGATCCCGTGTTCGGGCTGGTCCAGATCCCTTGCATCGAGCGGAATGCCTTCGGCGCTGCACGGGCGCTGGATGCAAACATGTATGCCCTGTTGTCGGACGGACACCATATCATCAGTTTCGACCGGGTCATCGAGGTGATGAAACGCACGGGCCACGACCTGCCAAATATCTACAAAGAGACAGCTGAAGGCGGCCTGGCGGTCTTCGGGAAATCCAGGAAGCATGAAAATTAAATTCAGGATCGACGACACAACCCTGGTCCCGCCTGTGGCGGAGACCTTTGAAGAGATCACCCGGTTCGAGAAGATCCGCACGGTGATCGTGAACGATGCCGAAGAGGCCTCCGTAATGGTGGCCCGCGAGATCGCCACGATGATCACCGACCGCGCCAAAGGCGGAAGGAACTGCGTCCTGGGACTTGCCACCGGGTCGACACCGGTCAAGGTCTACGAGGAACTGGTGCGCATTCACCATGAAGAGGGGCTTTCATTCCGGAATGTGATCACCTTTAACCTGGACGAGTATTATCCCATCCACCCCGACTCGCTGCAAAGCTACCACCGCTTCATGCATGAATACCTGTTCGACCGCATCGACATCCTGCCTGAAAACATTCATATTCCGAAAGGGAATATCGATCCCGGCGACGTCATTGCCCATTGCAAGCAGTATGACCGGGAGATCGCGGAAGCCGGGGGCATCGACCTCCAGTTGCTGGGCATCGGACGAACCGGCCACATCGGTTTCAACGAACCCGGA
>DAIRDK010000033.1:0-17901 GCA_036796175.1 Bacteroidales bacterium | reverse complement strand
CCAGGCGTTCCGGAAATAGGTGCTGTTCAGGATCAGCCCGGTAGCCCCCGTATCGAAGATCAGGTTGCCTGTCACTCCATCAATTGTGGCTTCCACCATGCAAAGCCGGCCGGCCCGTTTCAGGGGGATCGAGGTCATGTACGTACCTTCCGGCCAGATCACGCCCGGAGCGGGGGCCGGAATGGCAGGCAGGGTTAACAAAAGGAGCAGAACAAGAGAAATTTTGAAATTCCGAAATTTCGGAATGTTTACACATCGGGTGGGCATAGCAGCAGAATACGTGGACCAAAGTTAAAAATTTGTCATGCCCGCGTTTTGGAATGCCCGGAAAATTATTTTCTTTGTTATGTCAAATCCGTATTGTCATTCAAAATCTGAAAACATGAAAAAAATAGTCCTTTTTATCGCTCTTCTCCTGGTTGCGGGAACGACCTTCGGCAAGATCAATTTCGGGATCAAGATCGGTTACAATGGGAACAAGCTCAGTACGAGCCTTGATTCCATTACCGACCAGTTCAAGTCGGGGATGCACTTCGGCGTCTTTGCCCGGATTGGGAAGCGTGTGTACTTCGGCCCCGAACTTTACTACACTCTACAGGGCGCCGAGTATGCCTATAACGACCCGCTCAACAAGGCAAGCTGGACCCAGAAACTGACGATCGGAACGCTGGATGTGCCCCTGAACGTGGGCTTCCGGATCATCAACAACGATCACTTCAATCTCCGGATCATGGCCGGGCCGATGATGTCATTCGTGGTCAACTCCAAGATCAAGAACCTTGAAGATGTCACCGGACCGATTACCAGCGCCAGCCTGAAAACCACCAACTGGTACGTCCAGGCCGGCCTTGGAGCCGATATCTGGTTCGTTACATTGGACGTTCGCTACCAGGCAGGCCTGAACGAAATGATCCAACAGGTCGAAAACTGGAATTTCAACACCAAGAACAACATGTTCACGGTGAGCCTGGGATTTAAAATTTTCTAATTGAGAGTTGCTTCGACAGTGATGTTCGTATTGAGCGACCTGGAGATCGGGCAGTTCAGTTCAGCGTCTTTTACGGCTTCGTCGAACTTCTCTTTCGAAATGCCATCGATCCAGGCGTGCAGGATCAGATGTGATTCGGCGATCTTGCCGTCGGCAAATGTCACAACGCATTTGGTTTCCAATTTTTTTGCGGTGAAACCGGCTGCATCGATATTAAAGCTGAGTTTCATGGCAAAACAGCCGGCATGAGCAGCCGCCACGAGTTCCTCGGGATTTGTGCCGATCCCTTCTTCAAACCTCGAGCTGAATGAATACTGCGTCTCGTTCAGTACACCACTTTGGGTGGAGACCATTCCTTTTCCTTCTTTTCCTGTTCCCTGCCACACGGCGGTTGCAAATCGTTTCATATTTGTTTGTTTTTAGGTGCGTAAAGATAAAAAGAATTCCGACCTTTGCACCCTCAAAATCATTGATCCGCATGAAGTATTGTTCTGTATTTATCCTGTTAATCCTCCTTGCGATGGGTGGTGCCATTGCCCAGGAATCATCATTAAAACCGGTGTTTTCCCACCCCGTTTATTTTGACGTATCGCCGCCCCTGCGCGATATGGTGAAGGAAAATCCCGGGATCGTGGACCGTTCCTGGAAGGACGGGGTCGTACCCAACCAATTTGGCAGTGAAGTGGACATCCTGCAAGGGCAGGGCCTGGGCCATGCTCCGGATCCTACCCGGCAGGGACAATTCGGGAATACCTTTACCGATACCATCGTCAGCAATTTCGACGGGTTATGGAACGTAAACGGCTATGTGCCCCCCGATACTTACGGCGAAGTGGGCCCCAACCACTATTTCCAGGTCGTCAATGCATCCTATGCGATCTTCAATAAATCGGGCGGCAGGATCTTCGGCCCGGTGCTGAACAATTCTGTATGGAACGGCATGCCCAACAATGAGAACAGCGGTGATGCGGTGGTCCTGTACGACGAAATGGCCGACCGCTGGCTCTTTTCACAGTTCTCCCTGCCGAATTACCCGTCCGGGCCCTTTTACCAGATGATCGCGATCTCGCAGACTGCCGATCCTATGGGATCCTGGTACCGCTACCAATACGAATACGATCACATGAACGATTATCCGAAATTCGGCGTTTGGCCCGACGGGTATTATATGTCCTGCAACTTTTTCGGGAATGGTTGGCTGGGGAATGGCGCCTATGCGTTCGACCGCACCGCCATGCTCGCCGGCGACCCCGATGCTGTCATGGTCGGATTCAACATCCCTCCCGGCAGCGCAGGATTCATCACCCTGTATCCGGCCGACTGCGACGGCACGTTCCCCGACATGGGAACACCCAATTATTTCGGATATGTCAAACTCTCAAGCCCCCAAAAATTCGGGATCTACGAGTTCCATGCCGATTTTGCCAATCCCGGGGCTTCAACATTCGGCAACCTGCTCAACCTGAACATATCACCATTCGACATGCTGCAGGACGGGATCGAACAGATGGGGACCAGCATCCGCCTGGAATCCCTCGGCGACCGGCTCATGTACCGGTTGCAATACCGCCGGTTCAGCGATCATGCATCGATGGTGGTCAACCATACCGTGAGTGCCGGTGGCGACAAATCAGGCATCCGCTGGTACGAATTCCGGAAAACATCCGGACCGTGGACCATCTACCAGGAGGCTACCTATGCACCCGAAGACCAGAATTCACGCTGGATGGGAAGTATCGCCATGGATACTGCCGGATCCATCGCGCTGGGATTCTCCGTTTCCGGTCCGTCATTGTACCCGTCCATCCGTTACACAGGACGAAAAAAGAACGATCCTCTCAATACCATGTCGATCGCCGAACGAACGATTGTCCCGGGGGGAGGTTGCCAGACCGGGATCTGGAGCGGCAGGAGCAGGTGGGGCGACTACAGTGGCATGTCGGTAGATCCGGATGCGCCCACCACCTTCTGGTTCACAGAAGAATATTATGCCACAACAGGAACCAGCAACTGGCAGACACGGATCGCAGGATTTACGTTTGAGAATAATTTCTCAACTGCTGCTTCGGCATATCCAGCTCTGCTGTGCCAGGGAGATACGTCACAGCTGGATGCAATGGCATATGGAGGATCAGGCAACTACACATACAGCTGGAGTTCCATTCCTGCAGGATTCACCTCCGACCAGAAAAACCCTATCGTCGTTCCTTTGGATACGACGACCTACATTGTCGCCATCAGCGACGGGATTCATATGAATTACGATACGGCCTGGGTCAATGTGGTTGCGGCCCCCAGCGGATCGGCCGGCAACGATACCATTGTCTGCGACTGGCTGACTGCAGTTGAACTGAACGGAACAGCGAACAACTACAAGCATTTCGTTTGGGGTTCCTTGGGTGACGGCACGTTCAGCGATCATTACTCCCTGAATACCCTTTATTATCCGGGTCCGCAGGATCGTGCCAATGGCGGCGTCGATATCAAGCTGGTGATCTTCGGGATTCCCCCATGCGGCGGAAAGATCTTCTGCAATAAGCACATTACCATCGATGCCTGCACAGGGATCGGAAATCCGATGAACGGGAAATCCGGGTTCACGGTCTCTCCAAATCCGGCACATGAGAACGTCACACTGACGGTGACCATGCCCGCCGGAACAGAGGGCCGGTTTACGATGACCTCCATGGACGGAAGGGAGTGCTATCATTCAACTCTGCGTTCCGAGGGTCAGGCCCTCGTGCAGATACTCGATATGACCCGGTTCAGCAAGGGTGTTTACATCCTCTCCCTGACCACCGGGGATCAGGTCATCACAAAACAGATTATCATTCAGTAAATCCGGATACCAGCCGGAAGACAACAGATCTGAACAGCCATGTCGGAACAAATCGCCGGCCGTGTCGCTTTTTCGTTGCGGGAGGTCACACTTGACATCCAGCAAACCCTGGTTGAGCGGCATTCGAACCGGATCTGGATTAAAGCTGAGATGAACAGGCTTAACCTGTACCCCCACTCGGGCCACTGTTACCCCGAACTGGTGGAGCAGCATGACGGCCGGGTGATCGCCCAGATGCGGGCAAATCTTTGGAAAGATGATTACAACCGGATCAACAAAACCTTCCTGGAAATACTGAACGAACCAATCCGGGACGGCATCACGATCCTGTTCCAGGCCAAAGTTACCTTCGACCCGGTTTACGGACTCGCACTCCGGATTCTCGATATCGATCCCTCTTTCTCATTGGGCGAACTGGAACGTGAGAAACAGCATGCCATCAGCACCCTGAAAAAGGAGGGGATCTTCGACCGGAACAAAAACACATACCTGCCGATGCTCCCGCAACGGATCGCGGTCATCTCGGTGGAGACCAGCAAAGGTTACGCCGACTTCACCAAAGTGACAGCTCAGAATCCCTGGGGCTACAGGTTCTTCATCATGCTGTTCCCGGCCCTGCTTCAGGGAGACCAGGCAGCAGGACAGATCATCGGCCAGCTCCATCGGATCCGGAAAGTGGCGCATCATTTCGATGTGGTAGCCATAATCCGCGGCGGCGGCGGTGACGTGGGACTCTCCTGTTACAATGACCTGGGCCTCTCCAGGGAGGTCGCCCTGTTCCCGATCCCGGTACTGACCGGCATCGGCCATTCCACCAACGAGACCGTAACGGAAATGGTGGCGTTCCAAAATGCCATCACCCCAACCGAACTGGCAGATCTGCTGATCCAGAAATTCCACAACTTCTCCGTACCGGTCCGGGATGCGGAAAAGAACATCGGGAATCGCGTCCTTCGACTGCTTTCCGAACACCACCTTGAACTCAAATCGGCAGGGGCCTTGCTTTCTTCAGCAGTCATGAGGCGGCTGGCGCTCGTCAACCAGGAGATCGGGCATATCGAAACCCGAATCCGTCTCACTGACCCGTCTCTGGTCCTGAAACGCGGGTACAGCATCACCCTGAAAAACGGGAAACCTTTGACCAGCCGGGAAGCTGTTACACCCGGTGACGAGATAGAAACCCGTCTGTACGACGGAACCATCCGAAGCATTGTCAAATAGGACGGACAGATGAAAGAAAAAACAACTTACAGCGAAGCGTTTGCAGAACTTCAGCAAATCGTGTCCGACATCGAGCGTGGCGATATCCCGGTGGACGAGTTGTCGGAACAGATCAAACGCGCCGGGCAACTGATCCGGATCTGCAAGGACAAACTCTCCAGGACAGAAGAGGATGTCAACAAGATCCTGAAGGAGATCGGCGACCAGGATAGGTAACGGCGAGTCGGCGACTCGCCCCTCCAAAAAAATAATTATCTTTGGGAATAACTTAAAGTCTATCACTATGTCAGAAAAAATATCAACCAAGGTCGCTCCAGGCGTTGCTACGGGCAATGCCGTGACGGAGATATTTCGCATTGCAAAGGCAAACCAGTTCGCACTTCCCGCCGTGAACGTGGTCGGCACGAACAGCGTAAATGCGGTGATGGAAGCCGCCCGAACCGTCAATTCCCCGGTCATCATCCAGTTCTCGAACGGAGGAGGCATCTTTTTCGGTGGGAAATCGCTCAAAAACGATAACGAAGTGATCGCGATCCGGGGAACCATTTCAGGCGCCAGGCACATCCATGAAATCGCCGATCTATACGGCATTCCGGTGATCGTCCATACCGATCATGCCGCAAAGAAACTGCTGCCCTGGATCGACGGGCTGTTAGATGCCGGGGAAAAGTTTTTCAAGGAGCACGGCAATCCTCTTTTCAGCAGTCACATGCTGGACTTGTCGGAGGAGCCTCTGCAGGAGAATATCGAGATCTGCAAGCGCTACCTTGAACGGATGAGCAGGATGGGAATGACCCTGGAGATCGAGCTGGGAGTGACCGGAGGAGAAGAGGATGGAGTGGACAATACCGGGATCGACAGCTCCAGGCTGTATACGCAACCCGAGCATGTAGCCATGGCTTATGAAGCGCTGAGTTCCGTCAGTCCCAACTTTACCATTGCAGCCTCCTTTGGCAACGTGCACGGAGTGTATAAACCCGGAAATGTACGCCTGGAGCCCATCATTCTTCATAATTCGCAGGTCTATATCCAGAAGAAATTCAATACACCACCCAATCCCGTCAATTTTGTCTTCCACGGAGGATCCGGTTCTGAACCCGAAAAGATCACTGAGGCCATTTCTTACGGCGTGGTGAAAATGAACATTGATACCGATACGCAATGGGCCTGTTGGGAAGGAGTGATGAAATATTACAAGAAGAACGAAGGCTATCTCCAGGGACAGATCGGCAACCCGGAAGGCGAGGACAAGCCGAATAAAAAATACTATGATCCGCGGGCCTGGCTGCGGGAAGGCGAAAAATCAATGGTGGAACGGTTGAAGGTGGCCTTTGCCGACTTAAATTGCCTCGACCGGTATTAGGAAGTCTGGATCGTCATCAACTCCCTGGAATGAATGCTCAGCACCGGGATCGGTGAATGGTTCACGGTCTGCTGGGCGTAAGGTCCCAGCCACAGGTTGGAGGTAGTGCTTTCCTGGTCGGTCATGATGGAAATTAGGTTGGCCCCTACTTCCTTGGCATAGGCGATCATGACATCCGACAGGTTTTCGGCATCACGGGCCGCGACCACAATGGGAACTTTTTCCTGCTCCATGTACCGCGACACTTGTCCTGCATAGAAATCAACATCCTGCCTGACCGCCTTGACTTTCGATGAATACAGTTTCAGGACATGGACCTCCGCGTCATGGTTCTTGGCCAGGTAAGCCGTGAAGGTAGCCTTCTGGCGTGTCTCCATGGTACTGTCGATTGGCATCACGATCCGGTGAAGGGGCTTTCTGATATTGATTCCTCCGCGGATGGTGATCACGGGACACTCGCAGGCAGAGACGATCCGGTTGGCATTGCTGCCGATCCAGAACTTCTCATATCCGGATGCGCCGTGTGTACCGGCTACCACCAGCATCGCCTTCAGGCTTTTGGCCTCGTCGGCGATTTCCTTGTAAACCTTGCCTTTCCTGATCTTGAACGTCAGCTTATTGTCGGGCAGCTCAGGCTGGTACTGGGCGACCAGCTCTTCAAACTTCTTTTTCACATCCTTGGATGCATCCTCCTCGGCATCAATGTATTTGTCTTTCTGTGCAGCTGGTTTCCCGACCCAGACCATCTCAAGGTCGCATTTGCACTTTTGCGCGATCGACAATGCATGAAGAAATGCATTGATCGAACAGTCAGAAAAATCGATGGCTGAAATGATCTTATTCATGGTCGACGGGGTTTAAAATGACTGTTGGTAAATGAATCTGGTCGGCGACGACATACGCGCCGGGATAATCAGGAAGGATCTCCTGCAGGAAACGGACCGCATCAAGGCGCGTGCGGAAATTCCCCACCCGCACTTTGTAGTTGGGTGCCTTGAACGTCAGGTAGGCCGGAATATCCGGATAACGGGCCGAAAAGGTTTCATAAACGGTTTGGCCACGGGTTTTTGAGTTGTTCCCGGAATCGAAAAAGATCTGGATCCGATAGCCGGGGATGCCATTCAGATTTTGATTGACAAGAATATGTTTATTGATCAGCGCATCAATGGCGGGATCGCAGATCACTTCGACATGTCCCTGCTGTGCCCGTGCCGTTAACGCTGCGAACAAGAGAAAGAATAGGATAATATGGAGGTTAAAACATTTCATGGACGATTTATTTCAGGCAGAAATTTTCCTGGGGGTGGATGCTGAGCACCGGTACCGGGGATTGGTTGATCAGTTGCTGTGCATGCGGCCCGAGCAGGATATTCGCAGGGGTCTCCTGTTCGGTCATGATGGCGATCAGGTCGGCCTTCACATCCTTCGCATACTGCAGCGTAGCCTTGGTGATGTCGGTGGCCACAATATTATCTTCAACACACTTGATATCGTGGGAGAAGAGATAAGTGGATGACTGCTGTACATACTTTTCGGCCAGCCGCTGGATCGAAGTCAGGTGGCTGGAATGGGTTCCGACCACATGGACCTCGGACATGAACAGGTGCGCCAGGCGGACGACATAAGGCAGTTTTTGGATCGTCTCGACAGAGCTGTCGATCGGCAACAGGATCCGCTGGATCGATTTTTTCAAGGGAAAATCATGCCTCACCGTGATCACCGGGCAGGTTGCATAGGTCACGATCTTGAAGGCGTTGCTCCCGATCCAGTATTCCTCGAAACCGGAGATCCCGTGAGAACCGGTGATGATCAGTCCCGCTCGTTCATTCTTGGCAAGAATATCCACCTCATGGTAAATCTTACCTTTGCGGAGCTTGTATTCCATCTTCAGGTTCTTGCCCATCCGGCGGCTGTACGTGGCAATGATCTCCTCGAACCGTTTCTTCGCTTCATTGCGGTTCTCCGATGAGGTATCGGGATAAAGGGACTCGGAAGGGCTGATCTTATCGACCCATACCAGGATGATGTCGGACTTCAGCTTATTGGCCAAAGGAATGGCATACTCAATCGCATGGATAGAAGTATTAGAGAAGTCGACGGCTACTACGACTGCTTGCATACCAGTATTCTTAATATTCCCTTGTAAAAATAAAATAAAAACATAACAAACACAAAAAAAAGGAGGAAACCGGGGGCCCCTCCATCATTTTATTGATTAAATACGGCAATCACTCCTGACCGTGACCCTGATCAATGAATGATCACTTTGGCTGCAAAGCGGCCCGTCGACCCGGATTCCCGGATCAGCATTATATAAAGTCCTGAGGGACATGTTGTTAAATCAATGATACGATGATTGTTGCCCCTCATCAGGTCCATATTGTTTTGGAGTACAGGGTTTCCCATGGAGTTGATCAGCTCGTAACGGATAGCCAGGTCACGACTGGAACGAAAATCGAGCGTTATCTGATCCGTTGCCGGGTTGGGATACAGGGTCACATCAAAGGGCAGGGTTCCCTGGCCGGAAAGCGTCCCCTGCGGCGAGGCGTGCAGCTTGATCTCAACGCTGTCGGAAACCGGGTGAAGTTCATCGATGGTTAGCCTGGCCACGTCCGAAAAGAAACCGGCTTGCTCCGCGGCAAGGGTATAGTTACCCAGGGGCAGCTGCACAAAGCTGAAGCTCCCGTATGCATCCGTATATCCCACTCTGAGCGGGTTTTCGGCCGAATCGCTGAGAATGACCTCACAGCCTGCGATCCTTGAGCCTGCGATCAGCTGTTCGTCCTGTGTGACATACCCGACGATGGAATTCGGTCCGGCGATCAAGGCCTGCAGAGGAGCCATATGAACGTGGGCTAGGAAGAAATCGGTCGTGACATGTAGTGTATCGGCTTCATTCCACACCTGAGATCCGGCATAATACCCCGGCATATAGGAGTTGAAATGATGGGAATTCGGTCTGAGCCCGGCCTTTACAAGATAGTCTCCCTCCGGTACATCAAAGAAATAAAAATAACCCAGAGTATCAAACAATACCGTATCAACGGGCAGGATCGTCCCGGCCTGGAGCCTGTACAGGTAAGCATAACCGAAATCGTTGGTGTTGAATGGATTGTTGATCGGGAAATTGCCGGCATACAGGAGCCCTCCGAGCAGGTAACCTGGCTGGGGAGGGGTCAGATCGATGATCTTGCATATACTGTCGGAACAATAATTGGCAGTATCTGAATTAGAAATCGTGAGACAAACCTTGTAGGTACCTATTCCCGGAAAAGAGTGAGAAACCACCTGGCCGGAGCCTGCAGAGCCGTCGCCAAAGTCCCAGGAGTATTCTGAAATAGTACCCGTGGATCCATCATAGAAATTAATGATCAGGATATCATTGGTATCCTGGATATAAGTGAATGACGCCTCACAGTTAACGGGTGCAAGCCCGATGGAAGCAGGCAAACCGGGTCCCTGTGCCGGAAGCAGGCAGGGGAACAGGGAGGCTATGATCAAAAAAGTTCGTATCAGGGTTCTCATAGTCATTTCTTTAAGTCGAACCGGTACCAGATCCCCACCCTCAGACCCACAGACCATGGCTGGGTGGCGCCCGGAACATTCGTATCATCAATTACATTAAGATGGTATTTGAACACGGGAGCGATCATCAGTGAGAATTGCTTTGCGAAACGGTAATCAAAGCGGACGCTCCCAAGCAGGCCGAAACTATTGCTTAGCCTGGCCGGAGTAATATTTTCGACGTTCGTCACACGTCCTTCCGGAATGTAGAACGAGGGTTCCGGTTCATTGGAGCTGATCAGCACCGACCAGAATGCACCGGCATCCACCGACATCGACCAGGCGGGCCGGAGTATGGGCCGGTAACCGATCACCAGCGGCACCTGCAGATAAGTGTATGCATTGCGGGTGCTGTAATCGAAAATATATTGGTTGGTGTCGTATACCGTGCTGAGAGATGTGGTGTATTCCAGCTTGCCGGGGTTGCCGGGATCTTCTGAGAAAGAAACCACCGAATAATAGTACCCGACGCTGTCGTTCTTGTTGGCAGAAACAGCATACTGCCCGATGTCGCTTGACCACGCGATCCCGACTCCGCTCTGCAGGTAGAACCGGCCGAAGTTATACAGAATCCCGGCATCCAGCGTATAATCGTATTTGAAGTAATCGGACGTATTTTTATAATACACCATATCAGGGGTAATATTCAATCCGATGCCCAGGGATCGCGGCAATACCTTTCCTGAACCGGTCGCTTCAAGTGATGTCAGTGCCGGTTTGGGATTTGGCACCACAACCAGGTTAACAGGCAATACGGATTCAAAGGCAAACGGATTGGAAGAAACCGGTTCCATCCGGAGGAGAGTCTCCTGTTCCCGGGCCGGGACTGCTGAGGTCATGGTGAAGACAGGTGACCAGTCAGCGGGTTCTTCCTGTACGACAGCTGCATGTTGTTCCGGGACGGGACCATAAGGTTTTACTCTGACCGGGGTGACTGGTGCGAGGACGACAGGTTGTTCCGTAATGGCATGTTGTCCTGTGCTGGCAGGTTGCTCCATCCCGGCGGATGGCTCCGTAACGATAGGTAAAGGTGTCGTGTCACCCGGTTCTCCGGAGGCCAGCCAGTAGATCCCCGCCCCTGTGATCACGGCAACAGCGGCCAGGATCAACCAGGTATAGCCCGGGAGGTTGGAAAAGTTGAACCTGAGCAGCTCCTTCCAAAGCAACTGCCGGCTCATCCGGTTCCAGACCCGGGCGGAGGGCTCGACTTTGAGCGTACCGAGTGATCTCCGGTAGAGGTCATCCAACCGGTCTTCCTGCTTTATGTCCTTTCTTTCACTCATATTTATTTACCCTTTCCGTTGATCTTTGTTCCTGCCTGCCAGGTGGTTCCGCAGGTATCTTCTCGCTCTTGACAGCTGCGATTTAGAAGTATTCTCAGAAATCCCGAGAGCATCGGCGATCTCCTTGTGGCTGAACCCTTCAAACACATAAAGGTTGAACACGACCCGGTATCCGTCAGGGAGTTCCTGCACAGCCCTGAGCATGGTATCGGGAGAATACAGTTCATCAGGGCCATCGGTAATAGAGTCGTCGGTCAGGCGTTCGCCCAACCGTTGAGGGTCTTCTTCGATAAAAACCAACTTCTTTGATTTCAGATAATTGAGAGTAAGATTGATCATTATCCGCCGAATCCAGCCTTCAAGTGACCCCTGTCCCCTGAACGTGGCAAGCTTGTCAAAGACCTTCAGAAAGCCTTCCTGCATGAGATCCTCCGCCTCCTCTCGGTTCCTGGAGTACCTCATGCACACTGCGAGCATCGTGGAAGCGTACCGCTCATAGAGGATACACTGGGCTTTACGATTGTGCCGTACACACCCTTCTATCAGCTCCGCTTCATTCAGCATCGTTGGTCAGCATAATAGTAGATGCCTCTTCCCGTCAATAGTTGCACGGAATCCATGATTTTCATGGATGTTCAAAGATACTGCTTTTTTTTCCTTACATTTGCCGGTACCCCGGCTTCCGGGGCTCACCAAACCGGATGAACGACAACCTGGATCCTACCGGAACCAATCTCTCCCCGGCCGAAAAAGAGATCGAACGGGTCCTCCGCCCTGCCGATTTTCACGATTTTTCAGGCCAGGAAGCGCTTGTTGAAAACCTGAAGGTGTTTGTCAAAGCAGCCAAACAACGGGAAGAATCCCTGGATCATGTCCTGTTGCACGGTCCCCCGGGCCTGGGGAAGACCACCCTGGCCCACATCATTGCTAACGAGCTGGGGGTCAATATCCGGGTAACGTCCGGTCCTGTTCTCGACAAACCCGGCGACCTGGCCGGGCTGCTGACCAACCTGGAACCCTTCGATGTGATCTTCATCGATGAGATCCATCGCCTCAGTCCTCTGATCGAAGAGTATCTGTATTCGGCGATGGAGGATTACCGGATCGATATCATGATTGAAACAGGGCCCAATGCCCGCAGTATCCAGATCAAGCTCAACCCGTTTACGCTGATCGGCGCCACCACGCGCTCCGGACTGCTTACGGCCCCGCTTCGTTCGAGGTTCGGGATCAACTCACGGCTCTCCTACTACCCGGCCGACATCCTCCAGAAAATTATTCACCGTTCGGCAGAGATCCTGGATGTCCCCATCGATTCCAGGGCCGCAGCAGAGATCGCCCGACGAAGCCGCGGGACACCCCGTATCGCCAATCTCCTGCTCCGCCGGGTCCGCGATTTTGCACAAATCAAGGGGAATGGATCTATTGATTTGGAAATCAGTCAGTTCTCCCTTTCGGCGCTCCATGTCGACAAGCACGGGCTCGATGAAATGGACAACAAGATCCTCACCACGATCATCGACAAGTTCAAGGGAGGGCCGGTGGGCCTTACGACCATTGCGACAGCTGTGTCGGAGGATGCCGGCACGATCGAGGAAGTTTACGAACCTTTCCTGATCCAGGAAGGATACCTGAAGCGTACACCCAGGGGACGGGAGGCCACCGAGCTGGCATTCAAACACCTGGGTAAGCTTCCTTTGGGCGACCAGGGGCAACTCTTCTGAAACCATGGATCTCTCCGACCGTTCCCGGGCCATCAAGGAGCTGGCTGTCAAAGCCGGTTTCCATCATTGCGGCCTCTCCTCCGCCATTGCTCTTTCTGAAGAAAAAGACCATTATCTCACCTGGCTGGATAAGAAGCACTGGGGAATCATGGATTATCTCCGGCGAAACCTTGACAAGAGGCTGGATCCGCACCTCGTGATGCCGGAAGCACGTACCGTGATCGCCCTGCTGGTCTCCTACTTTTCGGGCATCGAGATCGCTTCCGAAGACAACCTCCTGATTGCGCGCTACGCCAGGGGACGTGATTATCATGTCAGGGTCAGGGAGAGGTTGAACGACCTGGCCTCAGGGTTGAAAAACGCTTTTCCCGGTTCGACATGCCGGCCATTTGTCGATTCGGGGATCATCATGGAAAAAGCCTGGGCGCAGCGTTGCGGAGTCGGCTGGAGGGGGAAAAATAGCCTGCTGGTCAACAAGACCCATGGATCCTGGTTCTTTATCGGAATTCTGCTGACCGACCTGGAGACGGCTTATGACACTCCTGAAACCGACCATTGCGGAAACTGTGACCGTTGCCTGCGAGCCTGCCCGACCGGGGCACTGGAATCGCCTCATGTGCTTAATCCCCTGAAATGCATCGCTTACCACACCATTGAGATAAAGGGTGACATCCCCGGGGAGTTCAGGGGCCGGTTCAGCAACCGGATCTTCGGCTGCGACATCTGCCAGGAAGTGTGCCCCTTCAACAGCAAACCCCTGGTGAACAGCGATCCCGATTGTTTACCGGATCCCCATTTGACCCACATGCGGAAACGAGACTGGGAAAACCTCACCCGGGACGAATTTGACCGTGTTTTCGATGGAACCCCGGTGATCCGGACGGGGTATGAAACGCTGGTCCGAAACATCCGGTTTGTAACCGGGAAATAGCCAGATTACTGACCCCATCTGAAAGCGGACACGTCAAATCCGGCCAGGATCAGGGCCCTGTCCGTGACCGTGCGTACCAGGTCTTCCAGTGTCGCCGGTTTGCTGTAAAATGACGGTGATGCCGGCAGGATGACTGCCCCCGCAAGGGTCAGCGTCTCCATGTTGCGAATGTGGATAAGGTTGTATGGCGCTTCGCGGGGAACAAGGATCAACTTGCGGCGCTCTTTCAGCATGACATCAGCAGCCCGGGTCATCAGGTCGTTCGACACCCCGGAGGCGATCCGTCCCAGGGTTCCCATCGAACAGGGGCAGATGATCATGGCATCGAAGCCTGCCGATCCGGAGGCAACCGGGGCAAAGAAATCATTGGTCTTATATTTTCTGAAGGGAATGACGCCCGGATTAAAAGGGCCTAATTCGAAATTCCAGACGTCTATTGCGTTTTCGGAAAAGATCACGCCGCATGCTTCGATCTGGTCCTGCAGGGCAGCCAGCCGCTCAAGCAGGAATTTCCCGTAAATGGCCCCGCTGGCTCCGGTGACCCCGATGACGATCTTCAGCTTCTTCATTATTTGAATGTATACCAAATGGTGAGAGCCAGTACATCGTTGAATTGTCCCCAGGTGCCGAACCGTTTATAATAGTTGTCATTCGTATCTCCCGGTTGCCTGATCGAGTTGATCGACATGATGAACCTGAAATCCACTTTGAGCTTAGGGATGATATTGTAAGAAACACCGGCGAGTCCGTTGATGGTCACCGAACGGCAAGGTGGTACAAAATCGGACTCAAGTCCGTCGTACTCCTGGTATGAACTCAGCAGCACATCGAATGCAGGACCGATCTCGAAGGCAAATTTCCGCTTGAAGAAGTGGACCTGGTAAAGCACCGGGATCTCAAGGTAATTGACCCTGAGAATGTAATTCGGATAAGGACCGTCTTCGGGGTTGTTGTTGTCGCGACTTCCCTTCTGGATAAAATCCATTTCCAACTGAACGGTGTGGATCTTCCCGAAATCATAATTCACGAATCCGCCGGCATAAACCCCGGGCTTATTGAACCCTCCGTAACTTTCACCTTGAACCTGGCTCAGCACACCGCCTGCCATAATGCCACCATGGAACCGCTGGGCAGGAACCAATAGCGTCGACAGGACAAAGAGGATAACCGGGAATATCCCTTTCATAGGACAAAGATAACAGGTTTTGACGTCTTCCGGCGCTACGCACCAAGGGTCTGCCGGAACATGGGAAGAGTTCGCGCTTTGGTAGTCTGTTCAAACGCGTATGCGATACGGATCAGTCCGGGTTCGCTGTATGGCCCGGCAAAAAAGGAAACACCGACCGGAAGTCCGAAGACAAAGCCGAACGGAACCGTGATGTGGGGGAATCCGGATATGGCGGCTGCCATTCCTGCATAGGCATCACCATAATGGTCTCCATACAGCAGATCGGTACATCCTGCCGGGCTCATCGTAATCCCTGAGAAAGCGTCCAGGTTGTGTTCGCTGAGCAACCCCTTGATGAGGTCCCGGGTTGTGATAAGATTGGTATTCAATGCCTGCTGGTACTCAAGAGTGTCTAAACCTCCTTTCGCCTCCGAACCTTCCAGAATATCCTGCCTGAAGAAAGGCATGGCTTGTTCGGCATTCGCCTTATTGTATTCAATGACATCCTTCAGGGAACGCATCTTTGACCGTGACGCTGCGAGATAGCTGTTCAGGTCATGCCTGAACTCGTATTCCAGTACCAGGAATTCATTTTTTCCAAGTTCATTGACGGTATCGGAGTACTCGACCTCCACGATGGTTGCCCCCAGTTCTTCCATCTTGTTCATGGCCCGCTCAAACAGAGCGTTCACACGGTCGAGGGAACTCCTCCATTTCTTGTCAACCCCGATTCGTTTTCCCCGGAGCCCCAGGTGATCCAGGAACGGGGTGTAATCGGAAAATCCTTTCCCCTGGCTTTCTTTCGTCACCTCATCCTCCGGATCAACTCCCGCTATGACCCCCAGCAGGATCGCCGCATCCTCTACCGTCCTGGCCATAGGTCCGGGAGTGTCCTGAGTATGCGAGATGGGAATGATGCCCGATCGGCTGAGAAGCCCGACGGTGGGCTTGATCCCGACAATGTTGTTAACGGAAGAGGGGCAAACAATGGATCCGTCGGTCTCGGTCCCGACAGCTGCCGCGCAAAGGTTGGCCGCCACGCTGACCCCCGACCCTGAACTGGAGCCCAACGGATTACGGTCAAGTATATATGGATTTTTGGTTTGCCCGCCCCGGCTGCTCCATCCTGAAGTCGACTTTTCGGAACGGAAGTTGGCCCATTCACTGAGGTTGGTCTTGCCCAGGAGAACGGCCCCTGCATCACGAAGTCTTTGTACGATGAAAGCATCCTTCGCCGCGATGTTCCCTTCCATGGCCAATGCCCCTGCGGTCGTCTGCATCCTGTCCGCAGTATCGATATTATCTTTGATCAGGATTGGGATCCCGTGAAGAGGGCCCCTGACTTGGCCGGCTTTCCGTTCGGCATCCATCGCTGCTGCGATCACCAGGGCATCGGGATTCAATTCTATGACGGAGTTCAAGACGGGACCGGCTTGATCGATGGACCGGATCCGGTCGAGGTATTTCTTGTAATAGAAACGGACGTGTATGTCCCGGTCCTCATCTTTTCCTGAAGATCCCTGATGGTGGCCTCATTCAACTCGAAGTCACCTGGCAGATCTGCAAGTGCGTTCACCTGGGCCCCCAGTACCTCAGGGGCAAACGACAACGCCGTCAGCGACAAACCCGCCGCCGAACCGGTCTTGATAAATGTTCTTCTGTTCATACGCGATCCTACGGTCATACCTGATTTTCGCCATTATAATATTATTAATTATTAATTATTAATTATTAATTATTAATTGTTCCTGATCTTCTTCTTCCCCAAACCAAACGACCGCATACCCGTCAAACACACCTACTCCCATGGCTTTCCATGCCTTGCTTTTCCAGCGTCCCAGGTTCACCATCACGACATTGTGCGGAACACTCCGCTGCCAGCCGGCCAGCGCTTTCCGTGCATAACCGGCCGGGCTGAGGGGTTCATTGGTCCAGTAAGCGATTTCGTATCCGAGTCCGGGATAATTGCTGAGTTCCTGCGGTTTGATCCACATGCATTCGGCTTCCGCATGATCTTCCGTGTAACAGCATGGGGTCCAGGGACCCTTGTCGGACCAGCTGTGCAGGTTGCACCGCTTGCTGAACGGATGGTTTTGCGAAAGGTCCTGGACATGTAACCTGGCCACGTAAGTCAGATTTTTTGAGACCGGAATGGCAGGTAATCCCTTCTGTTCACGGTAACGATTGATCAGGAGGACCAGCTCTCTTTCCGCCTTGTTCAGGGAAATCTCGGGAAGTTGCAATACCTGTGCGGAAAGGATAAAAGGCGAGGTGATGATGAAGGAGAGCAGGAGGACCCGGAGATGACGCATGACCTTGAATTGATTGACTATAAACACACGAAGGAGGGAAAAATTGCCCGGATCCGGATTTTTCCCAACGGCCATCCTATGTGGTACGTTCCGTTGTATAGATGACGAGCTTCTCAAGAGAATCCCGGTAAGGTCCTGCGGGATAACGGTGCAACATCGCGATGGCCTTGTTGCGGTATTCGGTCATCTTCGCACGGGCGTAATCAATCCCGCCGGCTTCAGACACTTTCCGGATCAGGTGGCCGACGCGGTCGGCATCCGTGCTGTAGCTCTTCACAGTAGTGATGATCCACCGTTTTTCGGTGGCGCCGGAATGATTGAGCAGGTAAATGAGCGGAAGGGTCATTTTCCGGTCGCGGATGTCGATCCCGTGAGGCTTTCCTGTAACGGCTGACCGGTCATAATCAAAGATATCATCCTTGATCTGGAAGGCAATCCCGGCATCCTCTCCAAACTGCCACATCTGGTTTACCGTGTCGTCGTCCACCCCGGCGGAGGCGGCACCGCA
>DAIRDK010000032.1:0-18313 GCA_036796175.1 Bacteroidales bacterium | reverse complement strand
CGGAATCCCTTGAGCGGTTTCCCGTTGAGCATCCGCAGGAAATTTCTGCCGAGGGTAGTTCCCTGTTGCATGGCTGGGAAAGCCAGCATGGGGATTCCAGCCGGATAAGCTGGGGTTGGCAGTAAGGCGGCATCCCCGAGCGCATACAACTTTTCCATTCCTTTCACGCGGTTGAATTCATCCACTAGGATCCGGTTCTTCTCAACGACATGGCCGGGGATGCCCGGAATGATCCTGCCCCTGACTCCAGCCGCCCAGATGAAAAAAGCCGAGCGGAGGATCGTCCCGTCTGTCAGTTCGACGTTCAACCCGTCGTAATTTTTTACGAGGGTGGAAAGCCATACCTTGACGCCCAACCGTTCCAGGTATTCGGCTGACTTGGCGGAAGCGCCTGCACTCATGGCAGGAAGCAAACGGTTCCCCGCCTCGATCAGGTGGATGTTCATGACCGAAGGATCGAGGGAGGGATAATCCTTCGGAATGATGTGACGCTTGAATTCCGCCAGGGCTCCGGCCAGCTCCACGCCGGTAGCCCCGCCGCCGATGACGATGAAGTTGAGCATGACCTTCTGGTCCTCGGGCCGGTCATAGATCACCGCTTTCTCAAATTGCTCCAGGAGCGTATTACGGATCGAAATCGCATCGTCAAGCGTTTTCATCTCCAGGCTGTTCTTCCGGAAGCCGTCATTGCCGAAATAATTGGATTCGGATCCCGTGGCGATCACGAGATAATCATACGTAAACTCGCCGATGGTTGTCACCACTGCGCGTGCTTCAGGTTTGATCTCCGTCACTTCCGCGAGATAAAAGGTGAAGTTCCGGTACCCCCGGAACAGCCTCCTGAACGGGGTTGCGATCGATACGGCCGACAACCCGCAGGTGGCCACCTGGTACAACAGCGGCTGGAAATTGTGGTGATTGTGCTTGTCAAGGAGAATGATCTCATAGGGGCTGTTCTTCAGTTTCCGGACCAGCGAAATTCCCGCGAACCCTCCCCCGATGATGATGATCCGTTGGCGTTTTTGTCCCATGGCTCAATGTGCGTCCAACGTATGGATCATGTAGATCATATGCCAGATCGACCCGAGGATCTCCTGCATGTATTCATTGACGGCTTTCACGCTGCCGGGCAGGGCGAAAACAAGCGTACTTCCCATAACCCCGGCAAGACTCCGGCTGATCAGCGCATTCGGTTTTGATACGCCGTATTTCAGACGGATGTGGTCCATTAATCCCGGGATCTCTTTATCCAGCAACGGACGGATCACATCGGGCGTGATGTCCTTTGGCCCGATCCCGGTGCCGCCGGTGGTGATCACCAGGTCGGTGTGATCGGCTTTGCATTGTTCCAGTAACACGTTCAGCATGCCGGGATCGTCGGGGAGGAGGGAGGAGTGAAGAGTGAAGAGTGAAGAGTGAAGAGTGAAGAATTCCGAGATCAGTTCACTGACCCGGGGGCCGGAAAGATCCTGGTAAAACCCGTTGAAGGCGCGGTCGGACAGGGTGATGATATGCGCGTTATAAACTTTGGGCTGGTATGACAGTTCAGTACCCGGTCGCAGGATCCCCGGCCGGATCACTCGGGCGAAAATCCCCTCTTTGGGCATCACGCAATGGCCAACCTCTTTGAATATGGAACATGAATTGCCATGGCACTCCTTGCCGATTTGCGTGACCTCAAGTTCCACCTGGTCCCCGGTGAACCGGTCGAGCGGGCGGCAGTTCCACAGCTCCATCCCGCTCGTGGTCATGTTCTCGGCAAATTCGCCGGGATGGATCTTCCGTCCGGCTGTATACTCGAACTTTTCGATGCTTTCGGTCCCGAGCAGGCTGACCTGCCGGTTCCAGGGTCCGGCATGGGCATCCCCGTCCACACCGTACTCATTCAGCGTGATGAACGGAACGGGTGTTTTGATGGTTCCTTTCTTTTCTGAAATGTTGACCGACTTTATGATGACCTTATTCATCCGTGTTCAAGCGTGTTTTGGTTTTTTCTTTAAGGTGTATTTCGCCGATGATCATCGCTTGATCTACGGCCTTGCACATGTCGTAAACCGTCAGCAGGGCGACGGAGACCGCCGTCAGCGCTTCCATCTCGATCCCGGTCCTCCCGGTGCAGGTAGCTTCAGCCCGGATAACGACCCCGGTCTTGTCCGGAATCGCCCTGACGCTGATCTGATCGATTCCCAGGGGATGGCAGAGGGGGATCAGCTCGCCGGTCCGTTTCCCGGCCTGGATGCCTGCGATCTCAGCCACGGTCAGGACATCGCCTTTCTTCATCTGGTTCTCACGGATCCGCTTCAGCGTGGCGGGCCGGAGTTTGATATGCCCTTCGGCAACGGCTTTGCGGATCTGTTCCGGTTTCCCGGATACATCCACCATGTTGGCTTTTCCTTTGGCATCCGTATGGGTCAGCTTCTTCATCCCCCGATATTGTTGAATTGATTACTGGTATTTGTACTTCCTTTTTCCGGTTTCATCCCAACCGCTGCATAAAGCGCTTCCCGGATCCCCATCTCCCGGATGCTGAATGCCAGGTTGTCGAAGAGGCAGGGCTTGATCAAGCCGTTGGCCGTAAGGCGTAACCGGTTGCATGCACGGCAGTCGCCGCCGGTGCCGCCTTCAACAATTGAGAAACAGCCGTTCGCGAGATCCATCCGGTGGATGAACCGGACTTCGAGACCGTTCCGGGCGCAGAATTCGTTTACTTCGCGCGCATGGATCTCGCCGGAGGATTGATTGACCACGCAGTTGATCTTGATCGGCTGCAGGCCGGCTTCCCTGGCCGCCTCGATTCCCCGAAAGACCTTGTGCAAGTAACCGCCCCGGGTGATCGTGTAGTATTTTACCGGGTCCACGGTATCGAGGCTGATGTTTACCCGGTGCAATCCGGCTTCGGCCAGTTTCTTGGCATATTCCCCGAGAAGCACGCCGTTGGTAGTCAGTGCCAGATCCTTCACTCCCTCCAGGCCCGCGATCATGGCAACCAGCGATTCGATCCCTTTGCGGACCAGCGGTTCGCCGCCTGTGATGCGGATCTTGTCGACGCCTATCCGGACCGCCTCTTTAACAACGTCCAGGATCTCCTCGTAACGCAGGATCTCATCGTGCGGCATCAGCCGGATCCCCGATTCCGGCATGCAATAGGTGCACCGGAGGTTGCACCGGTCGGTGACCGATATTCTCAGGTAGTTGATCCGTCGGTTAAACCGGTCTAACATCGGTATAATCCCCCTTTTTCAGCTCTTCCGTACCGATCTCCATGCTGATGATCCCGTTGGCCCGGCTATATGCATGGATGTGAGCCGATCCGTGGTAGTTTGTCGGATAGACCTCCCCGTCACGAACAGCTACCGGTATGAATGCTTTCCTTTCTGTTTTCCTTCTTTTAAAATCCGCGCCCAGCCTCAGTTTGTATGATGGGATGGGATCGCGGCAGCCCATGGAGCTCAGCAGCAGGGGTCTGACCAGCATCTCGAAGAGGACGAAGCAGGAGACCGGGTTCCCTGGCAGACCAAAGACCAACCGGTTTCGGATGGTGCCGAACACAGTGGGTTTTCCTGGCTGTACGGCAATGGTCCGGAACAGGATCCGGATCCCGAGTGATTTCATAATATCGGGCACATAATCATAATCCCCCATCGAAACGCCCCCGGTAAGTAAGACGACATCACTGCTTTCCAGGGCATTATGCAACACTTCGCGGATGGACTGTTGGTTGTCGGCGACGATTCCGAGGTTGAAGGCAACTCCTCCGGCCCGCCGCACCTGGGCTTCGAGCTGGTAGGAGTTGGAATTCCTGATCGCGGACCCGGCGGGGACCGTGGAAGGAGGCACCAGTTCGTCCCCTGTGGTGATAATCGAAACGCGGGGGCGCTCCGACACCAGCGGGCTCGAGGCCCCAACGGAAGCCAAAACGGCAACGTCCTGTGGCCGCACCAGGGTCCCGGCTCCAAGGACTTTTTCGCCGGTCCTGATATCTTCAGCGCGCAGACAGATGTTGGATAACGTCTTCTCCCCGTTGAACCGGATCATGCCCGCGATATACTCTTCGGTATCCTCGACCATGATCACCGTATCCGCACCGGGTGGGACCATGGCACCGGTCATGATCTTGCTGCAGTCCCCCGGCGCCAGGTCATGCTTCGGTACGGCCCCCGCAGCGATGGTTTCGCGGATTCGGAGGTCTTTCTTCAGGTCAGCCTTCCGGCAGGCAAAACCATCCACCGCCGATTTGTCAAAAGGCGGGATGTCGATATCTGAAATGATATCTTCGGCAAGAACCCGTCCGGCTGCCTCCGACAGATCCACCCGAACGGTGCCCGTCCGGCCCGCATTCTCCAGTACGATCTGTTGTGCCTGCTCAAAGAGAATCATGGCACAAAGATAATCATTTAGATACTAATGAATCGAACAGCTGTTGCTTTGAAGCTGATATACACGGGTTTACCTTCCTCCAGGCCGAGATGTTCCGCTGACTGGCCGGTAATGAGTGCGTAGACCGGTACCCCGATGTCGATGTTCACTTCTTTCCCAAAACGGGTGGACACCATCTCTGTGATCCGGCCCCGGAATGTATTGATCGCGCTGGAATCAAGAGGGGCTCCGGACAGGATGATATCTTCGCTCCGGAGCAGCACAAATCCGGAGGAGGAATAGTCGCCGGGGGTGAGGTTGAAGCGGAGCTCTTCGCTGATCCGTGCATGGACACCGCTGGTGTCGCGTTCGATGGAAGCCCTGTAGAAGTTCTTGATGCCGATAAAATGAGCGACGAATTCCGATTGCGGGTGTGCGAACACCTCTTCCGGCCTTCCGGCCTGGATGATTTGTCCGTCGTTCATCACAGCGATGGTATCGGCCAGCGAAACCGCCTCTTCATAATCATGGGTGACGTGGATCACGGTCTGACCGTCACGGTTGATCTGCCGCAGGAGGCTGCGGATCTCGCCGCGGAGTTTCGGATCCAGGGACGATAGCGGCTCGTCGAGCAGCAGGATCTGCGGGTTCTGAACCAAGGTCCGCGCGATGGCCACCCGTTGCTGTTCCCCGCCGGAAAGAGTGGACGGCTTGCGGTTCAGGAGATGATCAATGTTCATCCTGACTGCGATTTCATGGATCATTTCTTTCTTCCGGGCATGTGTATAGGGAGCGCCATGCAGGGAATAGCCCACGTTCTCTTTGACCGTCAGGTGAGGGAATACGGCATAATCCTGGAAGACCAGTCCGATCCCGCGCGACTGGATCCTCTCCTTCGTTATATCCTTTCCGTCCATGGCGATGGTTCCCGCATCGGGAGCGACCAGTCCGGCGATCATCTCCAGGAGGAGGGATTTGCCCGCCCCCGAAACACCGAGAAGAATGAAGTATTCCCCTTCATTGACGGTGAAGCTGACCTGGCTGATGGAGAAGTCTCCCAGCTGTTTGGCGATATTCTTCAGTTCCAGCATACGATGTTTATCTGTGTTACCTGCCGGTGCCCTCGTCTTTCTTCTCCCTGGAAAGAAGCCTCAGCACGATGAATACGATCAGTGAAATGGAAATGAACAGGACGGAAGCTGGCCGGGCGTATTTCAGTCCGAATGCTCCGAATCGTTCGTAGATAAGCACCGGGGCGATCATCGGATGATAAGCCACCACGACCACGGCGCCGAATTCGCTCATGCCCCTGGCGAACATCAGGATCAGCCCCGACACGATGTTCCTCCAGGCCAGGGGCAGCGAGATGGTGAAGAACGTCCGTGCCGGCGAGGCGCCCAGGGTCAGGGCGGCTTTTTCAAGCCGGACCGGCACCCCGGCAAACCCGTCGCGCGCCGCGTTGATGAGGAACGGAATGCTCACAAAGGCCATGGCAACGGCAATGCCGGCGGGCCTGCCGACGAAGTCGAGCCCGATGGTTGACCCGATCTTGCCGAGTACGGAATTCCTGGAAACGAAGCCCAGGATCGCGATCCCGGCTGCGGAATGGGGAATGACGACCGGGAGCTCGATGATGCCGATGACCAGCTTTTTTAGCGGGAAATCCTTCCTGGCCAGCAGATAGGAAAGCGGGATGGCGGCAAGGGCAAAGAAGAGGGTTCCGGCCATGGAGACCCAGATGGTAAGCCAGATGCTTTCCCTCACCTCAGTCTCCCTGGCCGTCTCCAGCACCTGGGTTGGTGTGGTCGCCAGGAACATCCCGAGCAGCGGGGCCAGGATAAACAGAAGAATGAGCCCGCCCAGGAAGACAAAGAGCAGGTTCATCGGCTGCAGGGAGGATGTGCGGAGGCCCGTGAGTTTCATTTGCGTTCGGGTTGTGTCGTCACAATGATCTCCGAAAGACTTTTCACCGCGCGGTCGGAGAAGAAGTCACAGCTGGGAAACAGCCGGTACTTCCCGCCGTCAGTGCAGGTATCGCACGGTACAAGGAGAACAGCCGCCTGGTCGTTCCGGTTCATGATCTCGCTATAGGTGTAAACGGAACGGTACCCGTCAATGCCTGCAGCGGCAACGAGTCCGTGTTTGAGCGCATCGGGAGAGACCGGTACGCTTTTCGCCAGCAGCTCATGCAGGAAGATCCCGGAAAAGGGTTGAGTGGAATGGATCCCCCGGCCTTTGCCGTAGAAGATCGTATGCAGTGTCTCGGTCTGGTACCCAGCAGGAAGTGAGGTGACGACAGGACCTTTCGCTCCGTCGGCTTCGATGGTGAACCCGGGAGAGTAGAGGGGTGAGAGTTCACGGTTTATGGCAAACGAACGCGAATAGGAACAAACCGTGATCTTCACCGGGTTGCTGAGGTTACGTTCGGTGATCAGGTCGTTCACCACCACCAGCTTGCCTTCGGCCGGCAACGGCCAGAGGTCCTTGGTTTTGCTGGGAACGATCCGTCCCACGCGGGTGGCCACGATGATCTGGTGCAAACAGGACGGGTAATAAATCTCTCCCCAGCTCAGGACCACCTGCTCCCCTTTGTCGTTCTCGATAACCACGTACAGGTCAATGATCGGGCGGAACGTCTCCTTGTTCTTTTTGTCCAGGACATAATCCTGCAGGATGTCGAACAGGCTGTAGCCATCGTACCGGTAAGCCCCGATGAACCGGTTGGTCCCGTCGGGATTCAGGAGGGCTTCCTTGACGATGACTGTCCGAACCGGAAGCCTGGAAAAATCAACCGGGCCTGGATTCTCCACCTCGCCGGTCACCGTCAGTACAGACAGTGGCAGGTCATAGAGTTCAACATTGTCGTAGAAGTTATTGTTCCTGTCGCCCGGATCGGCCGCCGGGATGGCGACCCTCAGCTGCTTTTGCGCTTGTCCGTTGGTCATAGCGGGTTTCATGATCAGGCATGAGGTGATGAACGGAATGAACAGGGTCAAAGTTATAAATCGCTTCATAGGTAAATGATTAAATAGTGAAGTTTATTTCTGCAAAGATCATGCGTCCGGGGCATTTCTGGTACCTGGAGTCGATATATTGTTCATCGAACAGATTATCCACGTTGAGCCCGACGGTCAGTTTCTTAAAGAAGGTGTGCCATACGCGGAATCCCACGGTCTGATAGGCCGGGAACTTCGCGCTCCCGATCAGCAGGTCTTCCGTATTCGTGTCGTTGATCCACCGCCATCCCACATATTTGTAAAGCAGGTTGACGGACAGGATCCTGTTGGTCCAGGTGAAGCCAGCCGAGAGTTTGTTGACGGGAACATCGACCAGCGACTTGCCTTCGACGTCACTGGCGGAGTCAGCCACCGCGGGGTCGTAATCGGAAATTCTCGACAGCGACAGGGTATACCCGGCCGTAAGATGCATGTTCCTGAGGATGGCGAGGTCAGCATCCGCTTCGCCGCCGAAGATATGCACCCGGCTGATGTTTCGCTTTTGCGTAACAGGGGAGATCTTATAGCCCATGTTCACCGAATCCCCGGTAGCTACCGGGTAGATGAAATCCACGCCAAGGGAATAGTACACCGATGCGGACAGGTGAAGACGGGTAAACAGGGTTCCGTCAGCTCCGGTCTCGATGTTGTACAGGTTTTCGGGGCCGAGGGCAGGATTGGAGATCCGGAAACTGTCGGACCGTTTTCCGCTCCGGCACAAGTCATCGAGGTTCGGGGCCCGGAACCCCTTTCCGAAGGAAAAGTAGATCCTGGACCCGGGGTTGAACATATACTGCACGGAGAGTTTCGGATCGAATCCGTACCAGGTGTGCCGCGGAATGAGGGTGTCCTGGAAATCCTCGAGGTATTCCACGGCATACGAAGGATAATCGATGGTGAACAGGCCGTCGTGGAATACCGCGGCGTTGAACCGGAGACCTGCGTTGAGCCTGACTTTCCCGTTCGCCAGGGACATTTCGTCCTGGAGATAGGCGCCATAGAGTTCGATCTCGCCGGCATTGGTGATCAGGTCCGTCGAAGTATAGTAGATATCCTGCCCGTATACGCTGCCTTTTTTATATTCGCCGCCCAGGGTGAAGAGGTGCGATTGGCCGGCTTTGAAGTTGTAATCGGCCGACAGGCCCAGGTCAGTGCGTGCGGATTCCACCAGGTAAAGGGTATACTCCCCGTCGCTCATGAACTCGTTCATCCGCCGGAATCCTTCACGGTTGTAATACCCCGCGACATTCCATCCCGAACGGCCCCGGGTTCCCGTGTAACGGAACCGGACCATATAATTCTTATGCTGGTCGTAGGCTCCGCCGGTTTCGTAGATCTGCATCCCCCTGCCTCGTTTGTCGTTGTAGAACTCGGCTCCCGCTTCGATCCGGTGGCCGCTGCTGAACTGATAACCGCCGCTGATCCCGATCTGCGCTTCCCGGAGATATGTATTGGTTGTAAAGGTATCACCCGGTTCCAGGTACTCCGGGATCTCGGGATTGTAGCCGGCACTCCGGTTGTAAAATCCGTTCAGGTTGTAAAACACGGCATCCTCTTTATGCCCGGTTTTGACCGATCCCCCCAGCGAGTAATGCCCCTGGAAGGTCTCATAGGTGCCGTAGGATGCGGATATTGCTCCGGCAACCGGTTGTTCGGGTCTTACGGAGTTCATCTCGATCACGCCTCCCATCGCGCTGCTGCCGTATTTTGCCGGACCGGGTCCCTTGATCACGACCATTTCACCGATGTTGTCGCGGTTGATGCGGTTCCAGTTCACCGTGCCGCCGTCGGCCTTGTTCAGCGGCACGCCGTCAAGCAGGATCAGCGTCCGGCCCTGGTCGTTCCCGCTCAGCCCCCGCATGCTGATGACCTGGCTTCCGCCGAAGATCCCCGTTGTTCCGCTGAGGTTTACCCCGGAGATGTAATCCAGCACGTTGGTGATCTGCTGGCCCGGGTTGTCGCGGATCATCTCCATGGGGATCGTCTCCATCCGCATCGGGGCTTTCACCGACCACCGGTCTTTTCGTTCATCCACGATGCTGACCTCGTTCATCATCGTGGGGAGGTCTTCGAGTGTAACCAGGACAGGAGGAACCGGGATGGTTTCGATGTGCAGCTTCCGTTCCGCAGTCGTGCATCCGACAAAGGAGACTTTCAGGGTATAATCCCCTTTCCCCGGCAGGGAAAAGTGAAAATTGCCGGTGCTGTCGGTGATCGTTCCCGACCGCAGTCCGGAAACGACAACATGAGCCCCGGTCAAGGGTTTTCCTGTTGAGGAGAGGGTCACCGTCCCGGAAACCGGAACCTGTGCATACCCTCTTCCCAACAGCAAAATCCCTGAAAGTAGTAAAAGCAGGTAGTGAAGATTCCGGTTATTCAACAACGATCTTCTTTGTATACCACGAATCGCGGTCGGAGAATTTAACGGAAAGGAAATAGGTGCCCGGGGCGGGATTCAGGAGATCGATCGCAGCCGACGTCCCGCAGTTGACCGCTGAATGCAGCGTCTTTCCCGATAGGTCGCTGATGCGGACCGAACTCATCGGAACGGTTGAATGGACTGTGAAGCAGCCTTTGTTCGGATTGGGAGAGACGGAGATCCGGTCGGTATACAGGATCTCTTCCTGGCCGAGTGTGCTGGTGGCCGTCACCAGGATATCGTCGATCCGCGTTTCACCGCCAGCAGCTACTGAACCCCCTAAAACCCCGTCATTCGATGCCATGATCCAACGGATATAGACCGAAGAAGTGCCCTGACCGGTGATCGGCACGGGCAATTCGGTCACCACGCCGGTAGTCCAGTCGTCCATGACGATCAGACTTCCCGATGGCACATCCTCATAGGTTCCTCCACTGAGTTTCCATTGAAGCTTGAAGTCTTTCGGCCCGTTTCCGGCAATGGTGCTGTACTGCTTGGATGATACTTTAAAGTTGGTGTAATCGGCGGCTTTGAATTTTATCGACCAGAATTTAGTGTCCGCACCATTGTCCCAGCCTTTGGCTGCAGCGGCATAATCGGTTGCGCCATCGGCAAAGTAAATGACATCATACGTGGTGTCGGTTCCCTCAAAGCGGATGTCATACCCGAGATTTCCGGTGAGGCCCATGTTGGCATTCAGGCTGTCGGGGCCGCTGTTGACAGGAAATGTCCAGCCCGTAATGACGGTCTGTGCGTTCAGCGCGAACGTTGTAATGAAGACCATGGAGAATAGTAAAAATTTTTTCATGTGCATCGGTTTTTGTGGGTTTCTAATGATTTGTCTATTGCTGTACTTTCATAGAGAACCGGATCGTCCCGGTTGTATTTTCGTCGGTAGTGATCACTTTAATGAGCCCTTTCTTGCCGCTGGCTGTCATGAAGGGGATGATATCGCCCGGATTGGCCCATTTGAACTTGCGTTTGCCCCATACGTCATCGTAGGAAACGATCAGCAGGCTGTCGTTGTGGCAGGCGTCGTAAGCATCGGCCGGCACCGGATCCGAATCCACGCTGATGTCCCACTTGGTGTAATGTTTGACCGGCCAGCCGGAGATGAACGGATAATACTCAAGGATCCCTCCGCCTGTTTCTCCCGGAGAGGAGAACGTGGGCGAAGGGAGGTTGTCGTCTTCATAGTAATACGTTGCGATATCTACTGAATCCGGGAACAGGGTGGCCGTGTCACCGGTCATGACCTTACCGGTGAAACAGCAGAGGAATTGTCCCGCGGTGGGATTTTCCTGGAATCCCATTTCGATCAGCGGGTATTCAAAGATCCCGCCCCATTCGGAGTTGGGATCTTTGTAGATGGTCAGGGATGTGGTGGCAAAAAGACGGTTCTTGTCCATGACCTGGAACACCCAGTCGGCTGTATCTTCAACGTTTTGGTAAAAAGTTTCGCTAACCGTGAATCCGGTGGAGTTCATGCCTGAATCCAGAACGACTTTGGTTTCGCCCCCGGGCAGGACCTTCTTGATCACGAGGTTGGTGATGTTGGCGCTGCCGGGTCTTACGGTGATCCCGAAATGCAAGGCACCGCCGGTTTTAATGACGGCGCCGTCAGGCGTATATTCCGGGCCGGTGCCCAGGCTGATGACCGGAGGGACCTGTTCTTTGTCGTCAGAACAGGCGGTCAACACAAGTACTCCTGCAAGGACCAGTAAAAACGAAATGACCTTATTCATGCTGTTGGAGGTTTAAGGTTTGGTAACGAACTTCTTCAGGCTGGCCGGAACCAGGTCATAGTTTTTCGTCGTCATCGGGATCACCGAGGGCTGGCCGTTCTTTTCCATGATCTTCATGCCCTGGTCCTTCGACAGGAGGAACTCCAGGAAAGCCATCGCGGCTTCCCTGTTGGGTGCATTTTTGATCAGCGTGACCCCGTAGATCATCGGTTCACCCTTCATGGTTTCTTTTTGCCCCGGCTCTTTTCCGTTGATCTCCACCCGGGCGGATGCATAACGTTCAGCGAAAGCGGGATTCTTCAGGTTGATCTGGTCGGGCAGCACCAGGTATTTCAATCCGTGCTGCATGGCCACCGACTTATACAGGAAGATGTAATCGATGCTCCCGGATTCGAGGAGGGCAAGCAGGTCGACCTCCTTCGGCCGGATGTACTGCTGGTCCTTCCCCGAGAGGGCTTTGACGAGCCCGGCCCGCTTGTAATAGGTTTCGGCAAGCTGGATAGTCATCAGGGTGCGGTACCCGCAGGGGTCGGCGTTCGGATCGGCCCGGCCGAAAGCAACATCCTGCCGGAGCAGGACCTCGTACCAGTTCTTCACATTGATCTCTGCGGCATGGCGCGATTTGTCGCTGTAAACGATGCACATCTCGTTGCTCACAAACTTGATGTTGAAGTCGGCGTAGTTGGGAATGAGCATGTTATCGATCACGGCATAGTCGGCCGAAGCCATGATGTCGCAGGGCCGGTTGAGATCGGTGATCTTCCTGGCGGAGGCCACGCTGCCGGCCGCTTCCAATAACACCTTAACACCGGGATTTGCCTTCATGAAGGCATTGGCCACCTCTTTCATCGGGACGGACAGGCTGCCCGCATGGAAGATGATCAGGTCGCCCGACAGTTTGTTCGTCTGTGCTCCCGACGAACCTGGCGCCGTGAGGAACAGCATGGCTGCGATCGCGGCAAAGATCCGTTTGATATTCGTTCTCATTTTCATATTTGTTTCAGTTTCTCCATCAGTTCGTTGAATCCCTTCTCGATGCTGGTGTCGGTGGAGGCATGAAAAGCGTCAAATGCCTCCACCAGTTTTTTCCCTTGCGGGGTCAGCCGCATGCTCCCCTTCTCACTCCCTCCGCGGTGCGTTTCCAGGAGCGGAAAACCCAGCATCTGTTCGATCTTCTGCAGGTTGCCCCAGGTCCTGCGATAGGTATAACCCAGTTCCGTGCACGCGGCTTTGAGCGAGCCCTTTTCCTCGATCAACTTGAGGATCCTCCACTTGCCGTCACCCAAAATCCCGTTGCCCTGGAGGTCGGAAAGCCAGATTTTGTAATTGAGCCTGATCTGGTCAGGATCCCGGAACAATGACATAGCTTAATTTTTTTCAAAACTAATGCTTTTTTCCGATATGTTTGTAGCTGCATATCGGAATTTGAGGATAAATTTCTTTATACTTTATTTAGACTAAATAATAATTATTTCGTACTTTTGCAGGGTCATTGATATTCTGCCAAACTATGAATGCTTTGCGTAAACATACCGGTGTACTGATCCTGCTGTTTTTAGGCGTCCTGATGGGGGCGCTGGATATTTCGATCGTCGGACCGGCCATTCCCTCCATTGAACAGACGATCCACATGGAAACAAAGGACCTGTCGTGGGTATTCAATATTTACATTTTATTCAATCTTGCCGGGATCTCATTGTTTGCAAGGCTCTCAGACCGGTTCGGGCGGAGGGCGATGTACGTATCGGCGGTTACCCTCTTTGCCCTCGGTTCGGGCGTAGTCTCCCTGGCGGAAAATTATACCCTGCTGATCACCGGCCGGGCCATCCAGGGGTTTGGTTCGAGCGGCATTTTCCCGGTGGCCCTGGCGACCATCGGTGACCTGTTCCCTGTCGAAAAGAGGGGCAGGGCCCTGGGCCTGATCGGTGCCGTATTCGGAATTGCATTCCTGGCCGGACCCTTTATCGCCGGAACGATGCTGCACTATTTCAACTGGAATGCCCTGTTCCTGGTCAATCTACCTGTCTCGCTCCTGATCATCGGCTTCAGCCTGAAACTGATGCCTGCGAAACAACAAGGCCGGGAGGTTCATATCGATTATGCCGGGATCATCCTGATGGGCGCCATCCTGGCCCTGTTCACGATTGCCATGACCAACCTGGATACCGCCAACCTGGCCGACAGCATCCTGTCGGTGAAGGTGCTCCCGCTGCTGGTATTTGCCGCAATCCTGACCTTCATCCTGTTCATGGTCGAGGAATACGACAAGCAGCCGGTTTTTGAAGTGAAATTCTTCCGCTCGCGCGAGATCCGGTTTGCGGGGATCATTGCCATCGGCCTGGGGATCTTCCAGTCGGTGATCCTGTTCCTCCCGACACTGGCCGTGAAACAGTATGCCGTCACGCCGTCGGAAGCCAGTTTCATGCTCATCGCGCTGGTGGCCATGACCGCCATCGGGTCGCCCGTGAACGGAAGGCTCGTGGACATGATCGGTTCCCGGATTATCATCGTCGCCGGGCTGGTGATCGCAGCGGCCGGACTGTTTTTATTCAGCCGGATGCCTTCGGACAGGACAGGCTTTTACCTGGCCTGCGGCATGCTGGGATTCGGGTTGTCTATGCGGGGTGCACTGAATTACATCATGCTGAACGAAACCGGAGCACTCCAGCGTGCTTCGGCCCAGGGGATGCTGATCATTTTCGTCAGTGTCGGACAGATCGCGGGGGCTTCCCTGATCAGTATTCTCGCAGCGTCAGCTGACGGCCTTCTCGCCGGATTCCGCTATGCATTCCTGTTCCTTTCTGGAATTGCCGCAGTCCTGGTCCTTCTGGCCTTGTTCCTCAAGAGCAGGAAACGTGAACTTGAAACCCAGTCAATGGAAGAAACAACCACAACACAAAAATCATAAACCATGAATAACGCGATTTTTAACGTAGAACGACCGGTCAACGAAAAGACACAAACCTACGCGCCGGGATGCAGGGAGCGTAAAACCCTGAATGCCGAGCTCGACCGCATGAGCAGTGAGGTGCTGGATATCCCGCTGATCATCGGGGGAAAGGAAGTCCGCACCGGCAAGACCGGGAAAATCGTCATGCCCCACGATCACCACCATGTCCTGGGTCATTTTCATATGGCCGGGGAGAAAGAGGTCGCCATGGCCATCGAAGCCGCCCTGAAAGCCCATAAAGAATGGGAATCCATCTCCTGGGTCGAACGGGTTTCCATCACCCTCAAGGCAGCCGAGCTGCTCTCGGGGAAATACCGGCAGTGGATCAATGCCGCGACGATGCTGGGGCAGGGGAAAAGCGCTTTCCAGGCGGAGATCGATTCCGCCTGCGAAACGATCGACTTCCTCAAGTTCAATGCTTTCTTCACATCCGAGATCTACAAGGACCAGCCGGTGTCACAACCGGGAGTCATCAACCGGTTTGAATACCGGCCGCTCGAGGGATTCGTGTTCACGGTCACGCCCTTTAATTTTACGGCCATCGCCTCCAACCTCAACATGGCGCCGGTGGTCATGGGGAATACAACAGTATGGAAACCCTCCTCCACCTCCATCCTCTCCAATTATGTCCTGATGAAGATCTTCATGGAGGCCGGGTTACCTGACGGAGTCATCAACTTCATCCCCGGCCCGGGCAGCCTGATCGGGAAACACGCCCTGAGCCACCGCGATCTGACCGGAATTCACTTTACCGGGTCGACCGGGACATTCAACGGCATCTGGAGGACGATCGCGGAAAACATGACGATGTACAAGTCTTATCCGAGGATCGTCGGAGAGACAGGTGGCAAGGACTTCATTTTCGTCCACCCCTCCTCCGACCCCCAGGAAGTGGCGGTAGCTATCGTTCGCGGAGCCTTTGAATACCAGGGACAAAAATGCTCTGCAGCCTCGCGGAGCTACATCCCCGTGTCTCTGTGGCCCGACATCAAACAGCGCATCGGCGACATGATCGGGCAGATCACCGTCGGGGATGTCCGCGAATTCAGCCATTTCATGAATGCCGTGATCGATGAAGCCTCGTTCGACAATATCATGGGCTATATCGAGTATGCGAAGAAGGCGTCTGATGCGGAAGTGATCTTCGGCGGGACCGGTGATAAGTCCAAAGGCTACTTCATCCAGCCAACTGTGATCCTGACCTCCAACCCGCATTTCAAGACCATGGAAGAGGAGATCTTCGGGCCGGTGATGACGATCTATGTTTACAAGGACAAGGATTTCGAAGAGACACTGGGGATCTGTGACCAGACTTCACCCTATGGACTGACGGGCTCGGTCTTCTCCAAAGACCGGAATGCGCTCAACGAAGCCTGCAGGATCCTCCGGTATGCTGCCGGGAACATCTATTTCAACGACAAGCCGACCGGGGCCGTGGTCGGCCAGCAGCCGTTCGGCGGCGCCAGGGGGTCAGGTACGAACGACAAATCGGGCAGTCACCTCAATCTGCTGCGGTGGACCAATCCCCGAACCATCAAGGAAACGTTGATCCCCCCGACGGAGTTTACCTATCCTTATATGAAAGAGGACCGGTGTCATTAACCTGATCGGGGATATTATGGATCCCCTCCTGGGATCAACTTTGGCGGGGGAACCCTGCCGCGCTGGGATAATGGATCTGCTCCGCAGATATAATCAAGATGACCCAGCCGAAACGACATCACATCATCATCACCTATATGATCTGCGGAGCAGATTCATTATTCCAGGTGATAACAGTGTGTTTTCGGGAATATCATCCCCGGAGGGGATGCATTATTATTTCTGATTTCCAGGGGTGTTAATAAAAGAATCCCATCACCTGCATTACCTTTTAAAATCAAACCGGATTAAGGGTATAACCCATTAAACCCTCAATCATGAAATCAAACGTTTTTTCCCTGATGTTCATCCATGTGGTTTTTACGCCAAAATTCAGAAGATCTCTCCTAAGAGAAGAAATCCAGGAAGAGGTGTTCAGATACATCAGCGGAATTATCACTCAAAAGGGACACAAATCAATTATTGTGAATGGCATGCCGGACCATGTCCATATCCTGACCGGTTTTAAACCAATCACATCCATTTCGGATCTCGTACGTGATATCAAGCGAAGCTCCGCACTTTTCATAAATGAGAAAAACCTGGTACCTGTAAAATTTCAATGGCAGGAGGGATACGGTGCTTTCTCTTGCGGGTATAAGGATCTCGATGCTGTATATAACTATATAAAAAACCAGAAGGTTCATCATCAGAAGGCATCATTTAGAACCGAATATGTTGCCTTGTTGGAGGAGAACGAAATTGATTATAAAACGGACCATTTGTTCCAATTTTTTGAATGATAATTATGGATCCCCTCCGGGGATCAACGTTGGCGGGGGAACCCTGCCGCGCTGGGATAATGGATCTGCTCCGCAGATCGCTGGTGGGGGAACCCTGCCGCGCCGGGATAATGGATCTGCTCCGCAGATCGGGTTAGCCAATTGGGAACTGGAAACTGGAAAGTTACTGTTACTGCAACGGCGTCACGACTTCCAGGAGTTCCGGGAGGTCCATGCCGATGCGTTTCAGGTGATCGATCGTCGGCACTCCATTCTTGTTCCACCCGCGGCGCTGGTAAACCGCATCCAGTAGTTTCTCATACTGGTCTTCGCGGTGCTTGCGGAGTACAGCCATCTTCTCTTCCGTGCTCTTTCCGGCGGGATCATAGCCCACTTTTTCGATCAGCTGCTTGTCGTACCGTTCGGCACGCGACTCGTACTCTTCCCTGGTGACCGGGCCTGAGGCGCGGTAAGGCTGTGCATCATGCTTCCGTAAGCCATACCCGCGGCGGATGTTGAAGATGCGCTGGAAGTTGTAAACTCTCTCCGATTGCCGCACCAGTTCGTGCTTGTCGATAGCGGAACCCGTTACCGAATTAAAGATTGTGACGTAGTTGTCGACATGCTCGGGAACCTTCGCCGGTTCATCCGTCTGGGCATTGTTCTCCGGTTCCACGTCGTTCCACGGCAGCTTGCAGAATCCTGCAAGCCCGAACCAGGTGCGGAACATCGGGAAATAATGGAGCGCCTCGGCTTTGTTCTCGAATGTGGGGATCTGGTTATTGACCATGTCCATGAAGATCAGCCAGGCCTCGTCATGCTGAGGGCCCTTGTTGGTCATGGCATAGCCGCCCTGCTGGGCCAGTGATTCCTTGGAAACGTACTGGGAGTATTCCAGGCCTTTGTTCTCCATCCCGATATCCTGCATGAATTTCGGGTCGCCCCAGCCGTTTTCGGCAAATACCTTCTTCATCTTGCGAACGCCCTGTCCGGCGATCAGTCCGAAGCCTTCGCCCCGCGACACCTGGTGCAGCAGTTCCATGGCGGCATCGGCGTTGCCGAAGTTTAGTTTCAGTCCACCGGTTCGCTCTTCGTTCAGGATCCCGTTCTCGTAGCATTCCATGACGAAGCCCAGGATCGTTCCCCAGGTGATGGTGCAGATGCCGTAGGTGTCGCAATAGAAATTGGCTTCGATGGTGAAGTCGGGATTGAAGATCCCCGCGATCGATCCCAGGGATGAAGTGGTTTCATACTCGGGGCCGTCAACGATCACCTTATCCCCCTTGTACGGGCCGGTGCGGAGTTCGTAGTTATCAACCCCTTTGGCGCAGGCCATGTTGCAACCCACCCAGCATCCGTCGGGCATGTTCTGCGTAAAGAAGGACTTCCACACATCGCCGTGGATCTTGTAGGCGTCGGGATGGCTTCCGAACTTGAAATTGTGCACCGGCAGCAGGTCATAGTCGTTCATGATATGGGTCAGG
>DAIRDK010000031.1:13191-18358 GCA_036796175.1 Bacteroidales bacterium | reverse complement strand
AGGAGCGCTCATGATGGGATTGGTGGTGTCGATAACGATCTTGCCCCGGATATTCTCCGGACCGGCCATGTTCAGCGCCGTGGCTGCCACAGTACCGCTCACGGCCAGCACCAGGATCTCACCAAATGCCGCCGCATCGGCAAAACTACCGGTAAGGCCATCGGTTTTTTCCTGCCACTCTTTAAGCCTGGATGTATCCCGGGTCCCGAGCATCACTTCGTACCCGTATTTTCTGAAACCGGTACCCAGCGCCTGCGCCACGGGTCCTGATCCGATGATTCCGATCTTTGCTTTCATGGTTTGATGATTAGACTGCAAATATAATGTTTAATGAGAATAATTTAAAATAATGCATACTGGAATTTTCCGGTTATTTTTGACCGATGGATAGGTTGTTCCTTGCCCGGATCGTATTGTCGTTTTTTTTAGCCGGTGCCTGGATCGCACTGGTAACCCTGCTGGCAGAGCGTCTGGGCAGCCGGCTGGGAGGCCTTTTCAGCAACCTTCCGTCCAATATCCTGATCAGCCTGATCTTCATTGCGGTCTCGAATGATGTTCATTTCGTTAAAGGGATGATGCCCGCAGTGCCGCTGGGCATGCTTATCGACACGGTATTCCTTCTGGTCATGATGCTGTTCCTGAAGTACGGACTGACGCTGAGCCTCGTCATGTCCGTTTCCTCCTGGGCTGTCCTGACACTGGTCGCCGCAAAACTGCCACCTTCCGGCATGTGGCTAAGCGTTCTCATCTATTTTGCAGGCACCATTGCGTTATACATCATCGCTGACAAAGTAATGCGGGTCATTCCGGTTCCCGGTTCAGGCAAACGATACCGGCCCTGGCAGATCGTCATGCGGGCTGCGTTCGCCGGCACCATCGTGGGCAGCGTCGTCATGATCTCGGGCTACCTTCCCTCCTACCTGACCGGGATTATTTCAACCTTCCCCGCCGTTCTGCTTTCCACGATGGTCATACTCCATCTGAACCAGGGACCGGCGTTTGCCAGGGCGACCGGCAAGATCCTCATCCTGTCATCATCCAATATCATCGTCTATGCCGTTTGCGTGTACTATATGTTCCCTGCGTACGGCATCATCCCCGGAACCGTGGTCTCTTTTCTCGTCTCCTTTGCCTGGGTCCTTCTGCTCGGGCCGGTGACTGGTCTTCTTGAAAAAAACATCAAATAATCACCTATGGATTTTATCGATAAACTTGACGGCGCAGTCATCGTCACCGATTCGGAAGGCAGGCTGTCCTATATGAACGAAAAGGCGGTCCGGCAGTATGAAAAGGACGGGGGAGCCGCCCTGATCGGCAGGAAGCTTTCCGACTGCCATTCCGAACGATCAAACCAGATCATTGAAGAAATGATCAGGACCCGGAAAAACAATGTCTATACCATTGAGAAGAACGGAAAGAAGAAGCTGATCTTCCAGACGCCTTGGATATCCGGCGGGGAATTCAAAGGCCTGGTAGAGCTTTCACTGGAAATACCGTTCGATATGCCGCATTTCGTGAGAGGGTAACAAGGTGACAAGGTGACAAGGAAAGAGAAGGATTGACACCGATTGACTTTATCCCTATCTTTGGCTCAAGGCCCATAGGTTGTGTCCCAAAATTCAGAAAACCGCTCATTGTATCTTTGGATCGCCGCGTTAGCCCTCTTTAACGTGGCGCTCCACCTTGCGTTTTACAATACCCTCGGGTTTCACCGTGACGAGTTGCTCTATTTTTCGCTCGGGGCGCATCCTTCTGCAGGGTACGCCTCGGTTCCGCCGCTGACCGGCTGGCTGGCCTGGCTGATGATCCGGGTGGCCGGTTCAAACCTGTTTTCAGCACGTCTTCTGCCGGCACTCTTCAGCGGCGTGATGGTATTCCTGGCCTCGGGGTTGACGAAAGAACTGAAGGGGAACCGCTATGCGCAGATCCTGGCGGCTGTCGCGATCGTAATATTTCCGATCAACCTGCGCGGATTCTACCTTTTTGAGCCCGTTTTCCTGGATGTCTTCTTCTGGACGCTGATCTTCTGGGTCCTGCTGAAATGGATCAACACCCAACAGAACCGCTGGCTGCTGTTCCTTGGAATCGCAGTGGGATTAGGATTAATGAATAAATACACTGTTTTTCTGCAGCTATTCTGCCTGTTCCTGGTTATCTTCTTTACCCCGTACCGGTCGCTGTTCCGCAGAAGGGCATTCTGGCTGGCTACCGTCATTGCGTTCCTGATTTTTTTACCGAATATCGTCTGGCAGGTTGCCAACGGATTCCCGGTCATCACCCATATGCAGGCGCTGCACGACAGCCAGCTGGTCAACGTAAACCGTATCAACTTCCTCACCGACCAGCTGATGATCGGTTTCATGGCAACCTTTCTGATCCTTCCCGGGCTTTTTGTCCCCCTATTCAGCAGATCATACAAACAGGCCCGGTTCATGGCAGTTGCCTCCCTGTTGGGGATGTTGATCCTCCTGGTTTTGCGGGGAAAAAGCTACTACACAGCAGGAGTTCTGCCTTTCCTGATCTGCTCAGGGGCGGTCGTATGGGAAAAACTGCTGAAGCCTCCTGCGCTGCGCCTTGCGTTCCCGCTGCTCCTGGCATTTCTGTCACTTCCTGCCTTCCCTCTGGGCATCCCGGTATGCAATGCGCAGAAACTGGCCGGTTATTTTGCGGGCATGAAACGAACAATCGGGTTTGATGCCGTGTTACGCGACGAAGACGGGCGGTACCATGCCCTTCCGCAGGATTATGCCGATATGCTTGGCTGGGATGAGCTGGCAAACGGCGCGTCGGTAGCATGGAAACAGATCCCTGATCAGAAGGCTGCGTTCATCTTCTGCGAGAATTACGGCGAAGCAGGCGCTATCACGGTGCTGGGAAAAAATCTCGGGCTCCCGCAACCGGTCAGTTTTTCTGAAAGTTTCTATTATTGGGCACCCCGCGAGTTCAGGTCAGCGATCACATCGGTGGTCTATATCAATGATGAGATGGGGGAAGATGTGGATACCTTGTTCAGGAATATCCGTGTTGTGGGCGGAATCACAAATCCCCTGGCGCGCGAGTTCGGAACCAAAGTATGGCTTTGCACCGATCCGAAATACGATTTCAATGCATTCTGGAAAGAACGGGTCAAGGAAATCGAGAGCCCCTTTTAGCAACACCCGGTCAATCCCTCACCCGGTCACCCTTTCGCCCCTTTAGCCTATCTTTGCCGGATGGAATTCCTGTCCGAGATCTCCCAGTATCTCAACGACCACCAGGAACTGATCCGCATCGGCGGATTGGCACTGATACTGACCGTCATTTACCTGGAGACGGCCTTTTTTATCGGGCTGGTCGTACCGGGAGGCGATTCGTTCCTGTTCACCGTCGGCCTGCTTGCCGGCGACCGCTTCCTCGATCATCCGTTGTGGTTTTTGATCCTGACCGTAGCCCTGGCAGCCATCGCGGGTGATTTTACCGGTTATTATCAGGGGCGTGTGCTCGGCGACCGGCTCTTCCGCAAGGAGGATACCCTGCTGTTTAAACGAAGTTACCTCGAAAAGACCAGGAAAGTCGCGGAGCGGTTCGGTATGTGGTCGTATATCCTGGCCCGGTTCCTCCCCAGTGTCCGGACACTGATGCCCTTGTTCGCCGGGGCGACCTCCATCCCGGTCAAACGCTACCTGGTTTATAATCTAACCGGAGGTTTCATCTGGGTGATGACGCTGGTTTCGGCCGGTTTTTTCCTCGGAAGAAAATTCCCGTCGCTGATCGATTACTCAGGCTATGTCTTCCTCGCGATCATCCTGTTCGTTTCCGCTCCGCTGATTTTTTATCTTGTCCGCATGATCCTGAAAGGAAGGAAAAAATAGCCGAAAGTTGATTACATTTGGCCGTGTCATCATCAACCAGGATCGTATATGAAAACCATCGTTCTCCTGCTTTTTGCCGCAACGGGACTCTTGTTCGCCTGTACCCCGAAACCTTTCCTCCAGCCCGGCCCCTATCTCGGGGTGATCCGCATCGACAGCGCAGATCCTTCGCTGGATATTCCGTTCAACATGACCCTTTCCATCTCGACTGACGGTCAGCGCATGGTCGAAGTCACGAATGCAGGGGAGAACATCCTCCTGAATGAGGTGACCGTTTCACATGACACGCTCTTCATGCAGTTCCCGGTCTTCTCCTCCGAGATCGTTTGCCGGTTTACTGCCGATTCGCTGATCGGTTCGTACTTTCCCAAAGGCAGAGAAGCGGGAATCGCTTACATGTTCTTCGCAACCTACGGGGTGACCGATCGTTTCCCCGCCAGTACCGAACCGGCCGGACCGGATGTGACCGGCCGCTGGAGGATCGTGGAAAACCCGGGGACGCCGGATTCGTCCCTGATGGTAGGAGAATTCGTCCAGGACAGCGGGCATGTTACCGGAACGATCCTGGCCACAAGCGGCGATTACAGGTACCTGGAAGGGAAAGTATCCGGCAACAAATTCATGGTCAGCGCCGTGGATGGAGCGCACAGCCTGGTGTTCGTGGCGGGCATCGCCGGCGACGGCTCGATGAGCGGCCGCTTTGTCGGAGGACCCAAATGGAAAAGCACATGGATCGCAGTGAAGGATTCTGCCGCGACCCTGCCACCCTCTTCAGACCTGGTGAGACTCAAGCCCGGGGTCTCGACGTTCTCGTTCACGTTTCCTGATGTGAACGGGCAACCCGTCTCGCTCGACGATCCCGTCTTCAAAGGTAAGGTGGTCATTGTGGAAGCCATGGGAACGTGGTGCCCGAACTGCCTGGACGAGGCATTGTTCATGAAGGACCTCTACGAGAAATACAATGGGCAGGGGCTCGAGATCGTGGCGCTCTGTTTTGAAGATCCTACCTTCGAAACCTCGCAGCACAAGATCCAGCGGTTTATCAACCAGACCGGGGCAAATTACCGGTTCCTCTACGCAGGTCCGCGGGGTCGGGAATCGATCCGTAACGTGCTTCATGTGGCAGAGGGCATGCTGGCCTATCCGACGACCCTTTACATCGACCGGAAAGGAACCATCCGCCGCATCGAAACCGGCTTCTCAGGTCCCGGAACCGGCATCCATTATGATAACTTTGTCAGGGAAACGACGGGATTTGTGGAGAAGCTGCTGGGCGAGAAAGGGGATTGATGCCGCCTGCCTGCCGGACAGGCAGG
>DAIRDK010000031.1:0-13091 GCA_036796175.1 Bacteroidales bacterium | reverse complement strand
CAGGCAGGTGGTATCCGGCCTCCCTAGTACGCCCACTTCAGCCAGACCGATCCCCAGGTGAAGCCCCCTCCGAAAGCGGCCAGGATGAGGTTGTCACCTTTTTTCAGCTGGCTTTCCCAATCCCAGAGGCAGAGGGGGATGGTGCCGGAGGTGGTATTCCCGTACCGGTCGATATTGATCATGACCTTGTCGTTGCCAACGCCCATACGGCGGGCAGTTGCATCGATGATCCGCATGTTGGCCTGGTGGGGCACCAGCCAGGAGATATCTTCGGCTTTCAGGTTGTTCCGTTCCATGATCTCGGCAGAAACGTCGGCCATTCGCGTTACGGCGAACTTGAACACGGGCTGGCCTTCCTGGTAAATGAAGTGCTCCTTCGCGTCAACGGTTTCGTGCGAAGGCGGTTTCAGCGATCCGCCGGCCTTCATATGAAGATGAATGCGCCCGGATCCGTCGGATTGAAGGATGGCATCCATGATCCCGACGTCTTCGGTCGTGGGTTCGATCAGCATGGCGCCTGCGCCGTCACCAAACAGGACACACGTTTCGCGGCTGGTGTAATCCACGATCGACGACATCTTATCCGAACCCACCACGATCACTTTCTTGCAGAAGCCCGACTCGATGAATTTGGATGCGGTCACGAGGGAATACAGCAAGCCGGAACAGGCGGCTTCAATGTCATAGCTGAAGGCATTCTTGATCCCTGCCTTGTCGCAGATAATGTTGGCCGTCGCCGGGAACAGCATGTCGGGCGTCACCGTGGCACAGATGAGCAGATCGACGTCGTTTGGATCCGTATGAGTCTTTTCGAGCAGCCCTTTCACTGCTTCCGCGCCCATATCTGACGAACCCAGTCCTTCCCCTTTCAGGATATGCCGCTCGCGGATCCCCGTCCGGGTCATGATCCATTCGTCGGATGTATCCACCATGGTTTCCAGTTCCTTGTTGGTCAGGATGTACGGTGGCACATATCCCTGGATGCCCGATATTTTTGCTCTGATCTTTGTCATCACTGAATGCTTTTCACTGTTACGACAGGTTCTCAATTGTTGTTGAGGGCATACTGTTCCAGCGCATGTTTGATCCTTTGGGGCAATTTCGCGTCCGCGATTTCGCGTGCCTGATGGATCATCCGTGCAATGGCCCGGCTGCTTGAAATGCCGTGTCCCACAATAGCATTTCCGTTCACACCGAGAATCGGGGTTCCGCCAAAATGCTCGTAATTGAACCGGTCAAGATAGTCATCCTGGATCCCTCTTTTGGCAAACACGCGGTACATGGCTTCGATCTGTTTCAGAACGATATTCCCGACAAATCCATCGCAAACGATCACATCCACATTGTCTTTGAACAGGTCCCTTCCTTCCACGTTCCCGATGAAGTTATAGTCACGGTTCCCTTTCATCAGCTGGAATGCCGACTGGGTCGTGAGATTCCCTTTTTTCTCCTCAGCGCCGATATTGAGTAGCCCGACCCTGGGATTTTTGACGTGCATCACCGATTCGGCAAAGATCGACCCCAGCAGCCCGAACTGGTACATGACATCCGGTTTGCTGTCGGGATTGGTTCCCACATCGATCAGGAGAGAGGTCCCTCCGTTTTCTTTGGGAATCCAGGCCGGGGTGCTCGGCCGGATGATCCCCTGGATGGTATTGACGCTGTAGATAGCGCCTACCATCATGGCCCCGCTGCTGCCGGCACTGGCGAATGCGTTGATCTCCTTGTGCTTGAGCAACCGGAATCCCACCGAGATCGAGCTGTTGGGTTTACTGACCAGCGCCTTGGTCGGTTGTTCATCCATTTCGATCAGGTCGGGGGCATCCACGATGTCAAATCGGGATGGATCCATGCGCTCCTCCTTCAGGAAAGAATGAATGATTTCTTTATCTCCGATCAATACGATTTTCACCGTCTCCGGCAGGTCCTTCAGAGCCAGGGCCGCTCCCTGCAGAGTGGCTTTCGGCGCAAAATCGCCCCCTAAAACATCTAAACCGATCCTCATCCGATAAAGTTTAAGTAAGTATGTGGTTGAACTTTCAGGCCGGTCCGGATCTCCCGGCCGGCCGGACGATTATTCGGCAGAAGCCTTCTCAATGGCAGGCTTTCCGCGATAATAGCCGCATTCAGGGCATACCCGGTGGTACAGGACGGGGGCACCGCAGTTGGAACAAACAGTGAATGTAGGAGCCTCGGCTTTATAATGAGTCCTCCTCTTGTCCCGGCGGGTGTTGCTGATTTTGTGTTTTGGGTGTGGCATACCGATTCAAATTACGATTAACGATTTACGATTTACAATTTAATTCTTCACTCTTCACTTTTCACTCTTAACTTCGAAAGCGCTTCCCACCGGGGATCCGTTTCCTTTTTCCGGTTCAGCTCTTCCAGTTTCTTCATGACCTCCGGATCGCAGCCGGTCCCGTCAGTCCCTGCTTCCCCGTGCACATTACGCATAGGTAACAGGAGATGGATATATTCATACAGAAAGGGCGAAACGTCAAACTGGTGGCTCATTTCAGGGATGATCAGCACCTCGTCGCTCTGTTCCTCGAATTCCTCGCCGAACTTAACAATAAGCCGCTCCCGGCCGCTGACCTTCACCCTGACCGGTTCGTTGCACCTGTCACAGGGAACGACGGCCGTTCCATCCAGGAGGAAGTTCAGAACGAGCATCCGCTCCTCCTTCTCTAAGTCCAGATGAACCTTGACCGCCCCTTCATGGATCTGCGATTCGGGGTAAGCATCAAAGAACGTATCGCCGATCTCAAAATCAAAGGGGTGAATGCCAGGCTTCAATCCTCTGAACGGGATAATATATTTATCCTGCGAATTCACCTCTGTAAAAAGTCCGCAAAAGTAACAATTAATCTTGTGACTACCAAATAGTCATTCAACAGGCTCAATCTGAGGGATTAATTCCTATATTTGCGCGACTTAAACTCAATCGTCCTATGTTCAACAAACTCATTACACTGTTGCTTCCTTACATGCCGAAAAAACTGGTATGGATCTTTTCCAAGCGGTATGTCGCCGGCGAGTCCATCGGGGACGCGATCAAAGCATGCAAAGAACTGAACTCCCAGGGGATCATGGTCACCATTGACCTGCTGGGGGAATTTATCAAGAACCTTGGCGAAGCCGAGGAGAACAAAGTCGCCTACCTGCAGATCATCGACCGCATCGAGGCTGATAAAATTAACGGAAATTACTCCCTGAAGCCAACCAGTTTTGGCCTCTTGCTCGATCCCGAGATATGTTACCGGAACGTCCGGGAGATCGTTGCCAAAGCAGCATCGGTCAACAATTTCATCCGGATCGACATGGAGGACTCCCCCTGCACCGACCTTGAGATCGCGCTCTACAGGAGGCTGAAGCAAGAATTTCCAGGGCATGTCGGGCTCGTCTTCCAGGCTTACCTGAAGCGGACGCGCAGCGATATCGAAAAACTGCTGGACATCCACACTGCCGAGGCGCCGCTGAATTTCCGCCTCTGCAAGGGGATCTACGTTGAACCCGAAGCCATCGCTTACAAAAAATACCAGGAGATCAACGACCACTACCTCGATGACCTGGATTTCATGTTCAGCAAGGGAATCTACCCGGGCATTGCCACCCACGACAAGCCGCTCGTCGAAGGCGCATACCAGCTGATCGAAAAGCACAAAGTACCTAAGGAGAAGTACGAATTCCAGATGCTTTACGGCGTCACTCCCGAACTCCGGAAAAGCATCCTGGAGAAAGGACACAGGATGCGTGTTTATGTGCCTTTCGGCAAGGACTGGTTCGGGTATTGCACCCGCCGCCTGAAAGAAAATCCCAAGATGGCCATGACGATCATCAAAGCCCTTTTCGTCAGGGGATAAGATCATTTTTTCAGACTGAAGCCCACCGACAGGAGGTTCTCCGTGCAAATGCGCCGGGAGATGTCCTCTTCGTACCATACCCGGGTCTGCAATGAAATGACCAGGAAACTGACCGGCCTGATCTCAAACAGGTTCCTGAAGTTGAGGTCGGCCGGTTTGTTGTATCCCTTGAAGATCAGCATATCACAGTTCCACCGGACGATTTTCCAAAAACTCCTGTCAGCCTGGAACCGGCAACTGAGCCCATATTCCAGGAGGTGATCATGACCTTTCCTGACACCCTGGTAAATCACCGCCTGTTGCTCAGTAAAGACAGATGTATCCCTCAGGCAGGTGAGTTTTACCCCGCTCAAGCCAATCATCCCCGATCCGGTTCCCGGAATTTTAAATGATATCCCGGCGGACAGGTTCCATATCAGCGGCGTCAGGAACGAGGAATTCAGCCTTCGTTCCATCCTGCCGCTGTCATCTTTCAGATAGTCATACCCGGTGAACAACCTGGTAGAGATTTCGGAATCGAATGCTATGCCTGCAATGCCGGTTATATACAGGTCAAGATGTGTCCGGAAGAGATTTTCATCAGCCTGGATCCGGGTCACGCTGTCGAACAGGTACAGAAAACCCAGCCGGTGTGAGAACGAATGAGTACACGCAACTTTCCCCTCCTTGACAATCGTCCAGGTAAACCGGAATGCATGCTGAAGCAGGACATGCCCCGGTTCATCCCTCGTCGCACTATTGACCAGCCATCGCGTGCTGGCCGAAAGCGTATATTCAGTGACACTCGTCAGGCGGAAAGGGAACCACTGCATCGGGTTCCCTTCCCGGTCGGGATTCAGCGCCAGCCGGGTCGTATCAATGACCAGGAACACCTGTCCGACGGCAGGTGATATTGACAGGGCGAGGCATACCCAACCCAACCAAACCGTTCTTCCACTCAGCCTCAACCAGTTTCATCTTTAATTTCTGTTAATGCATTTCCACGTCAAGTTTCAGTGAGTCGCCCCAGAAATCCATTACGTCCGTATTGATCTTGTACACTGTCATGTTGAGTTCCGGGTGTCGTTGGGCATAATCCGAAACTTCCCGGAACGACTTCCTGGTCATTCGCGGAAAATATTTCGCAAAGAATACCAGAAAATAATAATCATATCCCTCGTCGGGCCGGATGCCGGCAGGTTTACCGTCGAGGGTGAAAAACCTTGCCAGGTCCGAAGCCAGGGTGAGCGAGGTATCGAGTCCGCCGGCATTCTTCGGCGGAACCGAGTCGAATGTCTTTAATTGGTCTAAAGAACCTTCACATGAAACCCACTGCATGACCGGGTTCCCATGCTTGTCGTAACAACGGATCTGGACCGGCCGGAAGCCCGGTTTCCAGCCGGGCTTGAACGGATGGGAACAAAGTTGGTTGTAAAGAGATGTATCAAGACAAAAGACATTGTTCGTGTCAAGTTTAAATTCTTTCAGAAAGTTGATTATGGACTCTCCGGATTCTATCTGGGGCCTTTTAATACCTGCTAATTTAAGGACTACAGATTTGCAGGATATACAAAACAGAAGCAAGCAGAATCCGACGATCAGGTTTCTCCTTTTCATTTCTTTTTCTTTTTCACCACAAAGACACCAAGGCGCAAAAGTTTTGATCCCAGTGCCTCAGTGTCTCCGTGGTTTCATTTTCTTTTACTTAATTATGCTGAACCATCATCTACTGGATGTAGTATTCCAATGAAATTTGATAGTACTCTCCATCATCCGTGATTTTATAATTTCCTTTCTTAATAATGATGATTTTGTCAAATCGCGAAAAAGACGGGAACTGCCTTATCACCCTGGGATCAACCGGGGAATCCTCTTTGATCTCAAGAGATCCTGATGACAGATTTTTTACGTCAGGAGAAGTTTTTATGATGCGAAGTGAGAGTTTATTAACTTCACTATCGTAACCGATATAATTCTGACCGGGGCCATCGTCCAATGAAATGCAAATACCCCATCCAGGTGCGCATTCACCCATTACGATCGCCCATTTTGCAAAAAATCCGACTTTTATCTTTACATACCAGGGTCTGGGATTCGCCATTGTCTGAGTTGAGATCAACATGACCATCATGAGTACTGAGAATAACATCAAACCTTTTTTCATCTTTCATCATTTTTTAATCACTCCGCCGGATACACCGCCGGCGGAATCCGGTCAGCCTTTTTGTTTTGGAAGTGTGGCTGGAACCACCTGAAAAATCAACCCGCCCCGCAGATCCATTCTTCGCGCATTCAGACCATCATAGCCGCTCCTTTTTTTGATTTTCACACCCCTTAATCCGGTTCGGGGGGAAAAGGTAATGCGGATGTCAGCACTTTTTTTTCAGATTGTAACTAAATCGATATAAATCATGATTTTACAATAAGGGCTTGGAAATGATTAAAAAAATTTTTAGTATCTTTGCAGCCAGTTTCGAAATGGGATAAACATTGAAAGGATTTTATGGAGAAAGCTAAAGTTTTGTTTGTTACCCAGGAGATCACTCCTTATCTGAAAGAAACCCACATGAGCCTGATCGGCCGGCACCTCCCACAGGGAATCCAGGAACGCGGAAAAGAGATCAGGACTTTCCTCCCCCGGTACGGGAACATCAACGAACGAAGGAACCAGCTGCACGAAGTGATCCGGCTGTCGGGCATGAATATCATCATCGATGACACCGACCACCCGCTTATCATCAAGGTCGCTTCCATCCAGCAGGCCCGGATGCAGATCTACTTCATCGACAACGAAGATTACTTCCAGAGGAAATTCACCTTCCATGACAAAAGCAACAAATTCTTCACCGATAATGACGAACGGGCGATCTTCTATGCCCGGGGTGTGCTTGAGACCGTGAAAAAGCTGGGCTGGGGCCCCGATATTGTCCATTGCCACGGCTGGATGACCAGCGTAACCCCGCTTTACATCAAACGCGCTTACAAGGATAACCCGCTGTTCAGTGAAACACGCGTGGTGGTGTCGGTCTATAACGATGATTTCAAGGAAACGCTGGATAAGAACTTCGCCACCAAAGTCAAGCTTGACGGTATCGCACCCAAAGATCTCAAACACTATAAGACCCCGAACTTCGTTAGTATGATGAAAGCGTCCATCGATTTTGCAGATGCCGTGATCATCGGATCACCCGACATTCACCCGGAACTGATGAAATATGTAAGGGAATCGGACAAGCCGTATCTCGAATACCAGCCTCTTGACCGGTATATCGACGCCTATTCCGATTTCTATGATGAAATCCTCGTGAATGAGCCGGTGTCCGTTTAACAGACCTGAACCTGTAAACGAATCCTTAAAACCGCTACCCTTGCTGAGAGTCTCCTCATTGCTGTCCGGCTTTCTCCTGTTGCTTGCCCTCCTTTCCTGCAGGAAAGAACCTTACCAGGTAGGGATCGATATCCTGCCTCCTACCGATACGCTGGGTGTTTTCCAGACGGATACCGTCACCGTGATCGCCTATACCATCCTCCAGGATTCAGCCCGGACCGACGAGTCTTCCTACGGGTTGCTCGGCGCCATTATGGACCCGGTATTCGGCCAGACGACGGCAACCACCTATACCCAGGTCCGGCTGTCGACCGAAGGGGTGACATTCGGCGACCATCCCGTACTCGATTCGCTGGTTCTGGTCCTTTATTATGAAGGCTATTACGGTGACACCAACACCCTTCAGCATGTCAGGGTCTATGAACTCAGCGCGGACCTTTCACCGGATTCCTCCTATTATTCGAACCAGACAGCCGGCACGTACAACCTCCTGCTGGCCGACCAGTATTACAAGCCCCGGCCCACCGACAGTGTTCTGCTGAGCGGCGACACCGTGGCTCCGCATCTCCGCATCAACCTGTCGAACAGGACCCGGTATCTCGGCAACAAGATTCTGAGTGCGCCGCAGTACATCCTGAACTCCAACGATGAGTTCGTCAAGTTCTTCAAAGGAGTCTGTATCCAGGCCCTTCCGGTCGACCAGAAAGGCGGATTGATCAAGTTCAGGACGTCGGATCTGTATTCCAAAATTGCTGTCTATTACCACAATGATGATGAGGATTCGCTGCGATTCGACATGTACATTGACGCTACCATCGGACGGTTCACGAACTTCAGCCATTACGGGTACGCCGATGCCAGCCCCGAATTCCGCCAGCAGGTCCTGAACGGCGATACCAGCCTGGGCCGGGATAAACTCTTCCTCCAGGCCATGGCCGGAACACGGATTAAGGTGCACATGCCCTACCTGAGATCGCTGGTTAAAAACGGGAAGATCGCCATCAACAACGCCGAGCTGGTATTTGAAAACCCGGTTAAGGATACCACTTACCAGGTACCGGACGGATTGTCGCTCTATAAAATGGACTCCGCAGGCAAAATCGCCTTTGTTGTCGATTACTCCGAAGGAGCAGAATACTTCGGCGGAACGTATGTTTCCGGAACAAGAACGTACTCCTTCCGGCTCACCCGTCATATCCAGAACATCCTGACGGGAGATACGACAGAGAATCCCTATTTGTACATCTCTGCCATCGACCCCCTGAAGAGCGTCCTCTATTACAACCGTGTCACCCTGAACGGATCTGCTCCCTATGATCCCTCACTCCGGGGCGGCAGGCTCAAGCTCAGGCTACTCTTTACCAAACTCCGGTAAGGTGATGTTCGCCCGGTTAATCAACTATCTTTGCAGTTGTTTTCAAATGCCTGAACCATGTGCGGGATTATAGCCTATATCGGCCCCAGGGATGCTTTTCCACTGCTCATCAAAGGTCTTCACCGTCTCGAATACCGGGGTTACGACAGTGCCGGGATCTGCCTCCAGAACAAGGAGCTGATGATTTACAAGTGCAAAGGGAAAGTGTCCGACCTGGAGGCATTTGTCAGGGGATTCGACACAACGGGCACAGCCGGGATGGCTCACACGCGCTGGGCCACGCACGGCGAGCCCAGCCAGGTAAATGCCCATCCCCATTACAGCCAGAACAAATCGCTCGCCCTGATCCATAACGGCATCATTGAGAATTACAGCACGATCCGCAGTGAACTCCTCAACCGCGGCTATCAATTCTGCAGCGATACCGACACAGAAGTGCTGGTGCATCTCATCGAAGATATCAAGATCAACGAACAGGTGGAACTGGAAGAGGCGGTGCGGATCGCGCTTAACCAGGTGGTAGGCGCCTATGCCATCGTCGTTCTTTCCAAGGAGCACCCCGACAAGGTCATTGCCGCACGCAAAGGCAGTCCGCTGGTGCTGGGGATCGGGGACGGCGAGTTCTTTGTCGCCTCCGATGCCACCCCCATCATTGAATACACGCGCAACGTCGTCTTTATGGACGATGAACAGATCGCCATCATCGAACGGAACAAAGAACTGCGGATGATCACGATCCGCAACCAGAAGATCACTCCATATATCCAGGCCCTGGAGATGAGCCTCTCGGCGATCGAAAAAGGCGGCTTCGATCACTTCATGCTGAAGGAGATCTTCGAACAACCCCGGTCCATCCATGATTCCATGAGGGGAAGGCTGCATGCCGCCGGCGGATTCGTCACCCTCGGAGGGATCCGGGATTACGAACAGAAACTGCTCCAGGCAAACCGGATCCTCATCACCGCTTGCGGAACCTCCTGGCATGCCGGGCTCGTTGGAGAATACCTGATCGAGGAGCTGGCCCGGATCCCGGTCGAAGTGGAGTACTCTTCCGAATTCCGCTACCGGAACCCGATCATCACCGAAGAGGATGTGGTGATCGCGATTTCGCAGTCGGGTGAAACGGCCGATACGCTGGCCGCCATCGAACTGGCCAAAAGCAAGGGAGCGACCGTCCTGGGGATCTGCAACGTCGTCGGATCATCGATCGCCCGTGCAACCCATGCCGGAGTATACACCCATGCAGGCCCTGAGATCGGTGTCGCTTCCACCAAGGCATTTACGGCCCAGGTGGCTGTGCTGACACTCCTGGCCATCGAACTGGCCCAGAACAAAGGGACGCTCCCCTCTTCCCAGCTCCACAAGCTGATGAACGAGCTGGAACGGATCCCATCCATTGTTGAAAAAACCCTTGCACTGAACCCGCAGGTGAAGAAGATCGCCAGTATTTACAAGGATGTGAACAACTCGCTGTACCTTGGCCGCGGGATCAATTTTCCCGTCGCCCTGGAAGGCGCCCTGAAACTGAAAGAGATCTCATACATCCATGCTGAAGGTTACCCTGCAGCGGAGATGAAACACGGGCCGATCGCACTGATCGACGCACACATGCCCGTTGTGGTGATCGCCACCAGGAGAGGCACCTATGAGAAGGTGCTCAGCAACATCCAGGAGGTCAAAGCGCGCCACGGAAAGATCATCGCCGTGATCAACGAAGGGGACGAGACGGTCAGGCAGCTGGCCGACCATTGCATCGAGATCCCGGAAACAGAGGAGATGCTGGTTCCGCTTGTGGCGACCATTCCGCTTCAGCTCCTTTCCTATCACATCGCCGTGATGCGGAAATGCAACGTGGATCAGCCGAGGAACCTGGCGAAATCAGTGACCGTTGAATAACCGCTATGACAGAGACGTTTACCAAAACCCATTACAAATTACGTTCGGTCAATACCGGCCAGATCTTTGAAGACACCGGTTGGGTTCTTGATCCCCCGGGTGAAGAAAAGCCCAGCCTGATCCGGGCCGAGTACGAGAACAAGCAACTGACCGTCGGTCCCGACGAATTTGGGCTGTACAAGTTTGCCGACTGGCTGCCTGTCCGCCGCATCCTGAAAGGGTCGGCCGCCCCGGTGACTTATAAAAGCGAACGACTGGCGGAATCGCTGGGTTTGTCGAATCTCTACATCACCTTCAGCGGATGGTGGCCGGAACGGGGAGCCCTGATGAAATCATGCTCTTTCAAGGAGACCGAAGCATTTTCGGTTTGCGGCCGGATGGACGGCTCTTCCGACCAGGTCCTGGTCGTTGCATCAGCAGGAAATACAGCCCGTTCCTTTGCCCGGGTATGTTCCGAAAACAGGATCCCGCTCCTGCTCTGCATGCCCGAGGACACCATTGACGCCATGTGGTTCGATGAGCCCATCAACGATTGTGTGAAGCTGGTGGTGACCCGGTCGGGAAGCGACTATTTCGATGCGATCCATCTCTCCAACCTGGCCTGCCAGGCCGAAGGATACTTCCCCGAGGGCGGTGCGAAGAACATCGCCCGCCGTGACGGGATGGCCACCACCGTACTTTCTGCCGCCACCGCGATCGGCAGGATCCCGGACTATTATTTCCAGGCAGTGGGCAGCGGGACCGGCGCGATCGCAGCCTGGGAAGCCAACCTAAGACTGATTGCCGACGGGCGGTTCGGAAGCCACAAAATGAAACTCATGGTCTCGCAGAACTGTCCTTTCCTGCCCATGTACGAGGCGTGGAAAAAGGATTCCAGGGATCTGCTTCCGCTGGATGAACACCTGGCCCGGAAACAGGTCATGGAAATCCAGGCCAAAGTCCTGTCGAACAGGAGGCCTCCCTACTCAATCGCCGGAGGCCTCTACGATGCCTTAAAAGACAGCGGGGGAGACATGATCAAAGTGACCAACCGTGAAGCGCACGAAGCGTCGGCTTTATTCCGGAGCACGGAGGGTGTCAGCATCCATCCTGCCGCTTCGATCGCGGTCGGTTCGCTGATGCATGCCGCAAAGATCAAAGCCCTTGCCCCTGATGCCGTCATCATGCTCAACATCACGGGCGGCGGAGAGGTGGAATTTATGAATCGGCAACCTCTTCACCGTCTAAAGCCGGTAACCGTGTTCGACATCAATCCTTCACCCGAATCGGTCAGCGCGAAACTGAAAGAACTGCTATAACCTGGCAGCGGCTTGTTCCCAGTCCACCAGCTTCCAGAAATCGGCGATGTAATCCGGGCGGGCATTCTGCTTGTCAAGGTAATAGGCATGTTCCCAAACATCCAGCGTCAGGAGAGGTTTTGCCCCGTTACGCAAAGGATTGCCCGCATTGCTCTCCTGAACGATCTCCAGGGATCCGTTCTCTTTCAGAATGAGCCATGCCCAGCCTGATCCGAACAGGGTGGCGCCGGCCTTCGAGAATTTCTCCTTAAAATCACCGAAGGACCCGAAGTCCCTGGCCAGGGCTTCGGCCAGCTTGCCGGCCGGTTCCCCTCCGCCCTGCGGCTTCAGGCAGTTCCAGTAAAAGGTGTGGTTCCATACCTGGGCCCCGTTGTTGAAGATCCCGCCGGCGGCTTTCCTGACGATATCCTCCAGGCTGGCGTTCTCAAACTCGGTTCCCGGGATCAGGTTGTTCAGGTTGTTCACGTAAGCCTGGTGGTGTTTCCCGTAATGGTATTCGATCGTGCGCTTCGAGATGAACGGTTCCAGCGCATCCATCGCATAAGGCAATTTTGGCAATTCGTGTATCATGGCGTATGGTTTATAATTTATCTATAGACTAAGTTAACTATATGCAAATATAAATATTCTACCGGGGAATTCCCATTATTTTTTCACCCCCAGGAATACGCAGGCCCTTTGGAAAGCAGGATCCACCTCGTTCAGGTACGGATAGAACCCGGGATTGTCCAGGACATTCCGGCCGACATACGCTTTCAGCATGATCCGGATGTACCGGTCGGAACGGCTTTGATCGCCGGCTGCCCGCCTGATGCCGTTCTTCTCACCGTATGCGATCAGTTCATTCATCATCGAAGGGGTTACCGAAAAACCCCGGTCAAATGCAGTAAATGTATGGAACCGGTTGAGTTCGGACCGGTGGCGGTCGGTGTAATCGAACGCGTAGCGGTACACCATGCCTTTATTGATCATTTCGGTATAGTAAGCCAGTCTGGCATCCCGTTCAAGAGGCACCAGGATATCGGGATAGATCCCTCCGCCGCCATAGACGATCTTGCCTTTCGGGGTGCGGTATTTCAGCGAGTCGGCGAATTTTACGCTGTCGGGGACGGAAGCATCCCCTTCGATGGCCCGGTGATAGTATTCAAAATAATTCTCATCTCCGTTCTGGTAAGGTTTCTGTATGCACCGGCCGGTGGGGGTATGATACCGGGCAACGGTCAGCCTGATTGCCGAGCCGTCTTTGAAGTTGATCTGCTCCTGCACGAGTCCTTTCCCGAAGGAACGGCGGCCGATGATGGTTCCCCGGTCATTGTCCTGGATCGCTCCGGCCACGATTTCAGAGGCTGATG
>DAIRDK010000030.1:0-18567 GCA_036796175.1 Bacteroidales bacterium | reverse complement strand
TCCATGTCGGAGAGGGTGAAGGCGGAGGAGTATTTTTCGAGATCTTGTTTGTTCACTCTTTTATCCCATATAAACGCGAAGACGCTGTCCCAATGAATCCTAGCGTCTTGACAGTGAAAAATACTGACAGGATATATTGATCTTTCGCTTGTTTACTTATTGACAATACAATGGCTAATAAACCATTTGTTTTTTCAATGTAAACAAAAAATAACCGCTTTGTAAGCCTGGTTTTGACAAAGATATGAATTTTTATATTTTTGTCTGACCAACTAAAACCCCAATCCCATGTACTATACCGCCCACGAAATCATCGAGATCGCCGTCCGCATCGAGGAGAACGGCAATGCCTTCTATTATGCAGCTGCTGATATCCTGAAGGATCATACCGATACCAGGGGTCTGTTCATCGATCTGGCAGAAAAAGAGATCCAGCATATCGCCGTGTTTCAGAAACTGGCTGAGAAACTGGAAACAGAAGACTTCGACCTTGACCAGAACGAGGCCGCAGCCTATATCACCCACCTGGCCGAGTCACATATCTTCGGCAAGCCTGATGCCGGCAGGGAACTGGCAAAAACGGTCACCTCCCCCCGACAGGCGTTAGAGATCGCTTTCAAATTCGAGAACGACAGCGTCGCCTTCTACACGGAACTGGAAAAGAAGGTGAAAACCGATGCAAAAAAACTCGTGAAACAGATCATCGAAGAAGAACAGGAGCACGCAGCGGATATCAAAAGATTCCTGTAATCACGCCACCTTTCCCTCCCGGAACGTCCCTGATGGGTCGATCAATTCTGATTGTATATAACTTACATTTTATTGTATATTATGTCGATATTTTGATGTCAATAAACATTTTATTAGTTCTTAAAATAAAATATTAAAACCAATCATAAATTACATTTTAATGTTGTATATTTGCATTTTATAGCATTTAGAAATAATATTTGATATTTTGTATAACTTATGAATTGGTATTCCATGACCGACCGGGCGATCCTGCAGGAGTTGGTTGCCCGTGCAAGACGGAAACGGCTGGCCATGAATATGACCCAGAAAGGACTGGCTGAACGGGCAGGCATCCATGTAAACTCCGTGGTGCGGTTCGAACACGGCAAAACCGTTTCGCTGCTTACGTTCATCCAGGTGCTGCGCGTATTGGGTGAACTGCACAGCCTGAATTCGTTTCTGCCTGATCCCGGGATCAGTCCCGTCCAACTGATGAAATTCAAAGGGAAAGAACGAACCAGGGCCTCGCGAAGCAGGACCGCCATCCACGGAACATGATTGCTACGGCCGAAGTCCGGATCTGGGGCAAAAAGGCCGGGGTAGTGGCCTGGAACCGGGAACACCGATCAGGTTCGTTCCAGTTCTACCCCGGTTTTGCGGAAAACAGATGGGACCTCTCCCCGCTCTGGATGCCGCTGTCCGACCCTTCCGGGAGGATCTACCGGTTTCCTTCGCTGAACGAAGAGACCTATAAAGGCTTACCCGGAATGCTGGCCGATTCACTCCCCGATGATTTCGGGAACAGCGTGATCGATCAGTGGCTGGTCCTGAATAATCTGAACAGGACGGAATTCTCCCCGGTCGACAGGTTATGTTATATCGGAGAAAGAGGGATGGGAGCCCTCGAATTCCATCCCATGATCAAAGAGGTCCGGTCGAAGGGATCCGAAGTGGTGGAGATCGACCGGCTGGTTGAATTCGCCGGAAAGATTCTTCAACACCGGAACAAGTTCCGGGCGGACCTGAAAGACACCAAGGGATTCAACGAACTGATCCGCGTGGGTACCTCAGCAGGCGGGCAACGCCCCAAGGCGATCATCGCATTCCATCGGAAAACCCTGGAGGTGCGTTCGGGACAGGTCCCCGCTCCCCCCGGATTTGAACACTGGATCATCAAACTGGACGGAGTCAGCAACAACCTGCTGAAAGATCCCAAAGGGTATGGCCGGATCGAATATGCCTATTACCTGATGGCCCTCGACTGCGGGATCCGGATCAGCGAATCACGGCTGCTTGAAGAAGGCGGAAGAGCACATTTCATGACAAAACGGTTCGACCGGCGCGGGTCTTCTGAAAAAATCCACATGCAATCGCTCTGCGCCATGGCGCATTATGACTTTAAACAACCCGGGGCTTATTCCTATGAACAGGCCTTTGAAACCATGCGAATGCTGAGACTTCCCCATCCGCAGATGGAACAGCTTTTCAGGCGAATGGTCTTCAATCTCATCGCCAGAAACCAGGATGATCATACCAAGAACATAACCTTTCTCATGGAGAGCACCGGCGAGTGGCGATTGTCGCCTGCCTATGACCTCACGTACTCATTTAATCCGTCCGGGGCCTGGACAAGCCGGCACCAGATGTCGGTGAACGGCAAACGGGACGGGTTTACAAAATCGGATCTGATCACCACGGGAGAAAAACTGAACCTGAAAAAAAGCAATGAGATCGTTGAGGAGATCACAACAACCGTGGCCAACTGGGACCACTACGCCGGCATGGCAGGGATCCCAAAGATGCAGGCGGCCCGGCTGAAGAAAGCGTTCAGATTGGATTTACCGGCATGAATCAGACCAATCCCGAAACCAGGAAGGGAACCAATCCAAGAATGATGATCAGCGCGGTCATAAACACCAGGTGGATCCGGTAGGATCTCTCCGTCTTTAATGCCGCCCCATCCCCCTCCTTCAGGTACATCGCGATGATCGGCCTGAAATAATAACCCGCACTCACGGCCGATCCGATGATGGCGATGATGACCAGCCAGAGGAACCCTTTTTCGATGGCGGTGGCAAAGAGGTAATATTTCGCCATGAAGCCGGCCAGTGGGGGGATCCCCGTTAGCGACAGCATGGCAATGGTCAGGCAAAGGGCCTCCACGGGGTCCTTCTTTGCCAGGCCGTTGAACGATTCAAAGCGGTCGTTGCCGTATGCCTCGCGGATCAGGATCAGGATGCCGAATGCCGTGATCGTCGCCAGGGAATAAGCCAGCGTATACAACAGGAGCGTTCCTGCAGACCGCTCGCCGAATGCCACCACCGCAAGCATCATGTATCCCGCATGGGAGATGCTGGAATAGGCCAGCATGCGTTTTAAATTGGGCTGGTACAACCCGGTGAAATTTCCAAGCAGGATGGTCAGCGCAGCGAGGATGGAAAGCGTCGTTTCCCACGCCGGATGCGCCCCGCAAAGGCAGACGCTGAAAAGCCTGTATAACGCGACGATCGCAGCCGTTTTAACCACTGTGGCCATGAAGGCAGTCAACAGCGTTGGCGTTCCCTCGTACACATCCGGCGCCCAGAAATGGAACGGTACCACCGCGATCTTGAACGCCAGCCCGATGATCATCAGGAACAACCCGGCCAGGAACAGCTTCGGCATGGCCTGCCCCGAAGCGTTCACCGACGTCACATACGCCGAAATAGCTGCCATATCGAACGAGTGGGCCGAACCGTAGATCAGGGTAATGCCGAACAGCAGGAAGCCCGAAATGAACGATCCGATGAGGAAGTACTTCAGCGTGGCTTCGTTCGATGTGATGGCCTCTTTGTGGCTCCCTGCAAGGACATACAGCGCGATCGACAGGGTTTCGATCCCGAGGAAAAGCATGATGAGATTTCCATATGTTGCCATCATCACAGCGCCGGTGAGGGCGAAGATCGTTACGGCATAGACATCCTCCAGCGGCCGCTCGACCGGCCGGTAATAGTGTGCGGCAAAAGAGAAGATCAGGAAAGTCGATAACACCAGCACGCAGATAAACGCCACGGCCGCGTTGTCAAAAACCAGCATCCGTGAGTAGAAGGTCCGGTCGCCGTCCCAGTAAGTGACCGTCACGGCCAGGGTTGCAAGCAGTCCGACCAGGATCAGGGGCAGCAGAAATCTCTTCTGCTTCATCACCCCGAGAAGGAGGACCAGGATACCGAGTGTCGCCAGTGTGATATAAGTCAGCATACGTTTTTACCGGATAAGGTTCAGGAATGGTTCGGGATAAATGCCGATCCAGAATATCATGATCACAAGCGGAAGCAACAACAGCATCTCTTTCGTTCCGAGGTCCTTCACCTCTTCGGAAACGACCGATCCTTCCCCGCTGCCCAGCATGACCCGCTGGTACATCCAGAGCATATACACGGCGGATAAGATGACCGATAGTCCTCCTACCGCCGCATAGGCCCAGTGTACCTGGAAAAGGCCTGTCAGCAGCATGAATTCGCCTACAAAGCCGTTGGTGAGAGGCAGGGCGATGCTTGCCAGGAGGAAGATCATGAAGAAAAGTGCCAGCCGCGGGGTCTTTGACGCCAGCCCGCCGAGGCTGGCGATAATCCTCGTTCCGGTCCGTGTTTCGATCAGGTCGATGAGGATGAAGAGCCCGACGATGTTGATGCCGTGCGACAGCATCTGGATCACCGCGCCGTTCATGGCAATCCTGTTCAGCGATAACGCGCCTGCCGCGATCAATCCCACATGCGCGATGGAAGAGTAAGCCACCAGCCGTTTCATATCCTGCTGCCGGATCGCGATGACGGAAGCATAGACGATGCCGATCAGTCCGAGAATGATCGCGAGATACCCGAATTGCCGGACTGCATCGGGAACGACTGGCACCATCCAGTGCAGGATCCCGTAGATCCCCATCTTCAGCATAAGCCCGGCAAGCAGCATGGTGCCTGCGGGAGGCGAAACGGTATAGGTATCCGGCTGCCAGGTGTGAAAGGGGAATACCGGGATCTTGATCGCGAAGGCCAGGAAGAACGCGGCAAAGACCCATGCCTGTTCGACCGGTGAAAGGGATGCGGCCTGCAGGTGATGGATGTCGAACGAATGCGGCAGGGGCGTGCGGAACCAGAGCCAGACGAGCGCCACCAGCATGAAGAGGCTGCCGGTAAAGGTATAGGCGAAGAACTTGAAGGTGATCCGGATCCGCTCCTCCCCTCCCCAGATCGCACAGATGAACCACGCGGGGATCAGCGTCAATTCCCAGAAGACATAAAAGAGCAGCCCGTCCTGTGCGGTGAAGACGCCGATCAGCGCCATCTCCATCAGGAGGATCAACCCGTAGAAAGCGGATGGCTTGTTATAGTTCTTTCCGAAGGAAGAAAAAATGATGACGGGAACAAGGAATGTCGTTAAAAGTACCAGCAACAGGCTGATCCCGTCCATGCCGAACGAGAGGCTGATGCCGATGGGATCGAACCAGCCGGCGGCTATCCTCACGGCGCAATGGCAATCACAGGTATACTGGAAGTAGGCCGTGACCGCCAGTCCGAAGGTGACGAGGGACCCGGCTGCCGCTGCGATCTTCACATGCCTCTCATTCCTCATGGCGAAAATCAGAAGAGAAGCTGCGAGCGGAAACAATATAAGCAAGAGGGTCACCATCGTATCAGATCAATAGGTTCAGTATCAGTATCAGCATCACTCCAAGGATCATGATGAACATGTAAAATCCAACATTGCCAGTCTGGACCCAGCGGACAATGCCGGCCAGTTTTACAGCACCTCCGCCGACCCCGTTCACGATGCGGTCGATGAGCCGCACCTCGAGCAGGCTGTGGAATTTATCCGAGAGCCAAAGGATGGGCTTTTCGACGATCGTTTCATAGATCTCATCCACGTAATATTTCCGCGCAACAAGCCGCTGCCATGGAGGAAGCTTCTCCTCTTCCGGCATGATGCCGCTTTCTTTTTTTATGAAGAGGTGATACGCACCGTATATCGCGGCAAGCACGAGCACCAGCGTGATGCCCATGATCATCCATTCGGTCGTGTGTGAAACCGCTTCGTGCGCGATCTTCCAGTTCGCGGCATCTGCAAAGACGGGGGCCAGGAAGGACTGAAGCCTGGAGGTTCCGCCGAAGACGGCCGGCAGGTTGAGAATTCCACCGAGGGCAGCCAGGACAGCGAGTACGACCAGGGGAACGGTCATCACCGGCGGCGACTCGTGCAGGTGATGCTTCTGCCCTGGCGTTCCCCGGAATGACCGGCCAAAGGTCAGCCAAAGCAAACGGAATATGTAGAAGGCGGTCAGTATGGCGGTTGCGACACCGATCACCCAAACCGGCTTACTGGTCTCAAAGGCATGCAGCAGGATCTCATCCTTCGAGAAGAAGCCCGAAAGCGGCGGTATGCCTGCGATCGCCAATGTCCCTATGAAGAATGTCCAATAGGTCTTTGGAAGCGCTTTCTTCAGCCCTCCCATGTTCCGGATATCCTGCTCCCCTCCCATCGCATGGATGACACTGCCTGCCGCCAGGAAGAGCAGGGCCTTGAAGAAGGCATGGGTGGTGAGGTGGAACATGGCGCCGGTAAAGGCTCCCGCACCAAGAGCGACGAACATGTAACCCAGCTGGCTGATGGTCGAATACGCCAGCACTTTTTTGATATCGTTCTGGAAGACCGCGATGGTGGCGGCAAATAGCGCGGTGATGATGCCGACGCCTGAAACGACGGCGAGGGTTTCCGGCGCCATCACGTAAAGGATGTTCGACCGGGCGATCATATACACGCCTGCCGTCACCATGGTGGCGGCATGGATCAGTGCGGAAACGGGCGTGGGGCCTGCCATGGCATCGGGAAGCCAGGTGTAGAGCGGGATCTGCGCGCTCTTGCCGATGGCGCCTGCGAACAGGAGCAACGTGATCGCAACGATCCGGTCATGGCTGACAAAAATGCTCTTCGCCCCTTCAAACACATCGGCATAGTTCAGGCTGCCGAATGTCTGAAAGCTCAAGAACATGCCCAGCAAAAACCCAAGGTCGCCGATCCGGTTCATGATGAACGCCTTCTTTGCTGCATTCCCATATTCCCTGTTTTTGAACCAGAACCCGATCAGCAGGTAAGAACAGAGTCCCACCCCCTCCCAGCCGATGAACATGATCGGGTAGTTGGCTCCCAGCACCAGCAGCAGCATCGAGAAGATGAAGAGGTTCATGTAGGAGAAGAACCGGTTGAAGCCAGGGTCTCCCTTCATATATCCGACCGAATACACGTGGATAATGAAACCTACGCCGGTGACGACGAGGAGCATCAGCATGGAGAGGGGATCGAGAAGCAGGTCAAAGGGGATGGTGAGCGGGCCTGCATGGATCCAGGTGAACAAATGGTAAGATGGTAAAATGGTAAAATGGTAAAAGGAGATAAAAAGATAAATGGATAATAAGAACGATAACAACACTGTTCCCGGGCCTATGATTGAAGCCAAGCGTTTCGGGATCGAACGAAATCCGATCCCCAACGTCAGGAACCCGCTCAAGGGAAACAGCAATATTAGTATTAACAATACCTTCAACACCCTTTGGTTTTAAGTTTTAAGTTCAGTTTTGACTTTTGAGTTTTGAGTTTTGAGTTAAAAAATTACCATTTCAACTGATTCAACACGTTAATATCAATCGAATGCGTCGTTCGGAAGATCAGCACCACGATCGCCAGCCCGATCGCCACCTCCGCCGCTGCAACGACCATGATGAAAAACACAAAGATCTGTCCCGCCGGGTCGTTCAGGTAGGCCGCGAACGCCGCCAGCAGCAGGTTGATCGAGTTGATCATCAGCTCGATCGACATCAGGATCACGAGTGCATTCCGCTTGATCAACACCCCGATCACTCCGATGCTGAATAAGACAGCGCAGAAGTAGAGGTAATACGAAATTGGGATTATATTTAGTTGCTCAGTCATTCGTTTTGTTTTGAATATCGAATATTGATCAACGATTTTTGAAGTTCGAACTTATTTTTTATTTCGGTTTGTTTCAGCGGTTTTAATACTCTTAACAAAGATTGATATCAGCTCGTTGCACTCACGCATACAACTCTCGAGCAACTCGATTTTTCTTGTCAAAGGTTTTTCCTGAATTATCTTTAGGGAGATGAATGTCTCTCTGAGCTCCTTCAAAGAGATTTTCATCTTGTGTACAAAATCATTAGTTGATTCTGCACTTTTTGCCTCTCCGTAATTCAATGCCGGAGCCATACATGAACGTGTGATCTGACCGCAAATGTATCGTCCTGCGACCGAATCCGGCAATGATTCAGTCAATGATATAACAGAGACTGAAAACTTCACCAGCCTATCCTCCAGATCATATTTCTTTATTTCATTCAAAGTTCAAATTTCGTTGATCAATATTCAATATTCAAATCTGCTCTTTCTTCCCCAGCATCACCGCTCCCACCATGGCTGTCAGGAACAGGATCGACGAGAGCTCAAAGGGGATCAGATAGTCTGTATACAACACTTTCCCCAGGTTCTTAACCAGGCCGATCTGAGTCAGGGCCGGGTTTTCTGTAACAGTAATATCATATCCCCTGAAGATCGCGATCAACACGATCATCAGCATGCCTCCCGAGAGTACTGCGGCGACTTTCACCCAGAAAGGCTTGGGCGACCGCTCGTCTTTATTGAGGTTCAGCAGCATCACTGTGAACAGGAACAGCACCATGATGGCGCCGGCATAAACGATGATGTGCACCACCGCCAGGAACTGGGCATTCAGAAGGATGTAATGCCCGGCGATGGCGAAGAAGGTGAGCGTGAGGTACAGTACGCTGTGGATGGGCTTCTTTGAAAGCAGCACCATCACTGCGGAGTAGAGCGCCAGGACGGACAGGATGTAAAAGATGTACTTGGTTACCATTTTTAACTCAAAAGTCAAAACTCAAAAGTCAAAACTACAACTCAAAACTTAAAACTCTTTAAAACTTCAAAATTTCATTTGTTGTGTTTATGATTCTTGTCTTTTTTAAACTCTTTCACGTCCGGGGTGAGCCGCTGGGTTATGTCAATCCGTTTATCCGGATCGGCGGGTTCTACGAGGATGTCTTTGCCGTAGATAAACTTGTCGCGCGCATATTCAGCCGGTACGATGTTCTTTGTCAGGAAGATCGCCTCTTTGGGGCAGGCCTCCTCGCATAGTCCGCAGAAGATGCATCGCAGCATGTTGATTTCGTAGACCGCCGCATACTTCTCTTCCCGGTATAAGTGTTCTTCGCCCGGTTTCCGTTCGGCCGCCACCATGGTGATGGCTTCCGCCGGGCAGGCTACTGCGCAAAGCCCGCATGCCGTGCAGCGTTCGCGGCCTTCGTCGTCGCGTTTCAGCACATGCCTGCCCCTGTAAATCTCCGAGAACTCACGTTTTACCTCGGGGTATTTCACCGTCGCTTTCCTCTGGAAGATATGCTTCAGCGTGATCCACATCCCGCTGAATACCGCCGGCAAATAGATCAGCTCCCAGAAGTTCATCTTCTTCCGGGACACAACTTTCGACCTATTTGAAAATCCGTTCATCAACGATATCCTTTCACATCATCGAACATCTATCATCTAACATCTAACATCTAACATCTAATATCTAATATCTCAGTAATATCACCGCCCCTGTCACCAGTATATTCAGTATCGCCAGCGGGATCAGCATCTTCCAGCCCATCCGCATCAGCTGGTCGTAACGGAACCGCGGCAGGGTCCATCGGATCCACATGAAGATGAATCCGAAGAACGTTATTTTGGTGAACAGCACCAGGAAACTCACGAAAGCGTAAGCATTCTGGGAAAGACCCAGCTTGTCGATGCCCGGAAAGTGATACCCGCCGAAGAACAGCGTCGCCATCACAGCCCCTGATATGAACATATTTATATATTCAGCAAACAAGTAGAATCCCAGTTTCATACTGCTGTACTCGGTATGATAACCGCCCACCAGTTCCGTCTCGCATTCCGGCAGGTCGAACGGCGAGCGGTTGGTCTCGGCGAAGGCACACACCAGGAAGATCAGGAATCCCAGCGGCTGGTAAAACACGTTCCAATGGTATCCCTGTTGCTGCGCAACGATCTCGCGCATGCTCAGCGAGCCGGTCATCATGACGATGGCGATCACCGCAAGGCTCATGGCCAGTTCGTAGCTGATCATCTGCGACGATGCCCTGACGGCGCCCAGCAACCCGTATTTGTTGTTGCTGGCCCAGCCGCCGATCATGATCCCGTAAACGCCGATGGAGAGGATCGCGAGGATGTACAGGATCCCGATGTTGATGTCGGCGACCTGCAGCGAATAGGTCTGTCCGCCGATCACAATATCCGGCCCCCATGGGATGACGGCGCTGGTCAGCAGCGCCACGAACATCGTCAACGCAGGCCCGAGGATATACAGGAACTTGTCGGCCGTGTTCGGCATGAACTCCTCCTTGAAGAAGAGCTTGATCCCGTCGGCCAGCGGCTGCAACAGCCCCCATGGACCCGCCCGGCTCGGCCCCAGCCGGTCCTGGATGAACGCCGCGACCTTGCGCTCGACCAGGGTCGAGTACATCGCAACGACCAGGGATAGGACCAGGATTGCCGAGGCGAGGAGCAGCTTATATATTAGGGCGATTGCCATCTTTTTAACTCAAAACTCAAAGCTCAAAAGTCAAAACTACATCTTAAAAGTCAAAACTAATTTTTACCCTTTAGTGTCAGCAGACTGCTGGCGAGAATTTTCGATAACTCGACAGCCTCATTCAATACGATGTTGGTTCTTTCCTTTTCGCATTTCATGCCGTCACGAAATAAACATAACCAGTATTTAGTCTCATTCGCCGACTTTAACGCAATTTCATAAAATTTGATAAAGTCCTTTCTTGAGCTGGCTGATGAAGCTTCAATAATATTAGCTCCAATTGAAGTCGAACATCGAATCAGCTGATCTATCATTGAGTAATATATTTTGTGGTCTTTTGTTTCATCGTCAATAAACTTAAAAACAGTTAGAGAAAAACTATACGCTCTTTCCTTTAAATCCTTCTTCATCATCAGAGTAGTTTTGAGTTTTGACTTGTAGTTTTGACTTTTGAGTTTTGACTTTTAAGTTCTACGGTTTTGGTTTTGAGTTTTGAGTTTTGAGTTTTCAAGCGGAACAGTTCTCCCCTCAATAGGCTCGATCACCGAAGGATCCTTGTAAATTTCGTAGTGGTTAGCCGAAATGACCGATTCGCGCCGGATCTTCGTTGGCCCTTCGATCACCCAGTCGTTTACGTCCTTCTTGTCGAACCGGCATTCGTTGCAAATGAATTCGGTCACTTCGGCGTATTTGTCTTTCCGTGCGGTGACTCTGTAGATCTCGTTCCCGAACATCCAGAGCGTGGTCTTCCCGCAGCATTTGGAACATTCCCTGTGCGCATCCATCGGCTTCAGGAACCATACGCGGCTCTTGAAGCGGAAGGTCTTGTCAGTGAGCGCGCCCACAGGACAGACGTCGATCATGTTTCCCGAGAAGTCGTTATCCACCGCTTTCTGAATGTAGGTGCTGATCTCCGAAACATCGCCGCGGTATAGGATCCCGTGCACACGTTCAGGGGTCAGCTGGTCGGCCACCATCACGCAACGGTAGCAGTGAATGCAGCGGTTCATGTGGAGCTTGATCAGCGGGCCGATGTCGGTCACAGGGAATTCCCTGCGCCCGTCGATGTTACGCGTCCCGTCCACACCGTGGGCAAAGCTCAGGTCCTGCAGGTCGCATTCACCGCCCTGGTCGCAGATCGGACAGTCGAGCGGATGGTTGATCAGCAGGAATTCGGTAACCCCTTTCCTGGCTTCGCGCACCTCTTCGTTGATGCTGCTCTCCACCACCATGCCGTCCTGCACGGGCGTGGAACAGGAGGCCACGAGCTTGGCCATCGGCCGGCAGTCTTTTACCGAAGTCTGCGTCACCTTGACGAGGCAGGTGCGGCATTTACCACCCGATCCTTTCAGTGAGCTGTAATAGCACATGGCAGGCGGCACGACCTTGCCCCCGATCATTCTCGCAGCCTGGAGGATGGTGGTGCCTTCCGGCACGTCAATGGTGATATTGTCGATCGTGACGTTCATTTCTTACTTTGTTCTGATGGCCATCTCCCTGAATCCGGCAAGGCTCCCGTGCCGGATGTTCCGGACCTCTTCGGGATGGTCAACATGATATTCGAATTCGTGCCTGAAATGGCGGATGGCGCTGGCCACGGGCCATGCAGCCGCATCCCCCAGCGGGCAGATGGTATTGCCTTCAATGTTTTTTGCTACGTTCACCAAAAGGTCGATGTCCTGCATCCTGCCTTCGCCGTGCTCGATGCGCCACAGCACGCGGTCCATCCAGCCCGTTCCTTCCCGGCAGGGCGAGCACTGCCCGCAGGACTCGTGATGGTAGAACCTGGAGATATTCCAGGTACTGCGTACGATGCACACATCTTCGTCATACACGATGAAACCGCCTGAGCCGAGCATGGTGCCGCTGTCGAACTCCCCTTCGGCCAGCGATTCATAGGTCATGAGTCGTTTTTCCCCTTTCGCCGTATTGAGGATCAGGTCGGCCGGCAGGATCGGCACGGAGGATCCGCCGGGGATCACCGCCTTCATGTACTTGCCGTCTTTGATGCCTCCGCAGTACTCTTCGGAATAGATGAACTCTTCCACCGAAAGGCCCATCTCGATTTCGTATACCCCCGGTTTGTTTATGTTCCCGCATGCCGACATCAGCTTGGTACCGGTGCTCTTGCCGATCCCAATGCCTGCATACGCTTCGCCGCCCATGAGGATGATGGGGCCCACTGCGGCCAGTGTCTCCACGTTGTTTACCACGGTCGGACAACCGTACAATCCTTTATACGCCGGGAACGGTGGCTTGATGCGGGGCAGGCCGCGTTTGCCTTCCAGCGACTCGAGCAAAGCCGTCTCCTCTCCGCAGATGTATGCGCCGGCACCGGGATGGACAAAGATCTCCATACTGAAACCCGTGCCCAGGATCTTCTCGCCCAGGAAGCCGTTCTGCTTTGCCTCGGCGATGGCTTTCTCAAGGATGCCGATGAGGTATTTGAACTCCCCGCGGATGTAGATATAGCATGTCTTAACACCCAGCGCGTAACCCGAGATCACCAATCCTTCGATGAGCTGGTGCGGCAAGTGCTCCATCAGGTAGCGGTCCTTGAATGTGCCCGGCTCGCTCTCGTCGGCATTGCATACGAGATACCTCGGCTTATCGGATTTCCGGTCGAGGAAACTCCATTTGAGTCCCGTAGGGAAACCCGCACCGCCCCTGCCGCGCAGGCCCGAACGGGTGACCTCCCGTCCGACGTCGGCCGGCGTCATCTCCTTCAATGCCTTCTCAAGGGCCTTGTAGCCGCCATGGGCACGGTAAACGTCGAACGAACGGATACCGGGAACGTCAATATGCTCTAACAGAATTCTTCTTCCCATTTCTTTCCGGTCATTACTCCGTTTGAATGCTCGTGTCTCAGCCGGTCGATCAGTTCATCGGCCATAGCTATCGACATATGTTCATGAAATCTTGTATTCACCTGCAGTACCGGGGCATAGCCGCAGCCGCCGAGGCATTCGACACCGCGCAGGGTGAAGAGCCCGTCGGCCGTGGTCTCCCCTTTCTTCACGCCCAGCTTCTCCTCCAGGTGCTCCAACAGCGCCTCTCCACCGCACACTGCGCAGGGAGCGGTCTGGCACACTTCGATCACATATTTTCCCGTTTTTTCCAGGAAGTACATCGAATAGAAGGTTGCCACTTCGTAAACCTCAACGGGCTTCAGCTGAAGCAGGGAGGCCACGTAATCCATCGCATCCACCGTCAGGTATCCGCCGTTCTCCTCCTGGGCCATGTGCAGCACCGGCAGGAGCGCCGACTTCTGCTGTCCCTCCGGGTAACGCTTCACCAGCTGCCGCACTTTCTCCAGCGTCTTCTCACTGAAAACAAGCGGCCTGTTCTCCCGGATGAATAGATGGTGGTTTACTTTGTTGCCTGACATGACTGGATATTGGATGTTGGATGTTGGATATTGGATGTTGGATGCTAATTTAAGTTTTGACTTTTAAGTTCAGTTTTGAGTTTTGAGTTTTGAGTTTTGAGTTCGTTTTAGCCGTCTAATTCCCCTGCAATAACATTCATACTACTCATCGTCAGGATGGCATCTGACAATACTCCTCCCCTGATCATTTCCGGCAGGGCCTGGTAGTAGATGAAGCAGGGCCTGCGGAAATGGAGCCGGTAGGGTGTGCGTCCGCCGTCGCTGACGATGTAAAATCCGAGTTCGCCATTGGCGCCTTCTACAGAATGATAGATCTCCCCTTTCGGCACTTCGATCTCGCCCATCACGATCTTGAAATGCCAGATCAGCGCTTCCATTTTGGAATAGACATCCTCTTTCTTCGGAAGATAATACTGCGGAACATCGGCATAGTGCTTGCCTTCCGGGAGATTGTCCAATGCATTGCGGATCAGCTTCAGGCTCTGCCACACCTCTTCCTGCCTCACGCAGAAACGGTCGTAGGTATCCCCGTTGGTGCCGAGGGGTATTTCGAAATCGAAGTCGTCGTAAGAGGAATACGGGTTCATGGTCCGAACGTCGTAATCGACGCCGGCCGCCCGCAGGTTGGGCCCTGCGAAGCCGTAGTTCAGCGCCCGTTCGCCGGATATCCCGCCTACTCCGATGGTGCGGTCCATGAAGATGCGGTTGCGCATGAGGAGCTTCTCGAACTCCTTCAGCACCTTGGGTAGCCGGTCGAGGAACAGCTTGATCTTGTTGATGGCCGTCGGGGAAAAATCGCGTTCGAACCCCCCGATGCGGCCCATGTTCGTGGTCAGCCTTGCTCCCGAAACCTCCTCGTAGATCTCGTAGACCAGCTCCCTCTCCTGGAACACGTAAACGAAGCCGGTCAGGGCGCCGCTGTCGACTCCGATGACGCTGTTGCAGATCAGGTGGTCGGTGATGCGGGCCAGCTCCATAAGGATGATGCGCATGTAATCGACGCGCTTCGGGGTTTTGATCCCCAGCAGCTTTTCCACCGCCATCAGGTACCCGAGGTTGTTGATGGGCGCCGAGCAGTAGTTCAGGCGGTCGGTGAGCGTCGTGATCTGGTAGTAGGGACGGTGCTCGGCGATCTTCTCAAAGGCACGGTGAATGTACCCGATGGTCTGTTCGGCATCGATGATCTCCTCCCCGTCGAGCTTCAGCACGTTCTGGAACACGCCGTGCGTGGCCGGGTGTGTGGGACCGAGGTTGATGGTCGTATAGAGTTTCTGTTCCGTGCCGTTCATCGTCCGAAAAATCTGTTGTCCTTGTCTTCCCGCGTCTGGTCCTCAAGCGGGTACTCCTTCCGCATCGGGAAATAGTCAAGGTATTCCACATTCAGGATCCGTTTCAGGTTTGGATGCTCATCGAAGATGATCCCGTAAAAGTCGTAGGTCTCCCGTTCCATCCAGTTGGCGGCGGCGAAAAGGCCCGAGACGGTAGGGATGTGCAGGTTATCTGTCGGCAGGAAGGTCTTAATGCGTATCCGCACATTCTTCTCCAGGTTGTGCATGTGGTAGATCACCCCGAACGGCAATGGCTGGTCGGGGTAATGGATGCCGCACAGGGTCGTCAGGAACCGGAAACCCGCTTCCGGACTATCCTTCAAAAACCGGATCACGTCATGGATGATCTCCCGCGACACGGTGACGGTCAACATGTCGGATGTGGTATCCACGACCAGGATCCCCTGAGGGAACCGGTTCTTCAACAAGCCGGTGATATAACTGTCGTTCATTTTGTTGGGGCGACTCGCGGAGTCGCCCCTGCGTTATTGCGTTTCGTCCGTCAATATCCCGTAACTCCTTAACAATTCCTTGTATTCGTCCGAATACCGGCGGCGTATTGATTCGGTTGCCGCCAGGTCCTGGATCCGCATGAACCCGTCGATGATCTGTTCCGGTCGGGGCGGGCAACCAGGTACGTAAACGTCAACCGGTACGATCCGGTCGATCCCCTGCAGCACCGAATAGGTGTCGAAGATCCCGCCGCTCGCTGCGCAGGCCCCGACCGCGATCACCCAGCGGGGTTCCGCCATCTGGATATAGACCTGCTGTACCACGGGCCCCATCTTCTTGGCGATCGTTCCCATCACCATCAGCAGGTCGGCCTGCCGCGGACTGAAGCTCAACCGCTCGGAACCAAAGCGTGCCAGGTCGTAGTGGGCGCCCATCGTCGCCATGAACTCGATGCCGCAGCATGAGGTGGCAAAGGGCAACGGCCAGATCGAATTCTTTCGCGCCAGCCCGATCACCTTGTCGAGGGTGGTGGCAAAATACCCCGGACCGGCAATGCCGTCAGGGGGATCTGCCTTGTTATAGGATGCTTTCTTTGTCGTTTCCATGATTATCGCTCCCTCCATTCCAACGCTCCCTTTTTCAGGATGTACCAGAATCCGAAGAGCAGGAAGCCAAGGAACACCATCATCTCCAGGTATCCCTCCCAGCCAGTCTCCCTGAAATTGATCGCCCAGGGATAGAAGAAGATGATTTCCACGTCGAACAAGACAAACAAGATGGCGATGAGGAAATACCGGACCGAAAAGGGGAACCGGGCATTGCCCTTGACCTCGATGCCGCACTCGAAATTCTCCTCCTTGCGGAGGATATGGATCTTCTTCCGCTTCCCGGCCATAAAATGGGTCAGCATCATCGTAACAACCACGAAACCAAGGGCTACGACCGACTGCACCGCAATGGGCCAATAATCTTCCGGAAGAAAGACCTTTTCCATAATTTAGAATTGTTCTTGACAAAGATAACGATTTTTCCGAATTAACTAACTTTGACGGTCACTAATTTCCCCTCTCATGAATGCAATGCCGCTGGTGATCGTTGCCCTTGCATTGTTTGCACTTGCCTATCGCTACTATTTCGGATTCATCGCCGCCAAAGTGCTCACTTTCGACGATTCCCGCATCACCCCTTCCGGCCGGATGTACGATGGCCAGAACTACTATCCCATCTCGAAGTGGGTCCTGTTCGGGCACCATTTCGCCGCCATTGCCGGGGCGGGGCCGCTGGTCGGGCCGGTGCTCGCCTGCCAGTTCGGCTATTTCCCGGGGTTCGCGTGGATGGTGATCGGGGCCGTACTGGCCGGTTCGGTGCACGACCTGGTGATCCTCACCGCCTCGGTGCGCCACGACGGCCGTTCGCTGGCCGACATCGTAAAGGCCGAGGTGAAGAAAGCGAGCGCAGTGGTCACCACCTCCATCGCCACCTTCATCATCATCATCATCGCCATGGCCGGGCTGGGGCTTGTGGTGGTGAACGCCCTCGCCGAGAGCTCCTGGGGCACCTTCACCATTGCCTCCACGATCCCGATTGCACTACTGATGGGCGTCTGGATGTATGTCTTCCGGAAAGGAAAGACGGTGGAAGCCACGATCATCGGCGTGATCCTGTTGTCCGCGGCTGTCATTTTCGGTAAATATGTTCCCGAATCGTCCGTTGCATCGTGGTTCACCTTCGACCGGAAAACGCTCACCCTGTTCCTGGCCGGCTACGGGTTCCTGGCGTCCGTACTGCCGGTGTGGCTGCTGCTTTCTCCGCGCGATTACCTCAGCTCCATCATGAAGATCGGGGTGGTGGCGATGCTGGCCCTGGGGGTGATCTTTGTCGCCCCGGACCTGCGGATGCCCGCGTTCACCGATTTCATCAAAGGGGGAGGCCCCATCATTAAAGGCACCCTGTTCCCGTATCTCTTCATCACCATAGCCTGCGGGGCGGTCTCGGGTTTTCATGCGCTGGTGAGCTCCGGAACCACGCCGAAGATGATCATGAAGGAGAGCCATATCCGGCCCATTGCCGTCGGCTCGATGCTGGTGGAGGGGATGGTGAGCATCCTCGCGCTGATCGCTGCCGCCAGTCTCTTTCCGCTCGACTATTTCCAGATCAACGTCTCCCCGGAGAAGTTCCAGCAGATCCTGCCGCAGCTGCACGCGATGGGATTCACGCAGACCGACCTGACGCGGCTGCAGGCGGAGGTGGGCGAGAACGTCGTTGGCCGCACGGGAGGGGCGGTTTCGCTGGCCGTAGGCATGGCCGAGATCTTCTCCCGCATCCCGGGGCTGGGGCACCTGATGTCGTACTGGTATCACTTCGCCATTATGTTCGAAGCGTTGTTCATTCTCACCACCATTGATGCCGGCACGCGGATAGCAAGGTTCATCCTGCAGGAGTCGGTAGGGAAAGTGTGGAAACCCTTCGGCCAGACCGCCTGGCTGCCGGGCAACCTCCTTGCAAGCGCCATTGTAGTCTTCTTCTGGGGGTATTTTATCTACACCGGCTCCGTCAGCACCATCTGGCCGATGTTCGGTTCGGCGAACCAGTTGCTGGCCACCATTGCATTGGCGGTGGGCACCACCTATCTCATCAACCAGGGCAAGATCCGCTATGCGTGGATCACATTCGTTCCGATGGCCTTTGTCGGCATCACCACCATTACTGCCGGCATCATGAACATCACTGGCATCTACATCCCGCAGCTTGAAGAGCCGAAGCACTTCATGATCGGCCTGATCAACCTGATCCTGACAGTGGTCATCATCCTCTGCGTCCTGATCATCCTGAAGGACCTTGTTCCTGGCTGGTATTCTGCATGGCGCAGCCGTCAAACCGTGGTACGTGGGACGTAGTACGTGGGGGCAGTTGTTTTTCGTTGTTCGATGTTCGTTGTTCGGTCGGGCCCCCCTGCCCTTTGCCCTTTGCTCTTTGCTCCCTGCCCTTTGCCCTTTGCCCTTTTCTCCCTG
>DAIRDK010000029.1:0-18820 GCA_036796175.1 Bacteroidales bacterium | reverse complement strand
AGAGAAAGCACGCAGATTCCCGAAAATGACATGCGTTAGCCCGGCGTCTGTAGCCAGCCATGCCTGCTCAAAGGGATCGGGCCCGATGACGATCTGGATGATCCCCTTGATGCTGGCCAGAACCGAAAAGATCCCCCACAGGGAAAAGAACCGGTCCAGTCGGCGCCGGTCGTTGATGAATAGCAGAACAAGCGGAATGATCAGCATCATGTATAAAGAGATCCCGCGGATCCCGGCAAGCCAGGCCGACCGGCTGCGCATCTCGGGATTAAAGAACTCCAGGAGGGAATAGGAAAACCAGATGAATGCAAGCAGGGTCACATCCTTCCTGGCAGGCTTCCAATCGATGCGGTCATAAAACCGGTTCAGAAAGAGACCGATGTAGGTGAGTGCCAGGATGGCATCCATGACCAATCCGACCTGGGTTCCCGGCGGGAGGTAACGGCCTGTGCCGAGGAGAATGAATCCCAGTGCGATCGCGGAATAAAACCCGGTAACCGGGCGTTTATAGAGGTTGTAGAGGAACACAAGCGCGAATGGCAATACGACCAGAACAACACCGGCGGCAAGGCCTTTGCGGGAGATCGCAAATACGGCCATGGCAGCGACCAGCAGGAGGATCACCAGGTACCTGGGTGAGGCCAGCCGGTCAGAACCGGTTGATGCGTTGAACGGGTCAGTGTTGTTTAACATCGCTTCTTCTTTTATCCGTCAGATCAGTTGTTTCGCCAGTTCACGGAAGTGGCAGAGCATTTGCCGGTAGAACCGGATCCCGGAAGAGAAGATCTGCCGGTACTCCAGCCCGATTTCCCGGTCGAGAAAATAATAGCCGATCCAGATCCCTGCAACAGTGAAAATAACTGAAGCAACGGCTACCGCTTCCAGCGATCCGAACACGAAAACGGCCACCAGGTCGCCAATGACATTCGCTGCGACCATGATCACCACCTTCAGGAAATTCCGTTTCGGGAGGTTGATGCTGTCCAGGCCGATCCCGGTCATCCGCTCCACCGGCAGCAACAGGCCGTACAGGGCGAAAATCCTGACCAGCAGGGCTGTGCTGGCACCTGTCGAAGGATCGGTCCCGAGATACTGTGCCCCTCCCAGGATCAGCACGAGGAAATCAGCAAACAGGAATATGCAAAGGCTCATGAACGCGAACAACATCGTCATGGCTCCTGAATACGTGTAAAACAGATCTTTGAATCCGGTCAGGTTCCCCTGGATGCTTGCTTTTGACATGCGCGGAAACGCAGTCGCTGCAAAGCTGCGCAAAGGGATCTGCTGAAGTTCGGTGATCTTCATCGGGATGCTGTAAAGGGCAACAGCCGCCGTTCCCATCGGGCTCAGGCTGATGATCAGCGTATCGGCGCTGCGGAGCAGGTTGGTCCCGATGAGGGTCAGTGTGGTGTATTTCCCGAAATGAAAAATGGTCCTGTTGGATTCTGCCGTGGCCTTGAACAGATGGCGTGAACCGTCCCAGCCAAAGGCGACGCAAACAACCGACAGGAGTAAGTACACCGCCGCCTGGGCCCATACCACCTGGGTCAGGGTCATCTCGAAGAACAGGTAATTGGCGAGGATCACTGCAAAGAAAGCCGCACCGTAGGACCCGTTGATCCAAAGGATCCGGTCAAACCGCTGATCCGCCTGCAGGATCACCAATGCCGTAAACATCGGAATGTTAATGAAGGAGACCAGCGGGTACCAGGTGAAGAACAATCCGTACCCGGAGGAGTTGATGGCTTCGGGAAACAGGAGCAGGAAGCCGGTCATGACCACCGCAATGCCGGCTGTAGCGATCAGCACGAGCAAAATAAAAGACCCGATCAGCCGGGGCCGCTCCTCCTGGCCGGCTCCCGAAAGAAACCGGACTACCGCGGTGTTCACGATGCCGAACCGGAACATATCCACAAGCGCAGATCCGGCTATAAACAGGACCCATTCACCGAATTCGTCCGGAGAGAACGTCCGGGCCAACAAAGCGAACCCTGCAAATCCGAAAAAGGAAATGACCAGGTTTCCTGCAAGAGACAGAAAATTCGCTTCCCGTACCAGTCTTCTAACGGCCATCATACCTGCGCTGTTTTTTTCATTTTCCGGCGGATCCCTCTCCCTTTCCTCGGCAATTCACCGATGGATGATTTTACCACCTGCGACTCAACACCGTTGAGGATGAAGAGGGGTTTCTGCGGAGATAATTTCATGAAAGTATCAAGGGCTCCCTGATCGGCCTGCGACCAGGATCGGGTCGCACGGCACACCATGACCGCAACGTCAGACGTGGCGACCAGTCCGGATGGGTACGAATGATATAACAGGGGTGGTAATTCGATCAGTACGTAATCCGGAAGGCCGTTCGTGCTGAAAGGATTTTTCTCCAGCAGGTCGAGGTAATTGTTCATCGTGTAATAATTCTCATCCACGCGGAGCACAAGATGTGTTTCGGTAGTCAAAGGCGTTTCGGGGATCCCCAGGTCCATCGCCTGCTCATCCGGTTCTGCTGAAGGATTTACGGAGGCCGGCTGTTCTTCCGCGGCGGCTTGGCCTTCTGTCAGGAATCCCCGGTTCCCGTTTTTCGGCCTTTTTCGTGACCGGTCAAGGCGATCCATCTCCGATTCCAGCATGGAATCACCGGAGAAATTAATCGTAATGACCTTTTTCCCCTGCTGTTTTAATTTTTCGGCTATATGCTCGAGCAGGATCGTTTTGCCTTCATTGCTCAGCGTGCTGAACAGGAGGATCGTTTTCGGTCCCGGGCGGAAAGGACGGCCTGCGGGATGCAGGTCAATCTGCTGGATGATCATTTCCACGAGTCTGCCGGTAACCAGGGGCGTCAGCCCGTCGCGGTCTTTCCCGTTGATCCTCGGGAATATTCCGGCGGGGCTCAGGTGAAGGATCTTCGAGGCTTTCTGCGGATTACGGAGGGTTTCATCAAAATACTCCATGATCAGGATGGCCGAGATCACCAGCAGGAACCCGAAGATCACGGCAGCCGCAATGATCAGCAGGCGCTTGGTGGAACTGGGCTTGAGCGGGTAATACGGCGGATCCACGGCTTTGATGTTCGATGACAGGGCGATGTCCTGCACCTTGAGTTTCGCCAGGTTCAGCCCTCTCAGCATTTCCATGTATTCCTGCTCGGCAATCGTGATCTCCCGTTCGATGCGTTTCAGGTCCACACCGGCCGGTTCATAGGCCTTGTATTCGCGTTGCGATTCCCGCAGGCGGCTTTCAAGCAGGGCGATCGACGCTTTCGTTTCCTGGAGCTCCTTAACGCCCGCCAGGTAGGAGTTGAGCAGGTTGCTGCTGCTCATGCCCTGGGTAGCGGAATTGATGTTGTACAGTTCATTCACCGCATCGCCGATCTCCTCGTTGAGCTGACGCGCCTGGTCCTTAAGGTGTGCGAGCTCCTGACGGCTGGCCTCATCGGAGGTCCCCTGGCTTTCGGCTGTGGCTATCCGGGCATTGATATCGGCCAGCAGGTTGCGCTTCTCAAGGAGGTTCGTGCTCGTGAGCTGTGCCTTCTGCTGGCTGTTGAGTTTTTCCTGGAGCTGACCCACCGTCGACTCGATCCCGATCAGCTTGATGCGTTTGTTCTGCAGTTCATTTGCAATGCTGGCCTTCGCTCCTGCAGCTGCTTTGCTCTGATCGGCATAGTCGATGATGTTATGCTCCTGGTTGAAAGCCTGCAATTGGGACTCCGCCCGGGTCAGCCGGTCATAGGCCTGCCGTGTCTTGACTTCGAAATACTTCACCACGGCATCCGTGCGGCTCTCTTTTGTCTCCCGGTAATTCTTCATGCACGATTCGGTGACCAGCACAAGCGTTTGCTGGCAGATCCCGGGATCATCCGACGTATACTTCAGTTCGATCAGGTCGCTGGATCCGATCCGTTTCACATTCACGGCTGAAATCGCCGCAATGGAATAATGGGGATCGCTGTTGTTGAGCAGGCGGTAGATAAAATTCGTATCGTTCCTGGCCAGATACTCCGTCAGGTTATTCACCGTTTGCTCATAAGCCTGCCGGTCCAGGTAGGGTGGCTGAAGATGTAAGGTATTGTGGTTGTCATTTTCCAGGAAGGAGAAAGCCGTGTCGATCGCCAGGGAATCTTGCCTTGCAGGAACTTCGCCTGTCTTTAATGCGGCCAGCCTCGAATCGGTTACGACCAGCTTCCGGACGTCAGCCGGGACACGTGCCTTCAGTTCTTCGAAGGATTTGGCCGAGAGGTAACGCGGATCCGGGCGAAACATCATCAGGTGCTGGGCCAGCAGCCGGATGGCCACTTCCTGTGAAGTCTCCCGCGACTGGATGATGCTGATCAGGTTGTCAAATGATGCATTGGTTGTGAATACATTGAACGACTGGTCGATCTGAACGTTCGTCCCCGAGGTCATGCCCGTGTACAGAACGGTTTTTGATTCATATACCTGCGTGGTCATGAACGAGACGGCTGTTCCCAGCAATGCGGGGATCAGGATCAAAAGCAGGATGTGCTTTTTGATTAACCGAATGATATCTCCTGGCTTGATCATTGTGTTTGTGTTTCGTTGTGAATAATATTGAATGTCATCCCCGTAATTTCTTCGAGCATCATATAGGAGGTGAGGAAATCCATCCGGGTCGTTTCAAAGTCCGATTCGGTCCGGGCCTCGATCTCCGATACCTGTGAATAATCGTCGATGGTCACGTTTCCGCTGGTAAATCCCTTCTCCGCCATTTGCGTGTTGATCCTCGCGGTTTCCAGGTATTTCGATTTGATCCGGAGCAGTCTCTGTTTCATGACCAGGTCGTTGTACTGGCGGATGACCTGTTCGCGGATCTCCATCCGCTGCGATTCGGCAAGCGCTTCTGCCTGGGTCACCCCCGCCTTTGCCGTTTTGACCAGATTGTGGTGGTTGACCATATCGGAAATAGGAAATCGGAGGTATGCACCAACGCCGTACTGCGACAAGCTCTGCGAGAGCGTGTAAGTGGGTGGCGTCTGACCTCCTGCCGTGGAATTATAGAGGTAATCGAAGGTCCCGTAACCATAATTCGCCTGAAGGCCGAAGTTTTGCGTCCACTGGGAACGGGAAGTCCTCAGGTTTCCCTTATTCACGGCGATCTGCAAATCGCTGTACCGGACAGCGGGATGGTTTGTCAGTGCGGAATCTATCAGGACGCTGAGTTTTGGGAGCCGGTCGCTGATGTCATCCCGGAACGGATCGAATGATCCCCCGGCCTGTGCATACCCCGTGAGGGTGGATGACAGCATGCAAATGACGTACAGGACGACGGAACGGGTGTGTTTTTTCATGTTGTTCTGCATCGGTTGAATTAGACTGTTTCTTTCTGGAAGATCGCCGGAATGGTGCGAAAGATGAGCCGGACGTCATACCAGATCGAGTATTTGTTTCGGATGAACATGGCGGCGTATTTGAGGTCCAGCCGTTTCCGCTCCGCGTCCGACATGTGTCCGGCCCGCCCCCGAAGCTCTACCTGCCAGAGGCCGGTTAATCCGGCGGGAGAGAGAAACCGGCGCGCCATTTCGTCGTCGGTCAGCTTCTCGGCTTCATAAACGGGAAGCGGACGATTGCCCACCAGCGACATGTCCCCTTTGAGCACGTTGATCAGCTGAGGCAGCTCATCGATGCTGAGGTCGCGGATGATCTTGCCGACCCGGGTGATCCTGGGGTCGTCCTTGATTTTGATGAATGAAGCGGTCGACTTCGTGATGTCCGCTTTCTGGCGGTGATACCAAGGCTCGCAAATGGTTTCAGGTCCCCGGTGAAGTACATGGGAGCAGGGTTGGGACGGATCCGAACAAAGCCCGCAGGGGGATCCGTAATCGATGGAATGCTTTGGCTGTGATCCGGCATACTTGTTCTTTTCCCGGGCCAGGCGCTCAAGTTCGGCATCGGAACCGGTGCGCATAGAGCGGAATTTGTAAAATTTGAAGGGCTTCTGGCCGATCCGCGTGGAGGTGTAATATACCTTCCCTTTGGATTCCAGCCGGATGGCGATCATGACCAGGATCAGCAACGGCGACAGCAGGATCAATGCCGAAGAAGCGACTGCGATATCCAGGGCTCTCTTGGTCCATGGCATCCGGAGCCGGATCGGGGTTTCGTAAGATGACCTGGTCCGCAACCTGCCTGCCCGGTAATCGGCCAGGAACTGCATCCGTTCCCGAAGGTCTTTCGGGGCCGGCAGCGGCAGTGTGAAATAATCATCCACACGGCTCTGGAGCGACGTTTTGAAGATCTCTTCAGAGAAGGTTTCGGATACGATGACGAACACCGTTTTTTCGAACCCCTTCATCTCCCGGATGAAACGGTGAAGCTCAAGGCCTTCGCCTCCATGGAGCGTGGCATCGCAAAAAATAAAATGAGGACAGGTGCCCGACAGCAGGTACTGGATCCCGGAATAGTAGGTATCCCGGTGGATGAAGGTCCCGTGGAGCGCCAGATGGAGGTAATGCTTAACCGCTGCTGATCTGCCGATATACAGGAGATCCGGCGAATTGGCAGGTTCAAAGGTCACGGCCTGCCCGGGGAAAGATAGTTCTTTTGTGTTCATGCAGTTCGTTTTTACCAGTTCAGGGCATAATGAATGGGATACAGGTTTTTCCGGATGACCTCGAGCAGTTCTTCCGGATTGAACGGCTTTACCAGGTAATCCTGGGCTCCCAACTGGTAACAGCGGATGCGGTCCTTGCTGCTTTCGGCCACCGACAACATGATGACGGGAGTGTGTTTGGTAAAGCCGCGCTGCCGGAGTCGTTCCAGGAATTCATAGCCGTCCATCTCGGGCATCTGGAGATCGCAGATGATCAGGTCGGGGAGGTTTCCCTCCAGCCATTCGAGAGCGTCAAGTCCGTTGGCCTTGCTGATGATCCGGAACTTTCCTCCAAGAAAGTTGTTGAGCAACAACCGGATACTTGGTTCATCGTCGATTAACAGGATCTGGTGGGTCATGTCTGGTTATTTTTTAAAAAACAACTCATCTTCGTGTAAAGTTCAGGCGGAGTAAAAGGTTTGATGATATACCCGTTCAGCCCGATGGAGCTGAATTTTTTCTGGTCTTCGGCAAATGCGGTGGCAGTCAGTGCCACGATCGGAAGGTTCCGGTAATAGTCCCCGCCCAGGTTGCGGATGGCACGTGTGGCATCATATCCGTTCATCTCGGGCATGTGCAGGTCCATCAGCACCAGGTTGTAGTGATTCTTTCTCACCTTCTGCAGGGCTTCTTTCCCGTTCTCCGCAAAATCGGCATTGACCTCCCACTGATGCAGGATCTTCTTTACGATGTTCCGGTTGACGATATTGTCCTCCGCCACCAGGACGCTCAGCCCTTTCATTTGATGAGGCAGGTCAGGCCGGACACGAGGTATCTCCACCTGCTGTTTCAAACTTTTCCCGAACGGGAGGGTGAACGAAAAGGTGCTTCCCAGGCCGGGTTTGCTCTCAACACTAAGGCGTCCGCCCTGTCGTTCCACGAGCATCCGGGTGATCGGGAGCCCCAGGCCGGTTCCGTTGTGCTGAGCATGGCGGGTGGGATTGACCTGTGTAAAACTGTCGAAAATCCGATCCTGCTGGTCTTCGGGGATGCCGATTCCGGTATCGGTTACGTGGAACATCAATTCGGTGGAATCGGCCAGGTTGTCGGACACCTCGACACGAAGGGAGACCTGGCCCGTTTCGGTGAACTTGATGGCATTGGAAATCAGGTTCATCAGGATCTCTGTCAACCGGGAGCAATCGCCGATGATTACCTCCGGTACCCCATCAGACACTCCTGACTCAAGCCGGAGTCCTTTCCTGGTCGCCACGGGTTGCATGCTCATTGCGATCCCACGCACCAGATCCCTGATCGCAAACTCTTCCCGGCAGAACTCTACGGTTCCTGAATCGACCTTCGAATATTCAAGAACCTGGTTGACCAGCCGCATCATGCCTTCGGCCGAGAAGCGAAGGGTATCGATATATTCGGACTGTTCAGCAGTCGGTGCCGACCCGGAAAGGAAGTGCACCATATTCAGGATCGCATTCAGGGGGGTCCGGATCTCGTGGCTCAGTGTCGAGAGGAACTGCTGTCGTGCCTGGGCAGACGCTTCCGCCTGCTCACGCGCACGTATCAGTTCCTTCTCCGTTACAGCCCGTTTGGCAATTTCCTCTTCCAGGCATTTTCTTTGAAGGTACAGGTTGAGAAAAATGGTCACTTTCCCGACGAACAGTTCCCGGTGAACCGGCTTGGTGATGAAGTCGACGGCACCGGTTTGCATGCCTTTGATCCGAAGGACCAGTTCGTCATGCTCGGCTGTCAGGTAGATAACATTCAGCAGTTTGTTCTGCTTTTGACGACGAATTTGACGAACGGCCGTAAAGCCGTCGATTCCCGGTAGGGAAATGTCCATCAGCACCAGCGCAAATTCTTTCCCGGCGGTCATGGCGACCGCTTCCTCGCCGGATCCGGCCCGGAACAAAGAGGCATGTATACCCCTGAGCATGGCCTCGATCAGGGCTACATTGCCGGGGGTGTCATCCACGATCAGGATCCGGGGGCGTTCGATGATCATTCTGTCTGAATCTGAAACATTAAAATACCATAACATGCTATTGCATATCCCTATTCCGGTTGATTTTAACGCTGAGAAAAAAGTAAATTATCAGCCTGGGAGAACAAACCAGGAGCAGGATACATCAATAGCACCCAGAACGAATCATGGTTGGGTAGAGATGCCTGGGAAATGGTTGGACAGTGAATTTTCCGGGCAGAACCTGAGGCTATGGTACGACAGGATGATATATGGAAATATTTGTGTTTTCATGTTATATCTGTCTAAATGACTGTTACTTTCATCCCGTACAGATACACTCCAACTTCACTGCCGACTTTGATGCAGGCACATTCCTCTCCGTATTCTGTCCGGGCGCAATACATTATCTGAAATCAGATTGATTAAAATTAAACGCAGCAAATATACGGCATAATTTGTATTTTGTTTCAATTTAGATTAAATTTAACTAAAAATTATAAGGAAAAATTATGGTAAAAAATAATAAAGAGTAATTAAAACACATAAAACCAATGATTTATGAATAGGATTTTCTTTGAGCCAGTTCCCCATCAGTTCCATGTCATGACGCACGAGTACGTTTAGATCAACTCAGCCGGGGTCTGCTTGATGAGCCAGGTGGAAAAAGTTTTGTTTCTTTGTAAAAATTGCTCCTTTTGAAAAACCGCAGCCTGAACATATTCCTTGCCGGCTTTGTTACTCTGCTGTTCTTAAGCTCCTCCCTGGCTGCTCAATCCTGGGAATTCGCCAAGGAGAAGGACGGGATCCGGGTGTATACACGAAAGGAAGCCGGAGAAAATGTAAAATCGTTCCGCGGGATCATGGAGGTCCGCTCCACCATGGAACGCGTCAACCACCTCGTCGGCAATGTTCATAATACCGAATGGTGGGACAAGAATGTAAAAAATATCCAGGTGCTCTATTACGAAGAGAATAAGCATTTCATTTACTACCTTGTTTACGACGTGCCCTGGCCGCTATCTGACCGGGATCTGTGTGTGGATGCCAGGGTGACAACCGACCCGGCAACCGGACGACGCGAGATCAACGCCAGGCCATTGGAAGGTAAAGTTCCCGAGAAAGAAGGCTTGGTCCGGATCAAGAACTACCATCAGAGGTGGATCATCACCCCGCTGAAGAATGGAATGATCCGGCTGGAGCTTGAAGGCAGTGTGGACCCCGGAGGGAATGTCCCGGCCTGGCTCTACAACATGGTCATCACAGATACCCCGATCCGCGTAATGGAGGGGATTAAGAACAAAGTGGAAGTAAACTAATTTCAACGATCCGAAGGATGCGGGCTTTCTTCATGATCCTGACCGCAGCCCTGCTGATCCTGCCGGGCTGCTCAGGCGGTTCACGACAACGAAATGTCGCTGAGGTGTCACGGTTGCAGGACCTTCCGGCGTTTTCCACGGACGACCTTCACCGCAGAACCTTCAATTATTTCTGGGAACTTTCTGATTCCGTTACCGGCCTGGTTCCCGACCGGTATCCAACCCAATCATTCTCCAGCATTGCTGCGGTAGGATTCGGCCTGACAGCATACCTCGTTGGTGTTGAGCATGATTATATATCAAGGCAACAGGCAGCGGTCAGAGTCCTGAAGATCTTAAGGTTCTTCTGGTCGGCCCCGCAAGGTCCGGGCACAACGGGTATCACCGGGTACCATGGACTTTTCTATCATTTCCTCGACATGCGAACCGGGTACCGGTTCCGGGATGTGGAGCTTTCAACCATTGATACGGGTCTGCTGATGGCCGGGATCCTCTCCTGCATGACTTACTTCGACGGGGATTCCCCGGAAGAACAGGAAATCCGTGACCTGGCTGACCGCCTTTACCGACGGGCTGAATGGGACTGGGCATTCCTGGGGAATCATGCCCTTTCCATGGGCTGGCATCCTGAAAGCGGATTTATTAACAGTTACTGGGATGGTTATACGGAAGCCATGATCCTGCTTGTTATGGCTATTGCCTCGCCTACTCATCCAATACCCGCTTCATACTGGCAGTCACGGTATGCGAAATTCAACTGGTCCAACTGGTATGGTTATGAGCACGTCAACTTTGGCCCGCTCTTCGGTCACCAGTATTCACATATCTATATTGATTTCAGGGATATCCGGGATGAATACATGCGGTCGAAAGGGACCGACTATTTCGAAAACTCCCGGATGGCGACCCTGGCCCAACAGGCCTATGGACGGGCAAACCCGTTGGGCTTCAAAGGATATTCCGACTCGGTATGGGGCCTGACCGCATGTGACGGTCCGGGGGATGAAACCCGTGAATACAATGGCAGGATGGTAAAATTCATGGGGTACTCGGCCAGGGGCACGGCGAGTGATTATCAGGTCGATGATGGGACGATTGCCCCGACCGCAGCCGGCGGTTCCATACCCTTTGCCCCAGAAATGTGCCTGGCCACTCTTGAGTCGATCTATAACACCTTTGGAAACAACGTATATCGGGAATACGGTTTCATTGATGCGTTCAATCCCAGCTATACCTGGGGAAAAGGAAACGAGCACGGATGGTTCGACGTGGATTACATTGGTATTGACCAGGGGCCGATCCTCCTGATGCTTGAAAACTACCGGACCGGGTTCATCTGGACCCTGATGAAGAGGAATCCGTATATCCGGGATGGCCTGATCAAAGCCGGCTTTACCGGCGGCTGGCTGGAAAATAAATGACCTTCGAAAGCGTCTCGTCGCTGCTCTTCCCGACGAAAATCCCGAAATCACCCGGTTCGGCATACCGTTCCAGGCCGGAATGATAAAAGGCCAGGTCATCCTCCCTGAGGGTGAACTCCACCGTACGGGTTTCTCCCTTCTCCAGGAAAACCTTCCGGAACCCTTTCAGTTCCATGACGGGGCGGGTCAGCGTACCGACCAGGTCGCGGACATAAAGCTGAACGATCTCTTTCCCGGCGACGGGCCCTGAGTTGGTCACATTGACTTTGACCCGGATCATGTCTCCGTCCACCCGGACATCCAGCCCGGAATAGTCGAACGTGGTATAACTCAGTCCATATCCAAACGGGTACAACGGACTGTTGGGGGAGTCGATATACCGGGACACGTATTTTTGCAGGGAATCCTGAGGGCTGTAAGGCCGGCCCGTATTTTTAGCATTGTAGAAGACGGGGATCTGGCCTTCGTTCCGGGGGAACGACATCGTCAGTTTGCCCGACGGATTGACCTGTCCGAAGAGAACATCTGCAATGGCATTCCCGGCCTGTGTTCCGCCGAACCAGGTTTCGAGGATTGCGGGGGCTTGCTGGGCAAGTCGTTGGATACACAGGGGACGCCCGTTGAAGAGGACGACCACAGTGGGTTTCCCCGCCGCAATCACGGCTTCGGCCAACTGTTCCTGCACACCCGGGAGACCAAGTTGGGTGCGGGATGCGGCCTCCCCGCTCATGCCGCCGCTCTCGCCCAGGGCGAGGATCACGAAATCCGCGCCGTTTGCGGCATCCACAGCAGCCCCGAAACCATCCGTATCCCCGCCGGTGACGGAACAACCCGGCTGATACACGACCTCGATCCCTTTGTTGTTACGGATCCCTTCCAGCAAGGTCACACAATCCTCCCACCGGCCGGCGGCCGACCAGTTTCCCAGCATATCCCGTTTCGAATCGGCCAGCGGACCGATCACAGCAATCTTGTGAACACCGGCCGGGATCGGTAACGTGTGGTGGTTGTTTTTCAGCAGGACGCAGCTTTCTGCTGCAAACTGCCTGGCGAACTGCATGGAGGAAGCGGTCATGATCTCGGTTTCCTGCCTCTGTTCGGACATATTACGATAAGGATCGTCAAATAACCCAAGCCTGAATTTCGCGGCCAGCACCGCTCTTACCGCCTCGTCGATCCGGTCCGTCGATACACGGTTCTCCTTCACCAGTTTTTCCATGGAATCCAGGAACGTGCTCCCCTGCATGTCCATGTCAACACCTGCATTCATGGCAAGTGCTGCGGCATCTTCGATGTTACCGGCTATGCCGTGCGGTATCAGCTCGTTGATGGACGTATAATCAGTTACGACAAAGCCGCTGAATCCCCACGTGTTCCTCAAGAGGTCGGTAAGCAGCCAGTGGCTCGCAGTCGAGGGAATCCCGGCGATTTCGTTAAACGATGTCATGACGGTTCCCACCCCTGCATCCACACAGGCATGGTAGGGAGGAAGGTACCACTCGTACAACGATACCTGCGACATGTCAACCGGGTTGTAATCGCGGCCTGCCATCGGGGCTCCGTAGGCGGCAAAGTGTTTGGCGCAGGCCATCATCGAATGCGGGTCTTTGAGATCCCTTCCCTGGAATCCTTTCACCCTCGCTTCCGCGATCCGGCATCCCAGCCAGGTGTCTTCTCCGGCTCCTTCTGAAACCCTGCCCCAGCGGGGATCACGTGCGATATCCACCATCGGTGAGAAGGTCCAGTCCAGGCCTTCTGCGGTGGCCTCACGAGCGGCAATGCTGTCGGACTGTCGGATGGCATCCAGGTCCCAGCTGCACGACTGAGCCAGCGGGATCGGGAAAATCGTGCGGTGACCATGGATCACGTCATAACCGAATAGCAGGGGGATCTTCAGCCGCGACTTCTCAATGGCTGTCCGCTGCAGCTCGGTCAGAAACCGCACCGTGTAGGCATTGAACACAGCCCCGACGTTCCCTGCGCCGATCAGTTGTTTGTAGTTGCTGTTCATCACCGGTCCCGTGGATTCCCAGTCGGAAGTGAACAGCGACAACTGCCCGATCTTCTCCTCCAAAGTCATCATCCGGAGAATGGAATCGATTTGCTGACGGTAAGGTCCGGCAGGATCTTTTGCATTCTGCCCGCGCAGGCTCACTGCAATAAACAGGGCCGGCAGTGCCAGGATCAGGAGTTTCTGTTTCATGGATCAGATATTCAATTATTATTATAGATCAATACGTAAATCCGAGAGTGGTCAAGCCCTGCTGAACCTCGGGGCACGACATGAACAGGTCCCAGAGAAGGCCGGTCCGGTAATTCTCGACCATGCAAACAATCGGTCCTTCGTCGATGGCCAGGTAGGAGTTGGCCCACCATCCTTCGGTCGGGCAGAAGGAATCGTAGAAGCCGTAAGGTCCCCACAGATGGTCGCCAAGCAGGTAATAAAAATGACGGATCGCGTTCAGCGATTGCTGTGGGGTATACGGCAGGGCCGACACCGCTGCCGTGGGCGCGATCACACCCAGGTCGTTCGTTGGGGAATGTGCACTGTATCCCCATGGATTGTCGCACGCAGTAAGGCCCCAGCAGTGGTCGTTGTAATCCACGTAACCTTCCGGATTGTCGGAACAGTAAGCCCAGTTGATCAGAGACTGGTTCACATTCTGTTCCATGTAATTTGCATAGGCATCCGAAAGATTGCGGGGATCCAGCCCAAGGAACGAATAATGGGTAAAGAACAGGGGCCCTCCGTAAGGTTCTCCCAAGGGTAATATATAACCGTAATAGCTGTTCCCGTTCATGATGTCTCCGTTCCTGGCGTATCCCTGGTGGTATACTTCCGGGGCAACGGGATGGGTCACCGAGGATGCCGCGGTGATATAGGTGATCAGGGTTTCGTTGTAACCCCGGATCTGCATATTCATGGCCCACCCGTTAGTGGGCGACCAATGCCAGTAGAGCACATGTTGTCCCCGGGTGAACCAGTCGAATTCGACCCCGTCAACCAACTGGTTGATCCGGCCGATGAGTTCCTGTTCAGCGGGAACGGCAGGATCGAGATACTGACGCATGGTCAGCAGCCCTTCTACCATATAGGATGTTTCCACGAGATCCGCGCCGTCATCCAGCGCGGTAAAAGGAATGGTCTGGCCGGTTGTGCCGTTCATCCAATGCGGCCAGGCGCCATGAAACCGGTCACATGAACTCAGGAAGCCGATGATCTTCGACAGCCTGGTCAGCCCTTCATCCCGTGTAATGAATCCCCGTTCCATTCCGACGATAAGCGCCATCACGCCGAATCCCGATCCGCCTGTGGTGACGATATCCCCGGACGTGTTTCGTTCCCGGGCCATGCCGCAGGAGGGATGAGCGAATTCATAGAAGTAGCGGAAGGTTTGCTGCTGGATCAGTGTCAGGAGCGCATCATCGCTGATCAGCGGGAATTTCAGGGTGGAATCGATCTCGGTATAAAACGAATTGACGAAGCCGGCAAATGTGAATCCGTTCTGCGCTTTCAGGCTGGTGGAAACGGAAAAATAATATTTTTTCAACCCTTCCAGCGTACCTGTGCTGGTCAGGGTGACCACGCGGGAGCTATCGGAAACGACCCCTGTCAGGGTAGCTCCCGGCGACAGGATGAAATACGAGGCATAACCCGAAGTGTCAATCTGTGCCGAAAACCGGATCCGGATCGTGACCTGGTCCCGGTCGACATCCTGCAGCCGGTGTTCCGGTGAAAAATCCTCGCCGTTGAGCGTGATGCTATCCACCGTAAAGATTCCGTTCTTCGTGGTGAAATGACAGGTCAGGCCAGGGAACGTCTCTCCGAGTGAGCCCTTGATCCCTGTTAAGATCGTAAGGGAATAGGCCTGGTTTGGGACCGGCAAGTCCGGTAACTGCATGATCACATCCATGTTGTTCTGAGCATACCGGAAGGTGATTCCGCCCACTACAGAGGTACCGGAATAAAGTACGATATTCTCCGGCACCGATGCTGTGTCGAGACGATTATTGAACACCAGGGTAATGACCGTGTCCACGGGGATCCCGATGTTCTCCCCCTGCAGGTCAAGTTCCGTAAGTCCAACGCTGATGCCGGCCAGTTGCAGGCTTCCCGGCGGTTGGGTCTGGTCTTTCCTGCACGACAGCAGGATGACCGGAACAAGGACAAAGATTAAGAGGACATTGCGAAAGGTCATGACGGTCGGAGGTAAAAAGAGAGGGTACCGGGAATCCGGACCCTCTCTTTCTTCAGGCCCTGGTCAGATCAGGGCTTTTCTGAATTGTACATGAGGCCGACTTCGGTCTCGGTAAGCGCTTTGTGGAAGATCCTGACATCATCCAGCCAGCCGCCGAAATGATTGGAGGTCGGGATGTCGTATCCTCCCCACGGTTCGGTATCCCACATGGTGCCAGCCCTTGACTGGATGAATCCGAAGGCGAGTTCGTTCACGACGTCGGGTTCGCTTCCGCCATATTTCAGGCCCACGATCGTCTGCTTCTTATCGCCGTCAGGCCACAGGTTGAAGTCCTGAGCTTTCATCTTTTCGCCGTTCAGGTACATGGTACCGACTTTCGTGGCCGCGTCATAAACGCAGACGACATGGGTCCATTTATCCTTGATGATCCCTTCAACGCCGCCGCTTCCGGTAAGGTCCTTGCAGAAGGTCCATCCCTGCCAGCCGCCGTTGGCGTAAGTCTTCCCATCACCGTTGAACCAGAGGTCTTCCGAAGCGGTGGTCCCGTCGCCGCATTCATAGGAGGCTGCCAGTTTGCACCAAGTGTAGTCGCCGGCGATCTCAAACTGGAATCCGTAAAATGCTCCAAGGCCCATGACGAAATGTCCTTTAGGATCTCCGTTTTCGTTCACATGACCCACGGAATTGGTTTTTACCCAGAAGGCCAGGGTGAAGTTGTCGGTGTTGTCCAGCTGGTCACCGTTGGGGATCTCAACAATTGTGCTGGTCCCGTCGAACACGGCACACTGGCCGGCATCTGTCTTGTAGGATGCAGCATAGGTCAGATTGACAATGCCGTTGGCTGACGGGTTGAAGCTCCCGACCTGGTCGTTGGCATTGCCTTCAAAGTTCCAGTACGCTACCTGTCCTGCAGGAACAAAGGTCCCTTCGGTGGCGAATGACCGGTTGAACGGGGTCAGTGCCTGTCCGTCGGTGGCCAGGATTCCGGCCAGGAAGCTGAGGGTGTAGCCCGCACCGTTACCCAGGTTGTCGTTGGGAACGATGGTAATGGTTTTACCTGATACCGTTAGGGTCAGGGCCATGACGGCGTTGTCGTAACCCCTGGTCAGGGTGACCGTGGAAGAGGTCACCGTTGCCGGATCCACATCAATGTTAAACGTGGCGACAATGTTCGGTGTAGGAGATACGTCACTGGGGGGAGTGGCTCCGTTGAGATCTATGGAACCGGAAACCAGTGTCGAAATATTGAATACCGGAGTTTCATCCTCCTTGTTGCAGCTGACCATGCCGATGATCATAACCGCCGCGATGAGTAACGCGCTTAACGCGATGATTTTCTTTTTCATAATGACTACGTTTAAGATGATACAAAAATAAGTATTTTATTACCAATTTGGATTTTGGATCAAAGATCCCTGTGAAATATCTATTTCTGTCTGCGGGATCGGAAGCAGTTCGTTCTTGCCTTCAACGAATCCGGCCGGCCCCAGCACTTCAGGAGCCCTTCCCGTTCGCACAAGGTCCCAGAAGCGGATCCCTTCCAACGCGAGTTCCATCCGCCGTTCGTTCATGATCGCATCCTGCAGCTCAGTGTACTCCGTGGTGGTGATGTCGGGCAGGATGGAATTGTTGCCCTGACGTGCTCTTTCGCGCACCAGATTCAGGTAGATCAGCGCTTCCGCAGGTTTGCTGTTCTCATTCAGCGCTTCTGCCGCCATCAGGAGAACATCAGCGTAACGGATAAGGCGGCGGTGATGTCCCCATTGGGTCGGAACGTTATTCCCGGGAACCCATACCTTGCGGTTATAACATTCCACTTCGATCAGGTTGCCGTACTGGTCAAAAGTTTGGTTGGGTGTGGTGCCGTCGCCCAGGATCACCACGCCGTCGAGCGTATCCCCCAGATCGATGATCGTGCCTTTGAGACGCGGGTCTCCCGGTTCGAAGAATGCGCGGAGGTCCAGAGTCGGACGGTTAAAGCCCCAACCTCGGTTCGGCGTGCCCCGCACCCCCTGCGTATTGGCATACTGGTCACCCCCGTTGTCCGTGCCGTCCACCTGCAATGCGCCGATCTCGAAGACCGATTCCACACCGTTCTCGCCGTTCACGCTGTTGGCATCCGTAAACACGGGTTCCAGCCCGTATTCCCCGGAATTGATGACCGCCATGGCGTATTGCTCTGCGGCCTGGTAGTCGTGGCGGAACAGGCTCACCCGGGCCAGGAATGCCAGGGCAGCACTGCGGGTGGCGCGGCCCATGTCTTCGGGCGCATAATCGCTCTTTTCAGGGAGGTGTGCAGCGGCATATTGGAAGTCGGCAATGAGGAAATCATAGACTTCATCAGGCGTCGACTGCGGCAACTTGAGCGGCGGATTCAGGCTCGTGACCAGCGGAACGTGGCCCCATGCCCTCACCAGGTCGAAATACATGATGGCACGGATGAACCTGGCCTCGGCGATCAGGCGGGTTCGCAATGCGGTATCCATTTGTATATCAGGGAGTTTATCGATCACTACGTTCGCCCGTTTCACGCCCACATAGAGCGTATTCCACCAGCGGTCGAGACCATCCTGTGAAGGGGTGATCTGGAACGTGTTATAGGGTCCTACGGTGGAAAGCTGGTCATTGGGGTTGCTTCCTTTGGTAGCATCATCGGACATGATATCCAGGATCGGGTATCCACCGCTGTGATAAAACCAATCCCTCAGGGTGGTGTATCACGCGTTCGTGGCCAGGATGGCATCCGATTGCGTAACCGGGAACTGCTCCTGGGTCAGGCTGCCCTGGAGAGGTTTGTCCAGGAATTTTTCGCAACCCGTGAACAGAGGGGCTGTCCCTGCCAGTATCAACAGGTATTTGATTGCCGGTTTCATCACTATTTCAAGGTTAAGTTAATACCGAAAGAATAAACTGCCGTAATGGGATAGGTCCCGTTATCAATCCCGTTGGCCAACACGTCCGATCCGCCGATCTCCGGGGTATAGCCGGTGTATTTGGTCCACGTGAACAGGTTATCGGCTTTTACATATATGCGGAATGTTTGCATGTAGATCTTGTCGCTGATCTTCTGGGGCAGCGTATATCCGAGGGTGACATTCCGGAGGCGGAAGAAGGAGCCGTCGTAGACATATTTGTCGGACGGGATGTAATTATATCCCCCGAAAGATGGTCGCGGTTCCGTGTCGCTGGTGCCCGGGCCGGTCCACCTGTCCATCACGTGCTGTTCGAAATTATACGGGTCAGGCCTCACCACCTCCTTGGCATTGAAGATCTTGTTCCCAACCTGCCCCTGGAAGGCCAGGGACAGGTCAAATCCGTAATATTCCATTTCTGCGGTAAAGCCATAAATGAACTTCGGGA
>DAIRDK010000028.1:0-19234 GCA_036796175.1 Bacteroidales bacterium | reverse complement strand
TGGCAAATGAGTAATATCTCCAATCATTACTGTTCCGGTTGCGTTAATATCCGCTGTTGTCATCCCCCGCTCAACGAAGAGCTGGTTAGGAGAGGTTATTGTCGAAACATCAATGTCGCCTATGGCGATACGCCCGTTTTTAAATGTCAGGATCGGATCCTGATTTTCGGTTAACTGTCCTATCCCGTCCCGGTTCATGAGCAGGGCGAAACTGTTGTTTGTGTTACTCGCCTTAAACCCTACAGGATCCGAGGTTGTGGTCGTAAGATTGATCAAGTTTTCACCGGAATTGTAAACATCTATCGAAGCGATCGGTGAGTGGGTGCCGAGTCCAAGCCTTCCGGCGGCGGTCAGCTTCATTTTTACGTTACCAAGGATAGTCGCATCATTCAACTCCTGGGAACCCGGTGCAGGATCTGTGGAGGGAATGGTTGAAAGCAAAATGTCTCCAAACATATTGCCATATATCACCGATCCACCGTTGTGCGGAGTATCAGAGTTATCCGAATTAATGATCCAGCCCGTTTGTCCCCTTGCAGCATTAAATCCAATATAGCTTGTACCCCATCCTAATGAAGCTCCTGACGACGATCCGATTCCCAGTTTTTCATGGCCCATATTTACCTGGAACCTGTCAACAGGGTATTCAACATTGATACCAACATTCCTGGAATTGTTATAAATGTCTTGTCCTGTTACATGATCGCGCTTCCAGTCCCTGTCCAGATAAGGTGAAAGATCAGTCCAATATCCATTACCCTGTGCATCGCTGATCATTACCTTCTGCAAACCTGCGCCTTCGGTAATCATGAATGTTTCAGTCGTTAGCCTCCCTTTTACATGTACTTGTTTATCAGGATCAAAATCGAGTGTCATGACAGTATAATCCGTAATGTTCGAAGACATACTTGGGACAACTTTAATATCCAGCGTCCCTCCGCACTGAAATGTTTTTCTCGGCCGTGGGAGGTTATTATCAAGAACTTCGTCACCAAGGTAGAAACCCAAGGCTACTGAAGCCTTACCATTGACGCTCAATAGGTTTGCGCCAGAGTAATCTCCATCTCCTATTTGAACCTTATTTTTAAAGAATCCCAAACCATTAACGTTTAGTAATTCTGTTGAGGACAATAACCCATCCCCAATAATAATTTTATTCGAAAAGAAATTCAAAATTGCGTCCGAACTACTGTTTTGCCATATAGCGAATGATTGACTATTCTTTCTTGTGTTGATTTCAACATTGCTAGAGAAGAAACCACCGATAGGATCATCAACTTTAAAAGAAGGTATTTCGAAAGAACTCCCAATAATATGGAATTTTGCCAAAGGCGAATCTGTGGTGGAACCTCCCAAGAGAAACAAACCCTCTGAACTTTCAGATAGAGTACTTTTCTGAGTAACTAAAAATGGTGATGCCCATTTTGTCAAGGGTGTAAGGGGGGAGCCGTCCTGATTTTGATTATAAGCCTCGTTGAATAATAAAAACAAGATTAGCGTGAGTAAAACGCCTTTGCAATGCTGATCAATTTACTTTTTCATGACTTGTTGATTAGTCTGTAATGTGAATGATTTTTTTTACGGTTGAGTAATCTTCCGTTTGGAGGGATATGAAATACATACCAGTCACCAGTGAGGGAAGAGTGTGGTTGAGCCTGTTCAGCCCGGCATTCATGAAGCCATGATAAAGGCTACATAAAAATGTCCCTTCGGCAGTAATCAGATCGACCTTGACCTGTTGAGATCGTTCTATTTTGAACTCTATCGAGAAGTCTTCAGAGCATGGGTTTGGAAAAACAATTAAGACTTGTTCCGGGCTGCAAGTGTTTACATGAGGGTTCCAGGTATATGTGCTGGCTGGTGAATCAAATAAAGCTATTGGATTCTGATTTTCATCCTTTCCGAGCCAGACATTCATTCCCGTATGTTGACTATGGTCTATTGCCACTACAGGATTTGCATAATCACCAACTACCGAATCATTGTACCCACTAGTGATGATGTTCCAGTAAGCGGGAGTATTTAAGTTGACGGAATTTGTCAGGTATGGCAACTTTCCAGTGGTCTGATCCTGGCAGGTAAGATCAAAGGAGCTGATGTAATTGTTGTAAACTACATCCGGAGAGACTCGTCCATTAACAGATCCATTGATTGTGGTTAGTTGAAAATGGCTGCTGGATGTCGATTGCAGATTATACGCCCCCATGATATCAAACTTGCCTGCTGATTGATTGTACTTTTCAAAAACCACAACCTGGGTGAGATCGGAACTGTCGCTCTCTGAATTGCCGCATTGAACTGCAACGGACGGATTCCTGACCTTCCCTGTAATAGAAGGCTCATCACAATCCAGGCAAACAGGCGTTGTAAACGGACTGTCAAAATTAGGTTCCGAGTGAGCGGTGTAAATGTTTCCGAGAGTGTCGCTCACTGATTCCTGGCGTTCCCAGGTGGCGAAATATCTGCCGGTATTTAGTAGAGGTGAATACCCATAGGCAAGGCCTACTTTGCGAAATGATCCAGGAGTGACGGCAACCAATCTTTTATTTTCCAGGTTTAACTGTCCATTTTGGGTGGAGTAAAAAAATATTGAATCATTTCCCGGTGACCATTTTGAGTAAATGAAACCAATTGAATATGATGATGTTGAGGAAGGTGGAAATAGATAGTCTGACGCCAATGCCAAGTCGCTAATCCCCCCACCCAGATCTATAGATGATCCTAAAGATGCTGTATTCACATTTATAATAAATACAATACCATGTCCGGTGGTAATTGTAGGATCACCAGAGACAAACCCTGCAAATAGCTTCATGTTGGAGGGTATTGTACCATTTAGAACTAAATTAACATCTCTTATTGATACTGGACCCGGTAGACCGTCAACTGAAAAAAACTCATCCCAGTTAAGACCATGATCCTCTGACTTCATAATAACAAAATACCAATAATAGGATTGAAGATAATAATAGGCTGCAAACATCAAGCCATTGGAATCGCTGCAAATAGCAACGTTGGTCATATCCTCAGCCGGGATGTCACTCAATACAATGTCCTTCCCAAACATGGGGGCGGTTTGGCAGAAGGTAGTAGACATGGCAAAAGCTGTAAGCAGGGAGAGGAGAATCAGTTTTAAAGAGTTCATAGTGAAATTTTTATTTATAAAATTATGAACAACAATTCGAGCTACTTAGTCGAAAATGGGTGGGACAAGTGTTCGCGTCAGCGAAGGATCAGGAAGTCAGATGACCAAGTGATGCGGATTCTGCAGCAATTATCATGCCAATATCGTTATTACCTGTATATGTGTATATTAAATAAGTGTTTGATTAAGAAATGTGTACAAAATCTGGACACGTGTATAGGCAATTGAAAATGGAAAATTGAAAATTGTTGTCGGTTTTGACATTTGAGTTAAAAACTCTGTCACTCTGTCACTCTGTAACCTTGTCACTTTTTTAACCGCAGAGTCGTCGGAGGTTTACGCAGAGTCGCGCAGAGGAGGTAAGCGTGATCTGCGTAAATCAGCAGGAAATATGTCACTAAATAGAAGGAATTCCCAACTGTTTGCAAATCTTCTTACACAGCAGGTTTGACAATTCCTGATGTCGTCCTACAGTGGCCTGTCTATGGTTTCACGGTTATGTGCAACGATCAGCTCTAGTGCATCAAGCAGGTTAACTTTAAGCTCCTGGATTGTCCTCCCCTGAGAGATCACCTCGGGATACTCCTGCAGTTGCCCAACGTACCAACCGTCATCGCTTTTTTGAATAACGGCGGTAAAATCAATATGTCTCGCCTTTCCCGGTTTCATGGTATAGTCAGAAAGTACAAAGTTACAAAAGTTTTCAACGGGTCCGTATTTCGTGAACTCTGTCACTCTGTCACTCTGTAACCTTGTCACTTTTTATTAACCGCAGAGTCGCCGGAGGATTGCGCAGAGGATCGCAGAGGAGTTCAGCGAGATCAGCGAGTTGATCTGCGTAAATCAGCGAGAAACAAATCAGTGTCTCCGTGTTTCAGTGGTTAAAAAAAGTCAGGCGTCAGGAGGTCAAGACGAGACAACTCAATCCCGAGCTCCTCCACCAGGAACCGCTCCATCCCACCGAACTCCTTCTCGATCACCTCCAGCGCCGCATCGATATATTCATCCCTCACCTCAAGCAAGGGCCGGATGATCTCACTGTGCATCCCCTGCTCGTTCGTTTTCGCTACGATCTTGTCGGCAAAGGACTTTGAATAGATATTTGTCGCCAGGTAATCCTCCCGGATGATCTCCTCCGGCACATCCAGCGCCGTCAGCAGGAACCAGGCGGCCATGCCGGTCCTGTCCTTGCCTGCCGCACAATGGAACACGAGCGGATAATTTTCAGGATCCTGCAAACATTTAAAGAAATCCCGGAACGCTTCGGTATGCTCCCGGATCATCCGCCTGTAATCATCCACCAGCAGCTGCTTCAGTCCCTCCGCATTCCGCTCATCGAAAAGCCGCATTGCCAGCTCCCGGGCCGCATCCTCAATCGGGAAATGCAGGATATTCTTTACGGAAGGGATCTCCTTGTCGGGGCGTTTTGCGATCTCACGGTCAGAACGGAAATCGGCGATCGTCCTTAGTCCCAACCTTTCCAGGATCAAAATATCCTCCTCACCCAGCATCGACAGGTCGCCACTGCGGAAGATCAGGCCCGGCCTGATTTGAGTGCCGTGCTTTGTCGGTAATCCACCCAGGTCGCGGAAGTTGGGTTGGGCCGGGAGGATAAATCCGGTTGAGTGGTTCGCCAAGTGATCGCTTTTTGGCAAAATTAGCGAATTCCGTAACTTTGTAATGATTCGATTAACAAGAGAAACATGGCGACGATCGACGAGGTGAAAAACGGGCTTGAATTCCTGAAGGGTAAAGCACAGGGTGAGAAATTCAGGGAAGCAACGGAGGACTTTGACCGCATCGTGAGATTTCATTTTACCGATCTGGGATACAAGGGGTATTTCTCCATCCGGAACGGAGCTGTCGAAGGGCCGTACGACGGCGAAAAGGAAGATGCGCAGATCGGCGTGGAGATGACCAGTGATACCTTTACAGGTCTCCTGAAGAAGGAGATCGATCCCTTTTCGGCGTTGGTGAAAGGACAGATAAAGATCAAGGCCTCATTCTGGGACCTGATGAAACTTAAGAACCTGGGAGGATAACACACAACATGAACAAGATCATCCTGTTTTTCATGCTGGGCTTCGCCATAAATGCTTACGCCCAGTATCCCCAGCCGGGAGTGCGACAGCCGGTTGATAAAGTCGGTTTCGCCACTACCGCGCTCCAGATGGATTCCGTCATGGCCCGTATCCGGCGTCAGTACGGACCACGGATCGATGCTTCGCTTTCAGCCGCCGGGATGCAAAAATTCAACCAATGGAAAACGGTGATCTGTCCGCACGACGACTACACCTACGTTTCCTGGCTCTACCCGGCCGTGCTGCAAAATGTAAAGGCCCAGACCATCATCCTGATCGGTGTCGCCCACAAGGCCAAACAGTTCGGACTGGAGGACCAAATCATTTTCGGATCGTTCGAAAAATGGAAAGAGCCTTACGGAAATGTCCCGGTTTCAATCCTGCAATCGAGGATCACCAACCGACTCCCTGCTGAGACCTGGATCCGGCACGACAGCATCATGGCAGCGGAGCATTCGCTTGAAGCGATCGTCCCGTTTCTCCAGTATCAGAACAGAAACATTACGATCATTCCCATACTGGTCCCGTACATGTCATTCGCCACCATGAAAGGGCTTGCACAGTCACTCGCTCTGGCTATTTATAACGTGATGCTGGAGAACAGCATGACCTGGGGAAAAGATTACGCGATCGTCATTTCCAATGATGCCGTGCATTACGGTGATGAGGATTGGGGAGGAATGAATTATGCACGGTTCGGGGTTGATTCGGCAGGGTATGTGGAGGCGGTAAAATTTGAAAAAAATTTAATTGCCACGACCCTGACAGGGTCCCTGAAAAAATCCGGGATCGAACAGTTTTATAACACAACAGTAAGCGCAACGGACTATAAACAATATCAATGGACCTGGTGTGGAAGATATGCGGTTCCGTTCGGTTTGCTGGTGACGGATTATCTTTCTGCATTCTACCATCAGACAATAAAAGGAACTCGGGTAGGGTATAAGACATCCCTGACCGATCCGCCGCTAAAGGTGGACGATCTGAAAATGGGAGTGACGGCCCCGGCTACGTTCAGGCATTGGGTGGGATACGCGGGAGTTGGATACAAATAAATTAATAATTAATAATTAATGATTAATAATATGAAAACGGTTGAGGCAAAGTATCTGGGGGATTTGAGGACAGAGGCGACGCATGTGAAGTCGGGGACGAAACTTATTACCGATGCGCCGCCGGATAACCAGGGAAAGGGCGAGTTCTTCTCACCCACCGACCTGGTGGCGACGTCGCTGGGGTGCTGCATGATCACCATCATGGGGATCGCCGCACGCAACCAGGGGTTCAGCATCGAGGGAGCCACCTGGAAAACCACGAAGGTGATGGCCGACAATCCCCGCCGCATCAGCGAGATCATCATCGAACTCACGTTCCCTCCGCACAATTACACCGACCAGCAGAAGCGGGTGCTGGAGCACATCTCAAAGAACTGCCCGGTCGCGCTGAGCTTGCATCCGGATCTGAAGCAGACGGTTACATTGATCTATCTCGGAAACACAAAGGTCCCTGAGTCTTAAGAGAAGTTCTCAGAGCACTCAACTTAATACTCTGTGTATTTTGTGTTTTTGAAAAACAATATGATAAACCGTCCCTCCTGGCTCCTGACTTTTGGCTAATCGCTAATCAGAGTTCCTGGAACTCGATGACAGGATATCCCTTTTCGCCGGCGGAGTTATAAAATCCCACGAAGCGTAATTTGAACAAATAGCCCTGGGTGGTGCGGATCAGGTAGTTTTTCTTGTAATCGACCGTATAGGTCCCTAAATCGAAATCGTAGTACTTCCACTCATACCCGATCGCATCTCTTGCCGCGTTGAAATTCATCTGTACCGCGTCTGATTCGGTGATCTGATCAAAGTCAAGGGTGGTATCGACGGCCACTTCCACCCCGTTGGGATTGATCAGGACACCCGTCACCAGGTAAGGATAAGGCTCGCCGAGGTCGGTGTACAGCAGGGTGGTATATTGCGTGAACAACAGGTCCCAGTTGTTCTTCGCCGGTTCAAACCGTTTTTCATTTTGGAACAGGAACGAATAATACAACCTGTTTACGGACGGATCCTTCCGAATCGAGTCGGCCACGATGCCTGAGCCGTCGATGGACGCATACCGGAAATGATAGACGCCGTTCTTCAGCCGGTCAAAGATCACCTGGTAGTAACCCAGTGCGTTCCCAAGATCATCAAGGCCTGCGTTGATTAGGTATACATGGTTGTTTGATACGGTGTCCCCGTCGATTATCTGATACCATATTCCGATCGCCAGCGAATCGGGATTCCCGTCCGATTTGTCGAATCTCCAGGTTAAACCCGTCGTGTCTTTCGGGCTGCCGAACTCCACTTCGCCCAGGTCGGCGGCATACATAAAGTCAGCCGTGTTCAGCAGGATCATCCCTCCATCCGGCGAGCAGTCAAATGCCAGGTCGCTCTCCGATTTTATATTCGTACCTGTCTCAAGTCTGCTTTTCAGGTCAACATAGACCTGGTATTTATACGTGAGGGTCATCGCAATCGTATCCACGCTTACGGTCCCGGGCGGATGGGGTGGCAACTGTTCATCCTCCTTGAAGCAGGCGGTGAACGCGGTGATGAGGAACAATCCCCAGAACGGTAAGAGGAGGCGTTTCATTTCAGTTTATTGAAGTTGATGGATAGTTTTGCAAATACCGTCCTCCCCCAGCCGATATCAAGATCTCCTCCGCCTGCACCATGCCCCCCGCCCCCTGCCTGTCCGACAGCGGGTACGGTTTTCACATTGAAGATATTCTTCACCCCGGCAGATAATTTGATCCGGTTATGCCAGAACCCTTTCATGGCGGTAAAGTCCATCATGTTATACGGGCTGATATATCCTTCCGTAACTACGCCATCCTCTACAAAAAACTGGGGAACCTTGCCGGTATATTTGTACATCAGGGACAACGTGATCTCCGGCTTTACGAACCGGTAAGAAGCTGCGACCGTGAAATCGGTGGTATAGAAATAGGATTCGGCGGGTTGTTCGGCGAGATCCATGTAGTTTTTCCTTCCGGTCTCAGCCACGCCTGCCGAGATCTTAATGGAAGGATAATAGTCGAACGTCAAATTACACTGGCCCCCCAGCGTTTTGAATTTATCTACATTGAAGTACGTATACAGTGTTCCATCTGCCTGCGCCAGCATGATGCCATTGTCGATCACATTGTAGAATCCGGACAACTCTGCGCTCCATGCGGTTTTTTTCTTCTCGACCCCGTAATTGAAAACGATGTTGAAGTTGTTCGAAGTTTCCGCTTTCAGGTTGGGATTGCCCTGTACGTTATGGTTGATGTCGACGAAATAGAGGTAGAGTTCCTTGATGGACGGGGAGCGGAAACCTCGCGAATAAGAGCCGCGAACGGCCAGCTCGGGCAATAGGTTCCACTTTACGGAGAGCGCATACACGAGAGGGGCGCTGTATTTCGTATTGTAGATGAACCGCACGCCTGGCTGGATCGACAACACCTTCCAGGGATCGTATTTCAGGCTGAAGAAGGCCGCGTAATCCCCGATCGTCTGGTGATTCCCCAGGATCCGCTTACCGTCGCCGGATTCGCTGTTCAGGTCGAGGCCCGACTGGAAATTCACCCTGCTGTCCGGGTTGTTCCTGGCCACAACGACCCGTCCTACCCAGGATCCGATCCCGGTTGTATCCTGGTCTTCGGGATTCGCCGACTGAATTTTATCCAAGGTCGTATAGTCAATGAACCACGTCGTTTTGACCCGGTCATAACCGGAATAGGAGCCGAGTGTGGTCAGGAGGTAGTTTTTGGAAAAACGCCAGGAGAGGTCAATCCTTCCAACATATCTGACCGTATTGAACCATGATTCGAACCCGGTCTCATAATAAGGTGGAAGCAAGGGACCCTTATCCTGGATCTTTTCGTTGAAATATTCGCCTCCCAGCTTGATCCTGAACCTATCTGTCGGTGCAAATACATAATATCCGTCGAAGAAATACTGACGGCGGGGCTTGTAGGTCATATCGGCGCTTTCAGGATTTGAGCCGGCAACGGCTTCATCGTATCCTCCAAAAAAGTTCCGGCCACCGTCGATGGAGAAAATGTGCTTCCTCAGGTTCATGGAGAGGGCTGCGTTGAAATTATACACCCCGACGGATTCAGTATAGAATTCGCCGGATGTGTTTAGCGTGGAATATTTGTTTTCCTTTGAGATGATATTAACAACGCCCGCAAGAGCGTTGCTGCCGTAAATGACCGACATGGGTCCTTCGATGATCTCCACATGGTCGACATTGTAGAGGTTCAACTGGTTCAGGTCGATGTTGCCGTTCATCCGTCCGATCACCGGCACGCCGTCAACCAGGAACTTCACGTTCTCACCCGACAAGCCCTGGATGGTCAGGGTAGTCCCTAACACCCCCGACTGTGTGACCCTCATGCTCACCTGGTCTTTCAGCAGGTCGGCCATATTGGTGGCGGCTTTCAGTTCAATCTGGCGCGAATTGATCACATCGACTTTATAGATGGACCGGTCGGCACGTTCAGGGGTATACTGAGCCGTAACCACCACTTCATCCATATTGAGTACCCTCGGTTTGAGTTTCACAGTAACCGCTTCTCCGGGGTTGATCGTATCAATCCACGTTTCATACCCCATATAGGAGATGGCCACCTGCGAAGGGCTTTTTACCTCATTCGGCGCCTTGCCGTCGATGGAGGTCAGGCAATATTTTTTTTCCGTCCCGCCCAACGCTTCAAAGCAGACATGGGCGAACGCCACCGGCTCACCGCTTTTCTGGTCGGTGACGGCAATAAAAACCTGCTGACCGTGGGATCGCTCCCAGGTCAGCAGGACTAACAAGAAACCAAAAAACGAAACGAAAATTCTTTTTTGCACCTTACCTGTTCACTACGATCTTCTGTACTGATCTTTCATTTCCGCTGACGATCACCGCCAGGTAGATCCCGGGATTCAGCCCGGTCACATCGAGCACGGCTTCGTTAAGATCCCCGGCCTTAACAGGAGAACATACGGAACGGACTGTTTTCCCTGTAAGGTCGGCAAGAGAAATATCTGCGGTACCGGTACCTGTTGCAGTAAAATAGAGATGAACCCGGTCCGAAGCAGGGTTCGGATACGCGGTGACGGCGAGGTTAGTATTAATATCCCCTGTTCCGAGGGAGGAAACCTTACCCAGGTCGAAGACGATCTTTCCGGTACCGGTTCCGTCAAACCTTGTGAACAGGAGTTTATAAATGTCGTTGTTCTGCGATAACACGAAGAAGACAAGCGAATCGACAATATCATAGGTGAATGTCTCCATATTGAATGCTTTCCAGTCCCAGCCGATGGGAGAACGGGTTGAATCCCAGTCGCCGACCCACCAGTCGGTGTAGGTCGTCGGAACCCCCTCAAAGCGCTTGACCTTGATATTGGGATTGCTCAGCACACCGGTGACGGGGTAGGGAGTGTTGTCAGGCTGCACCGACATATATTTCGTGAACAGGATATCCCAATCGGCTACAGGGGCCTGGAAGTCGAGACTCTGCATGTCGATGATGGAGAATCCTGCGTAGTCGGTATTCGGATAGGAATTCAGATCCATAAAAACGGTCGACTCGCCGGTCCCGTCTAGATTGGCGATCCTGAAGGAATAGATATTTTCAACCGAAGCCTTCTTGATGATGAAGAGTTTCCGGAAGCTGCCGTCACGCAGTTGGATGATGAAGATCGAGTCCCCCACCACATCGTGTGTCACGGAATTGTAAACGCCCCAGCCGTAATCGGGATGCCCTTGTGCGTAGCGGCTGAACGCGCCGTTTTCCCAATCGGTCGGATCATTATACATCGGGGTCCAGCCGGAAAGTTCCGAGGTATCAACGGTCGCCCAGCCCGACGAGTCGGCTTTCGGGTACGACCAGAGGATGACGCCGGCGCCGTCGTTGGTCAGGATCCCGGAGCTCATTTTGGATGTCCGGAATGCAATATCCCAGGTATTGCGGGGGGAGACCAGCGCTGTGCCGTTCGGCATGCTGTAATAGACCTCGTTGGCGTACCCTGCTGCCATGGTCACCGAATCGCTGTGAAGAGTCTGGGCAACCGTGGTCCCCGCTAAAGCAATAACGAGGATCATTCCGGTAAATATATAACGTAGTATGTTGTTCATGATATCTTTTTAACAGATAATTAAATGAATTGCTCATTGCTCATTGCTCATTGCTCATTGCTCATTGCCGAAAGACCCACTATTGGCAGGGATCCTGTTCAAGAAAGCAACGAGGGAGATCAGGTTATGCGAGCGGAGGCGCCCGGAGACCGGAATTGGCCAGGCAATGGATGGTGGCAGGATGATGGTCGGGTGTGGTCAGTGCGGTCCGTACGGCGGAACACAGGGGTAACGGACCGTCGGCGGGCAGGAGCGCGTCGGCGTTGAAAAACGTCTTGCCGTCAACCGGCTGCACCTTGACGATCTGGTCCTGTTCCCGTTTGGAAACCACCACATCAGCAACCAGCGGCTTGTGGTAGATCTTCCACTGGTGGAAGTGGATCAGGGATCCAACGCACAGCAGGAGCGCTGAAATTGCCCATGTGGCAACGAAAATGCGGTATGTCGATCCTGACCTGTTCAAAGATTAACAATTGAATCCGGTGCAAAGATACATAAAAATATGTATCAGCCTAAATATGTTTTCAACATTTTGCTGCGGGAGGAATGTTTCAGTCTGCGGATGGCTTTTTCCTTGATCTGTCGCACCCTTTCGCGGGTCAGGTCGAACATGGCGCCGATCTCCTCCAGTGAATAACTATGGGGGACTCCGATCCCGTAAAACATGTTGATGATCTCCCGTTCCTTCTCGGTGAGCGTGGAAAGGGAGCGCTGGATCTCCTGCGCCAGGGATTCGCGGATCAGCTTGTCGTCGGTGCTGGGGGTATCTTCCGCAACGAAGACATCAAGCAGCTTCACCTCCTCGTCCTGGTCGAGCGGCGCGTCCATGGAGACCGTACGGGTCGACATCCTCAGGGTTTCTTCCACCTTGTGCTGGGGGATCTCCAGTTCCCTTGCGATCTCGTCAGGTGAAGGCTGGCGTTGATACACCTGTTCCAGTCTGACCGACGCCTTGTTCAGCTTGCTGAGCGAGCCCACCTGGTTAAGAGGCAGGCGTACGATACGGGCCTGCTCGGCCAGGGCCTGCAGGATAGACTGCCGGATCCACCATACAGCATATGAGATGAACTTAAACCCTCGGGTCTCATCAAACCTCCTGGCCGCCTTGATCAGTCCCAGGTTGCCTTCGTTGATCAGGTCGGGCAGGCTCAGGCCCTGGTTCTGGTATTGCTTGGCCACAGAAACCACGAACCGGAGGTTCGCCTTGCATAATTTCTCCAGCGCCAGCTGGTCGCCCTGCTTGATCCGCTGCGCCAGCTGCACCTCTTCGTCAGCCGTGATCAGCTCTTCCTTGCCAATATCCTGTAAATATTTATCGAGGGAAGCCGTTTCACGGTTGGTGATCGACTTGGATATCTTTAACTGTCTCATAATTTTCCCCTAATATACGAAATAAAAACGAAAAATCAACCATTCATATGTATTTTTTTGATATAATACACATGAACGGTTGACAGTTATCTTACACCGGACTGGATTACAGCCCTATCCCATAATACGCCCGCAGTCCGTTCGGGTAGATCCCCTCGATGAGGACACCTCCCCTGCCGGATGAAAGCGCATCTGCCAGGTCATTCAAAGAACGTATCTGCTGCCTGTCAACGGCCACCACGATGAACCCTTCCTTGATCTGGGCATCCCGGAGTTTGCCGGGGCCGAGCCGGGTGATCTTAAAGCCGTTATCCAGGCGGTACTTGCTAAGTTCAGCCGGTGTCAGGGGCTCAAAGGTCGCACCCTGGATCATTTGTTTATTTTCTCCGGATGCGGCCACCTGGGTCGATTCATCCTGCAGGGTCACGTTGTAGGTCATCTCTTTGCCATCGCGGCTGACCACAACGGGTATGACATCGCCGGGGTTGTGCTGGCCCATCACCTCGAGCAGCTCCGATTTGCTGTTCACCGGTGAAGTGCCGACCTGCACCACGACGTCGCCCTGCCGGATCCCGGCTTTTTCGGCGGCACCGCCCTTCACGAGGTCGTCCACATAGATCCCGCGGATCTCGCTCATGCCTTTTTCCTTGGCAAACTGGTCGTCGATCTCGCGGTAGAAGATCCCGATATAGGCACGCTGGATCTTACCGTATTTCATAAAGTCGTCAACCACCTTTTTCACCAGGTTCACGGGGATGGCGAAGGAGTACCCGGTGTAATAGCCGGTACCCGAGGCGATGGCCGCGTTGATGCCGATCAGCTGGCCGGAAGTATTCACCAGCGCACCGCCGCTGTTGCCCGGGTTAACGGCAGCGTCGGTCTGAATGAACGATTCGATCGCCCCCTGGGAACCCAGGATATTGATGTTCCTTGCTTTCGCGCTCACGATCCCCGCCGTGACCGTAGAGGTCAGGTTGAACGGGTTGCCTACAGCCAGCACCCACTCCCCTATTTTCACGTCGTCGGAGTTCCCGAACGTCAGGAACGGCAGATTCTTCTCGTTGATGCGGATCAGCGCCAGGTCGGTGCTGGGATCGGTGCCGACGATCGTGGCATCGTACTCCCGCTTGTCGTTCAGCGTGACGGTGATCTTGTTAGATTCCTGCACCACGTGGTTGTTGGTGATGATATATCCATCGGGGGATATGATCACCCCGGACCCCATCCCTTCAAGGGGCATGGAACGTTCCTGGTATCTCGGCGTGCCGAAATTGAAAAAATCAAAAAAGTCGTCGTGCGCGATGCTCTTGCGGGTAAACTCGGTGCGGATATGGACCACTGCATGGACTGAGATCGCCGCAGCCTGCTCAAAATCGGGCAGGTTGCCTGCAGGTGCAAAACCCACTTCACGAACCGGTATGGACGGACCGACAGAAGAACGCAGGTGCGTGGTCCGGTTGTCAAAAACCTTCGATAATCCCAGTGCTACGGCCCCGCCTGCCAGGGCGATCAGAAACACAGCAACAAACCTCTTCATATTCATAGCTTTAATAATTGTTGTTGATCTAAAAACGATGCTTATCGGGTCATATTTTATTTAGAAATGTTAAAAATTAGTTAAATCGTGCATTACCTTTTGGGGGCTTGCAGGATTAAGGTCGGAAACACAGAGGTCACAAAGTTCAAACAGAGTTCTCCGAGAACTTTTCTTAAAACTCCGTGTTCTCTGTGTTTCTGAAAAAAAAGAAGCCATGCATTTTCCCCTAGGTCTGCTTTCATTAACAATGCTAATAGCATGCAATAAAATCCATGCCAATTCCGATACGTTGCCATTGTCACGCCAAAATGTCAGCATCATGTTCTATAATGTTGAAAACCTGTATGATCCGTACGACGACCCGGGAACGCTGGATGATGAGTTCACCCCGGCCGGGGCCAAGCATTATACCTGGGGAAAGTTCCGTCTCAAACTGAACCACCTGGCCAAGACGATCATCACGGCCGGCGGCTGGGATACGATCGGATTCGTCGGGATGTGCGAGGTGGAGAACAAGTATGTGCTTAATAAGCTGATCTACGAAACGGCACTGAAAGGGTATGGTTACCGCATCATCCACCACGACTCTCCCGATGCCCGCGGCGTGGACGTAGCCGCGCTCTATCATCCGAAGAAGATGAAAGTCCTGGATTACCGGTATCACAGGGTCAATTTTCCCGGCGATTCCGCCATCCGCACCCGCGAGATCCTGGTGGTCAGCGCCGTGCTGTTCAATGCGGATACCGTCCATTTCATCGTCAACCACTGGCCCTCCCGGCGCGGCGGGCAGGAGGAGTCGGCGTGGAGGCGGAACTACGTGGCCGGTATGGTGCGGGGGATCGTTGACTCGATAATCGAACATCGAACATCGAACATCGAACAACGAACATCGAACCACGAACAACGAACATCGAACATCGTGATCATGGGCGATTTTAATGATGATCCTATCGACGCCAGCCTGCGCTGCCACCTTGGCGCTGCATTATCGGCCGACAGCCTCTCTTCTCTCTACAACCTGACCGGCATGAAAGGGCTGAAGTGGAATGAAGGGACGATCAGGTACCGGGGACGTTGGAGCACATTCGACCAGTTCATCGTCACCCCTCCCCTGCTGAGCGGTGCATCAGGTCTGATCACGTCACCGGGCGACGTGACCATCTGCAGATTCCCGTTCCTGTTGCAGGACGATCCGACCTGGTTCGGGGAGAAGCTGAACCGCACCTATACCGGGCCGAGGTTCACCGGAGGATTTTCGGATCACCTGCCGGTGCTGAACAGGATTTGGGACAGGTAAGAGGATACCAGATGCCGGATACCGTATGGCGGGATGTCCGGATTGCCGGATGGCCGGATGGCGGGATGGGAAATATCCATGCCCCCTGCCCCATGCCCCATGCGTTAATTGAACACCACCGTATCCATGACGGTCACCACACCCGCGTTGACCACAACCCCGCTGATCGTGGTGTCGGAAAATCCGTTGACAGCGGTGAATGTGACATTATAGGTTCCGGATAACACAGGTGAGATCAGGAATGAACCGGTAAGTGAGTCGATGGCAGTACCGGATGTATCGGTTGCATTTGATGCTTCAACCCACCAGGCCGCATTGCCGGGGAGGATCACTCCCGAGATCCCGCCGGTCAGGTTTGCATTCTCCAGGTAGCCTGTCACACAAGGCTTGAGCATGTACTTATTGTTCCCGGTCTTGTGGATAGAGCGGTTCGCATCAAAATCGATGACGATGCTGTAAACGCCTCCTGGTTCCATTGGCTGGGGATCCATTTTGATCTTATAACCGGAACTCTGTGCCGAAGGGGTGGTGAGGTCGTGGGTAATGCCGTCGACCACCACGGAGTTGTTATCACCGAGAATGAGCCGGAGTTCGGTGATGGTCCCTGGGTTCAGGGAAGTATCACCGATCAGCAGGACACTGTTCCCATTGGTCAGTTCAAGCAGGTTATAAACACCCGGGGCCGCCACGGGCAGATCGATCCAGGTGCTGTCAATCCTGGCCTTCATGGCCACCACATCCACATTTACGGCGTCGTAAGCCGCCGGAGAGTCAACCATTTTAACACGCAACGTGACGGTGCCTGGCTGTGGGTTGTTATCATCTTCTTTACAGCCCCAGGCAAAGCCCAATACAGCTGCAATCATCAAGAACAAACCGATCCTTTTCATGGTGTGTGCGTTTAGTATGTTGACAAATAAAACGGCATGAGGTTGCGTTTAGTGTGGGGATGCCGGATTGTGGGAGGGGGTGATGGTTCACTGATCCCCACCGCGCTACCAGAGTGGAACCGCTACGCGGTTCGTGTCCCCAGGTTTTTATAGTAAAACACTCGTGAATTCGTGGATTTCGTGGAATCGTGGAATTACGGAATGGCGGGATGATTTGGGCCTCATGCCCCCTGCTCCCTGCCCCCTGCCCCCTGCTTACAGACCATTCACCAGCTTCCCATTCTCCAGGATCACATCGTAAAAATATCCCGCGCCGAAATCCTTGTTGAGAGAAAGGATCCCTTCAAAGGTAACAACATCGCCCACATTGACCATCTCCTGGGTGGTGATGGTGAGGTCGTAATGTTCTCCCTCTTTGGTGCCATCCTGGATGTGGACCCAGTTGCGGTTCATGATCATCGGGGAGAATTTCACGACTTTACCGGAGATCTTCACCGGCTTCCCGTTCAGGGATTCTTTTTTGGCATATAGTTCAGCAATGCTGACTCCGCCCGGGGCTTTCGGGACCGAAATGCCCGCCTCTGCCGCCACCTGCGGAGTGCCCTGGGTGGTTTGGCCCATCTGCATCTGGGGCGCCTGCTGCGCTGAAGCTTCGGTGATGGGCTGGTCGGTGAAGTCCGACACGAAGATGATGCTCTCGAAGGTCCGGTTGATCTCTTTCCCGGTGAAGTTCTTCATTTCGGCCCCCTGCGACCAGTAATAGGTCTTATCCAGCTCGATATCGGCCCTGGGAACCGCAACCCAATAGTCCTTTTCGCCGTCCGCCACCCGGACATACGTGTAATTCGAAGTCTGGAGAACTTCTTCCGCAGTGACCTGCTGAACATTTGGGGCAAGGTCTTTGTTTCGCTTCATCCCGCCATCGCCGCAGGAAGTGAAAAGCCCGGCGGCTACAAGCATGCTGAGGGCAACATAATTCATTATTTTCATATCTTTGTGTTTTGGCTGTTCCGGATTACAAAAATAGGAATTTTATGACTGCTGCCCATAAGCTCTACCTTGCTGTCCTGACGATGATCGTCGCTGCAACGGCCGTTGCCGTCGCATGGTATGGCTATACCTACTATTCGACGCCTACCGAAGACCGGTTCTTCCATGCCTCCCATGCCTTGCTGAAACCCTCCGGCGCATGGGGTCACGGTTTCGGCATCGCCGGATCCCTTTGCATGATCTTCGGGATCCTGCTGTATATGGCCAGGAAACGGTTCCGCTTCCTGGCCCGGTTCGGAGCCCTCAAACACTGGCTGGAATTCCATATCTTCCTGTGCACGCTCGGTCCCGTACTCGTCCTGTATCACACGTCGTTTAAGTTCGGCGGACTGGTCGCCATCAGTTTCTGGAGCATGGTGGCCGTGTTCCTGAGCGGGATCATAGGCAGATTCATATATATACAGATACCCCGGACAATAGAAGGGAGGGAATTGAGTTTATCTGAAGTCAGGGACATGAAGAGCAGCATCGGGACCGAACTTGCAGAATCCTATCATATCCCTGCCGAAGCATCTGTGAAGGCGGTGAGAAAGGCCCTGAAAGCACAACGCGTAGGCCGGGATGAACGGCAACGGATCATCCGGCTGGTGAAGCAGGAACGCACCCTGAACCGAAGGATCGGGAGGCTGGTGACCATGCAGAGGATCTTTCATTACTGGCACGTGGCACATCTTCCCTTTGCCCTCGTCATGCTGATCATCATGGTCATTCATGTGATCGTGACGATCGTGTTCGGTTACCGCTGGATATTCTGATATGGAACAGACCATCGAGAACATTTTAATCTATGGAGGAGCAGGGCTCCTTTGCCTGGTTGTTGTCGGCATTTACCTGTGGGTCCAGCTGAAACGCACGCGCCGGACCCAGGAGAAGATCCGGCAGGCCAAAGAAGAGGGAACCTTTGAACCGGTGTCGCTGCACCCGGTGGTGGACCGCAACACCTGTATCGGGACCGGTGCCTGCATCGCGGCCTGTCCCGAAAAGGATATCCTCGGGATCGTTAACGGCAAAGCCACGACGGTCAATGCCTCCCGCTGCATCGGGCACGGAGCTTGTTTCCATGCCTGTCCTACCCAGGCGATCACCCTGGTGATCGGCACCGAGAAACGGGGCGTTGACCTGCCACATATCGACCAGACGTTTGAATCCAATGTTCCCGGCATTTACATCGCCGGCGAACTGGGAGGGATGGGGCTGATCCGCAATGCCGTGGAACAGGGCCGGCAGGCGGTGGAGAACCTGGTTAAAGCCGGAAAACAGGATCATCCGGCAGAATATGACGTGATCGTGGTCGGAGCCGGTCCTGCAGGCATATCGGCTTCCCTCGCCGCAAAAAAGCATCACCTGAAATGCCTTACACTGGAACAGGACACGCTGGGCGGGACCGTCTATTCCTTCCCGCGCTCCAAGATCGTCATGACCGCTCCGATGGACCTTCCCTTATACGGCAAACTAAAGCTGTATGAGACCAGCAAGCCGCAATTGCTGAACATCTGGAATGAGGTGATCAGGAAACACCAGATCGAAATAAGAGAACATTCCAAAGTGGAAGCGATCGTCCGGATGGAAGATCATTACCGGGTCGAACTTCTCAACGGCGATGCTTGCACAGCCCGGAATGTCGTCCTTGCGATCGGAAGACGGGGAACACCGAGGAAACTGGGCGTTCCCGGCGAAGGACTCGAAAAGGTGGCCTACCGGTTGCTGGAGCCTGAG
>DAIRDK010000027.1:0-19797 GCA_036796175.1 Bacteroidales bacterium | reverse complement strand
GATTCGATTAGAGAAGCCCTGAGAGGGTTTTCCTCACCCGGAGCTCATCCCGTTGCATCTGGGCTGTAAGTGCCTCCAGCGAGTCAAATTTCACCTCATCGCGGATCCGTTCCGTGAATTCTACCTTAAGCAGTTTCCCATACAGGTCGCCTGAGAAATCGAACAGGTGCACTTCGACTGTGAACCCGTTCTGCCGGATGGTGGGCCGATACCCGATGTTTGCCATCCCGCCGAACGTATTTTGTCCGAAATAGACGCGGGCAGCGTAGACGCCTGCCGATCCGGGCGGTACGGCATCCGGTTCCAGGTCCAGGTTGGCCGTAGGATAACCGAGGGTCCGGCCCAGATGGTTTCCGTGAATGACTTTACCGGTAAGGGAGAACAGGCTCAAAACATCCGCAGCTTGGCGCAAAGCTACGAATAAACAACGATATCAAAGCTTTTCGGCCCAGGCGTCGACTTTGCTGCTCCGTTTGATCTTGACGATCTGGACCACCGCGTAAACATAATGCGCCCAAACCCCGGCCAGCATGATGATCAGCGTGATGATCATCCAGAGCGGCGCCACGGGAGTCCACAGTTCGCGTTTTGGTCTTTCGGCCGCGATCTGGTGCTTGGGGATGGCCCAGGAGACCGTTTCACCGCCCTGCACGAATCCGAACAGGTCGTGTTCCTCGATCTGGGCGAATACCATGATGTTGCCCGATGAATCCCCGACCAGGTTACCCGGGAATTCAACGTTCCCGGTCCCGTTTTCGTCCAGGCTGATCTCTCCGATCGGGAGCGGCCTGAAGAGACTGGGAACATACAGCTTGACCGTTTCCCCGGAGACCGGGATCACGTTCCCTTTGCTATCCAGCTGAGTGCCGGTCACACGGACATACCTGACGGAATCCTCCTCGTAACATTCTACTTTAAGAACAGCAGGTTTGGCCTGGAAGGATTCAGAAGCGCCCAGGTAGTTTCCCGAGGCCAGGAATGAAGCGGTATAAAGGACAGAACCATCCGGGTTGGCGGGGAATTTGGTCACCGGGCCGGCTATCAGTACCGCGTTGCCTGTAGAGTCGGTCACTGCCGTTCCCAGATCAGCCGATCCTTTGTCATTTGAAGCCGCGAACCGGATCACGGCATGTTGCAGGGCGATGATGTCCCGGTCCTTTTTAAAGTACAGCCGGGCGGTCAGGGTGACGGAGTCGTTCGATGTGCACAGGTAGGAGAGGCTCATCGATGGCTCGACCTCCGTTACGCTGTCAGCGGAATCCTGGGCGGCGGCGACATTGGCGAACAACAGCATAAGCCCTGCAAGCAGAGTCGCGATACGTGCGTTTCGATTTTTAACGGACAGGATGGTTTTCATTCTGGCACAGGTTGAGTTTATAAAATCTGTTGTTCAGGTTCTGTTTTATCACCCATCTCGCTCACGTTGATGGCCGGGATGAACTTGATGGCGATCGTGAGAAGCAGGCAAAAGACAGCGACGCCCGCCGCAGTCAGCGACCACTCCACCCAGGTTGCCGTATAGAATGCCCATTCGGGCCTGGAATCCTGGATCGGAAGGTAAGGAGACTCCAGGGTTGGAATGACGATCAGGTACCGGTTGAGCCAGAGGGCGATCACCACTACGATGGCTGATAATGTGATGTTATTGATGGTCCTGAATTTTGGGATGCCGACCACGATCATCGGCAACAGCACCCCGATGTAGTTTGAGATGATGAACGACCAGTAGTAATCGTTGAACAGGAGCTGGATCAGGAGTTCGTCATTTTTCTCTGAGCCGTACCATTTGGTGAGGTAGTCGGAAAAGGTGAAATATCCGAAAAGGGCAGCCAGGACCAGCATGACCACGCCCACATTCACAAAATGCTTCCGGGTGATAAACTCCTCCAGGTGGTAGATCTTGCGGACGATCCACATGACAATGATCATTACGCCGCACCCTGAGAACACGGCGGCGATCACGAAATAGGGACCGAAAATGGTGCTGTGCCATCCCGGCTGGAGTGTCACAGAGAAGATCCATGCCAGGACCGAGTACACGATGACAGCGATCGCAATGACCATGGCTGCCATGATATCGGTAGCCCGGTTCAGCCGCTCCTGTTGTTCCGGGGTTCCGGTATATCCCATGCCCAGGACATGATACAGTTTCTTCTTCCATCTCGGGAGGTCGGCCTTGTCGAGGTCCCGGATCCGGGCGATATCGCGAAGCAGGGCAAGATACAGGAAAATGAGGCAGCCGAAGATATCGGTGGAGATCGCGATCACGTCCCAGGTGATGGGGGACTGGATTCTGCCGAAAATGACCAGGAAGGGCAGGCGGTCGAGCCGTCCGATGCAGAGCAGGATAAAACAAGGTCCGATCAGCAGCGCGATGATGGTGATGAATTCGGCCAACCGGATGATCGGCTTGCGCCATTCCGCGCGGAACAGATGTAAGGACCCGGAGATCAGGGCTCCTGCATAACTGATCCCCATGAAGAAGATAAAGTTCACGATGTAGACGCCCCAGACCACATTGTCGCGCATCCCGGTGACGATATGGCCCTTATGGATCTGCGTGTAGAGTGCGAAGCCGCCCAGCCCGATAACACTCACAAGAAACGCGATCCAGATCCACTGGAGGGCGGAGGTGCGTTCGATCTCAGGGAGAAACACTCCCATCAGCTTTTTTTGTACTATGGTCTCACTCATGGCTGCTTCTGGATTTTTTCACATAGGGTGTATTGTCGAACCGGGCCCGCGTATCGTCATCCAGGTCGCTGAACCCGCGGTCAACAGGGAACTGCCTTTCCACCGGTGGCAGGTAATAGACACTCGGCCGGGTCCCCAGGGTCTCCAGGTAACGGTATCCGGCCCGGTCTTCGATGAGTTTGCTGAACTTCACCGTTTCGGTTCCGTTTGTGACCACATCTTCGTCGAGATCGCCGAAATAAATGACACCCATCGGGCAGGACGCGACACAATACGGGAGTTTGCCGACACGGACCAGGTCGGGGCAGAAATCGCATTTCGAAACGGTTCCTTCGATACCCGGGCTGCTGGCTTCAGGGGAATAAGGCTGCTTGTCCTCGTCAAACTCAGGATAATGTTTCCAGGCAAATACCCTTGTGGAGTATGGGCACCCCGTGATGCAGAATTTACACCCGATACAGCGCTCATTGTCGATCAGCACGATCCCGTCGGTACGCTTGTAGGTGGCGCCAACCGGGCAAACACTCACGCACAGCGGGTTGTCGCAATGGAAACAAGGTTTCGGGAACCAGTAGGGGGCAGTTTTTTCGGTATCCTGGAGCAGGTAGACCTTCATAAATTCCATCGATTTTGGCAGATGGTGCCCTTTCTGGCATCCTTCCACGCAGGCACGGGCATTTTTGCACCTGGCCAGATCGATGACCATAACGAATTTCTTCCCGGGGATCCCCTGTTTGGATTCCTGCCTGGAAACACGCGGATAACGGAGCTGTGCCTGATCCACCTCCATGATCGTGCCGTCGGTGGTCATCACTTTCACCTTTTCGCCCGATTCGGCTCCGGAAGCGTCCAGATAGGCCTCCACAAGGCCTCCTGTCGCCAGTACGCCGGCACCCGCGACAAGGCCCTTCTTAAGGAATTCCCTGCGGGAACTCGTTTCTGGTTTTTGGTGTTTCTTCATTGAAAGATGGCTGGATTTAGAGGTTAATCATGCGCTTCATGATACCCGTTTACAATGCTCCTGAAATTGCTCAACGGTGTTTTTCCCATGGTGCAGAAGTAGATGTGGATGATCATGAAGAGAGAGATGACGAATCCTGAGATGATATGGATCGCATCGGTGATGTGCAGTCCGCTGCCTCCCAGGATGGTGGTCGGGATGGTGTCGGGATAGAGCATGGCCCACCCGGAGATGAAGACCAGCGGAACAAACAGGTACATCACGAAGACATAGGAAAACTGCTGCAACGGGTTGAATTTTTCTTCCGCGGTGACCGGGAAGGGGGCCGGCTCCTTGCGGAAAACCCCGAACGTATAATGATGGAACTGCCTCACCAACCGCTTCCAAAGCCCACGGAACTCCATCTGGTAGTATTTCCCGTTGTATGTGAACAGGTTGCCGATAAAGAAGAAAACGTAGTTAACGGACAGGATGATCCCTGCAATATTATGGACAGACACAGCTGCATCGAATTTCACCAGGGCTACCCGGGGGCCGGAAAACTGCATGCTGAGGCCCGTGATGATCAGGGTCAGGCACATCAGTGCATTCAAGGCGTGCCACAGGCGGATCCAGACCGGATACAGGTATAGTTTATGTTCAGACATGGATAGTTATTTTTTGATGGTTCTTAACACACTGTGGATCGTGATACCCAGGATCACGCCGGCAATGAGGATCACACTCAGCACGTTCAGCACATAATTGCGGGCAGCGCCTATAACATATGACTCACTGGTAAACACGCCTTTGAAAAAGCCGCCGGCACTGCGTACTTCCTGGGCCTGGTATTTGTACAGAGAAGCCATCAGCGTGGAATTGGACGAATGGCACTCCTTACAGTTTTTCACGGCCTTGTTCTTTGGCAACACCTTATGCGCCACCAACGTGCTGTCATTCTTTTTCTCGGTGTGGCATTCCACGCAACGCACACTGGTGAAGTGAAGCTCCTGGTTCGGCAGCCAGCCGTGCTTGGTCAGGATATTCGGATTCTCCTTGTCCGTAAGCAGCTGGAACCTGCGGTAATCACTGTGGCAATCCAGGCAGATCGTATTGTCGTAAATAATGGTTTCCTTGATGTTTTCGTTGGTCCTGGCATTGATCCTGTACGTGTGTGCATCATGGCACATCCAGCAGGTGAATTCGGTGCTGTGCTTGGTTGAGTGGACACTTTCCGTGAAGGCTGTGTCGATGGCCTCGAAATGGAATTTGGCATATTGCTCGTCACCCCCGTGGCAATCGATGCAGTTGGCCATGGCTTCCATCCGGAGGTTGCCTGGATGCGGGAAGGTGGAATAATCTTCGGAGTGGCAATCCGTGCATTTGAACTGCCTGTGGTTCGACCTATAGAACAGGTCGGGATTGATGATCAGTTCGGAATACATCTGGTCGGTTACCGTTCTGCCTGTTTCGGTGTTCTCGTAAGTGTATTTTGACTGTCCGTGGCATTTCAGACAGTGTTCATTTTCTGATGCATTTTTGAATTTCGAGAGATCAACCGTGGACTTGACTTCTCTTTTATTCTGAAGTTCCTGGCTGATGGCAGTAGGTTCAGGCTGATAATTAAAAGCGTAGATCAACACGGCGATCATGATCAGTACGATCACCAGCCATGATGGCCTGATATAAATTTGTCTTACCATTAGATTCGATGTTTAGTATCAAGGGAGAATGCCTGAATGATAAAGAAATTGGGTGTTTCTGTGCGGGAAACACCCAATTTCTTTCAGTTCCGGTGCATTATTTCTTCAGTGTGCGGATGTAGGTAACGAGATCCCAGCGTTCCTTTTCGGTGGTGATCTTTTTCTCGAAGTTAGGCATTTCATCCCTGCCGACGAACGATTCGTAATAGATCGCGCCGTCGGACTGGCCCTGGAAAGCTGCGGATGAGAAATCACCGGGATTGGTCTTCAGCGAAGCTGCTTTGGGTCCGTCGCCGAGGCCTTTGCTGCCGTGGCAGGATTTGCAGTGTTTTGCCCACAGTTCTTTCCCGCTGGCGATGGCCGTGGCATCTCCCGCCTTGTTGGTGCTCTTCATGGACTTGTATTTGTCAGGAATGACCCATGGTTTTTTGGTCTGGGCGGTGGCAGCTTGGCCGAACAGGAAGATGAACGCAACCGCGAACGTCACGGTGATCACAAGTAATTTCTGCATTGTTTTCATGGTTTTGGTGTGTTATTAATTTACTATTCAACATTCTGTCTAAAAGGTCCAGAGACGCGTCATGTTAAACCCGATCAGGATCTGGCCGTTCCAGAAATTGTTCTGGTTATACATGGTGATCTCTTGGGGAACGATCCCCTGGGCTGCGGCGAGGAAGATATGAAACACGTGAGTGCTCGTACTGAATTCCACGCCGATGTTGATGTTCTGCAGCGGGGTGTTGGCGCTGTAATAATAAGGATCCTGTCCGTATTTCAGGATGAACGGTTCGTCGTAACCCAGCACGAGGGGAACCGACCAGCTGGCCACCACGGAAGTCTGCGGGCTGACCTTGAGCCTCCCGGTAAGGGAGAACGCGATGGCGTCGTTCTTCAGCAGCGTGTCCACCTTGTTGAAGTGGGTGAAGCTGAAGCTGCCCTGCATCGAGAACATGCGGCAGAACCGGCGTGCAACGATCAGCTCGTTGTAATATGACAGGCGGTCGCTGAACTTGTAATCTTTCCCGAAATTCGACTCATTGGTGGCATTGATGGCGAAATCAAAGAAGTACGCGATCGTTAAGGGGAAGCCTTTGTCACGCTGGCGGAGAAAGGTGTATTTCACACTAAAATCCTGGTACATCTTTTTCTTGGTGGTTCCGAATCCGACCACGACATCCTTGGTGATGCTGTAATTCAAGCCAACGCGGATGTTTGAGGCGCCCCAGATGCCGAACAGGTCGGACCAGTCGTTCTGTATCGTGCCAAATCGGTGCTGCAGAACGAACTCTAGGGTTTTGGCCGATGGCGGGGTGGCCACCGTGATGGCATCCATGCAGATCCCGCTTTCAAAGGCCGGTTTGGTGAGAGGTTTTGGCTCTGTCCCTGCGGGTATGGAATCCTGGGCGAAGATCATCCCGGTAGCAACGACGCAGAGAACAATTATCAGAATAAATCTTTTCATGTCGAAATTTTTTTGAAGTGAATACCCCTTTAATTATTCTTTGCACCTTGCTGGATCCACACCAGGACAAGATTGGCCTCTGATGCGTTGGTGTATGCCGACATTCCGCCTGTCATTTCCGTATAGATCTTGCTGGAAGCAGGATCGGAGGTGTTGACATATCCACCGGTGATCAGCGCGTTGTATGAATTGGCGGCGCTGAGGTCCGGAGCAGTTGCACCGGCGCCGTGGCAGCCCACACAACCGGAGTTCCATATGGGCTGTATGTCCGTCGAATAGTGAATCGTGTCCGTAACCGGGGGCAGAGGTTCCGGATAGATCTTCTCGTACTCGCAGGACCAAAGTGAGAGAAGACCCATCAGGACCGCGATCATGAATGCGTATTTCCTGTACTGCATGGTGTTTCTTTTTTTAATTATATCTATATATGTTATTTTAATAAAAAAGGCTTCAGGCACAGTCCTGAAGCCTTTTTTATTAATGAAAGCCAGGACTGTTTCCGTCCTTATTTGCCGTTCATGTAGTTGATGCAGGCATTCAGCACGCCCTTGGTGTACTTGTAATTGTGTACGCCCATGGAGCGGTCGGCTTCGATCATCTGGAAATTCCAGAATACGGCCAGGTCTGACATCTTGTAATTCCCTTTCTGCGGGAGCAGCATGGTGTTGGTGTCGAGCAGGTCCGCAGTGGCCAGCTGGACTTTCAGGGTATTCAGCAGGCCTTCGATTTCGGTCTGGGAATCGTCGATGTCGAAACTGGTTGCGCTTGGGTGGCAGCCGGTGGTCTTGCATCCGCTGAGGTTGTCGCCTTCTTCCTCGTTGGCAAGCCTCAGGGTGTGGCCGCCGGTGAGATTACCCATGGCCGGGGTGGCGCCGTGGCAGGTCACGCAGGAAGCGATATCCTTATGCGGAGAGTTTTCGTAGATGGCGCTGCCGATCACGAAACATCCGTTTCCGGCGAGTACTTCAGACTGCGGTCCGTGGTGTGGTCCCCAGCGGGTGCTGGTCACGTTGACGATTTCCGCGCTGTTCGGATCGGTGATCCATGGGCTGGCCTTGCGTGCCTGGTGGCAGCGTGCGCAAAGATTGCCGTTTCCGCCATTGGCTGCGAGATCCATCTGGACTCCAATCCGTGTGGTGAAGCCGGAGGTGATCCGCAATGCCCAGTCATCATTGGTGTACGTTTCATGAATCTTATGGCAGGTGCGGCAGTTAATGGGAGCCGGTTCGTTAAAACCTGCGGCAACGGTATCCTTGTCATTCAGGATGGCTTCCGTGAAGCCCTGGCTGGCATGACAGGGAGCGCAATCCGCGCGGGTCCCCTCAAATGCGGTACTGCCGGTGGCATGCTGGGATCCGTTGTACTGGAAGATCTTTGTTACAATGCTGTCAGTAAAATTGTGGCACTGTCCGCAGGTGGCATTCGCATCCTGCCCATCTTTCCCGGCCGGTCCCTGCGGGCCTTCCTTCGTACAGCTGCTGATAGCAACCACCACCAGTGCAGCGATAAGTAACATTAGGACTTTTTTCATTTTCGTTTTGGTTTTTGTTAGTATTTGTTTTCTGGTTCGCTCCGTTGTACATTTTTTCACAAAGCAAAATTAGAGAAGTTCATATGTCCATCCCTGTATGTAATGGTGAGATTTGAAGTCAATCCGGATGATATACATTAGACAAGCCGTTGACATATATCAACGGCAAACCCGGAAACGGTCTATGTAAAAAGAGATGAAAGAGTAATGGTCTTATTATCAGCCTCTTTCGCTGATCTGGCGGAGCTGCCTTTCATTGAGGATATCCACCTTGCTCCCGTCGACATTCACGATCCCTTCCTCTTTGAATTCTTTCAGGATCCGTATGGCGCTCTCTTTTGACATGCCGGAAAGGTCGGCCAGATCCTGGCGCGAGATCGTCAGCTCAAACGGATTTCCGCCATAGATCTTTTCCGACAGGTAGAACAGCACATCGGCAATGCGGCCGTGCATCTGCTTTTGCGTGAGGCTGATCATCTGCTCAAAATTGAAGATGGCCTGCAGGCTGACCCGTTTGATGAATTCGTCAGCGAAATCCGGATTTTTCCGGATCAGTTCCTTGAAGATGTTCACATCCACCAGGCAGGCGCCCGACTCTTCCACAGCGGCGGCAGAATAATAGTGGCGGTTATCCACGTAGACCCCGGGACCGAAAATATACTCAACCGGGCGGACCAGGGCCAAAATCAGGTTTTTCCCGAAGCCCTCGATATACACCTTGGCAAGCCCCTTGGTCATGCAAACAAAATAAGGTGAGGGGGTCCCCTGTTTGAAAATCATCTCCCCCGGCTTGTAGGTCACTTCATACCGGCTCTTATTGATGAGCTCGAGTTCCGAATCGGTAAGGGTGGCAAACAGGGATGATTTACAGCTGCAACCAATGCAGTTTCCTGAATGGGTGAACTTGGTCGATATGGTTGCGTTCATTAAAGGCGGATTCTTATTTTATTACTTATTAACCGCGGGCGCAAAGTTACAAACAAATTGACATATAATAACGTTTACACCAGAAGCCGTCAACGTCGGCATTGACATTTCTCAATCTTCAAATGTAAATAAAACAATCTGAGAATGGAAAAAATCACAAAAGATTTTTTCCCAGGAGGTACTCGGCGATCTGGATGGCGTTGGTAGCAGCCCCTTTCCGCAAGTTGTCGGAAACAATGAACAAGTTCAGCGAATGGGGCTGGGATCCGTCACGACGGATCCGTCCTACAAACACATCATCCTTCCCCCGGGCATAACGTGGCATGGGATAGATGTTGCTGAGGGGTTCATCCTGGATCGTCACGCCCGGCATGGCACCCAACAGGTCATAGATTTCACGAATTTCGTAATCCACTTCCAGTTCGATGTTAACTGCTTCGGAGTGCCCCCCGGTCACCGGGACGCGAACGATGGTCGATGTAAGTTGTATAGTATTATCGTCCAGGATTTTGCGTGTTTCATTCAACAGTTTGACTTCTTCTGTCGTATAGCCGTCGGGGAGGAATGTCCCTCCATGGGGAAACAGGTTCAGGTCGATCGGGTGAGGGTAAGCCATCTCCCCGGAAATGCCCCGCCGTTCATTTTCGAGCTGCCGGACCGCTTTGATGCCTGTTCCTGTAACGGACTGGTAGGTAGCCACCACAACCCGGCGGATCCTGAAGCGCCGGTGAATGGGTGCCAGGACCATGACCAGCTCGATGGTCGAACAGTTCGGGTTGGCGATGATCTTATGTTCCCGGGTCAGGATATGGGCGTTGATCTCGGGAACCACCAGCGGAACCGATGATTCCATGCGCCATGCCGAGGAGTTGTCGATCACGGTGATCCCTGCGGCGGCATACCGTGGAGCCCACTCCTTCGAAGCGGCTCCCCCGGCCGAGAAAATGGCTACCGCAGGCCGTTTTGCGATAGCCGACAGGTGATCATGAACCGTATGCTCCTGCCCGTTGAAGGGGATCGGTTTCCCAACCGACCGTTCCGAAGCCACGGGGATCAATTCTTCCGGGATCAGCCGGTGTTCCTCAAGGACGGTCAGCATCTCCCTGCCAACCAAGCCGGTAGCTCCCACCACGGCGATTTTCATTCCATCTGGATTAAAGGACGGATGCAAAAGTAACCGATAAAAATGAATCTGTCCGCATTACCTTTTACCCCTGAACCGGATTAAGGGAAAAAATATCATGAAAAAACGGCTTACCCTGTTCCTGCTGGCGGGATCCCTTTCGGCAGGAGCCCAGCTCCGTGATTCCTTCACCGATGGCGATTTCAGCCAAGACCCTGCCTGGACGGGCGATACGGAGCTGTTTGAAGTGAATGTTTCGCATCAGCTGCACCTGGATGCAACGGCCGCGGATACCGCGTTCCTGTCCACTCCGTTCGCATGCATGGCCGCTACCGAGTGGAGGTTTTGGATGAAGATGTCATTCAACACATCCGCCAACAACTACGCCCGGGTCTACCTGGCATCCGACCGGGCGGATCTTGAAGGGCCGCTGAACGGGTATTTTCTGCAGGCCGGCGGGAGCGATGACAGCCTAGTGCTTTATCGTCAGCAAGAGGCTCAGCTCATTCGCCTGACCTGCTGTGCCCTGTTGTACACGGGGCATTCCACCAATGCATTGCGGTTCAGGATCACGCATGATCCTTCCGGGCTGTGGGAGATCAGGGCCGATTCGGCAGGCGGGGAGAATTATTTTCTTTGTGCTGAATACCAGGATTCTCTTTTGGTATCATCCAATTATTTCGGAACCTGGTGCAAATTTACTTCGAGCAACGCCGGCAAATTCTGGTTCGATGATTTCTATGCCGGACCGGTGATCCGGGATTCCATTCCTCCTCAGCTTGTACAGGTGGAGCTCGCCGGAGACGATACCCTGGCGGTTTTCTTTTCGGAACCTGTTGATCCGTCAGGTTCTTGTAACCTAATGAGTTATTTTCTTGCAGGCAGCGGCGAACATCCGGCTGACGTCGTTCCCGGGACCGGATGCAGCCTTCTCCGGTTTAATTCACCATTTCCCGAACCCTTTTGCGATTCCCTGCGGATCACGGGGATTGCCGACCTGGCAGGGAACACGATAGCCGATACTTCGGCAGGTTTCTGTCATTATCATCCCGGGGAGCAGGATATCGTGATCAACGAGATCCTGGCCGATCCGTTCCCGGGGGGCTCCCGGTTTATCGAACTGTACAACCGGTGCGGGATGCCGGTCGACCTTCGCGAATTGTCCCTGACCTATTATTCGACCGACAGTTCTTCCGTTAAGGTGATCCTGCCGGTCGTTGAACCGATTTTCCTTAAGCCGCAGGACTATGCGGTGCTGTGTGATGACTGCCGGGAGGTAGCTGACCGTTATCCTGTTACGGATACCGGGAATTTCATCAGCGTTCCCTCGTTCCCCTCGCTTGCATCGAAAGGCGGGACCATTAAGATCAACCGGGTACCCGATTCAGTCACACTGGATTGCACCGTCTATTCCGAGTCGATGCATCATGCGCTCCTGACTTCTACCGAAGGGATATCCCTGGAGCGGGTCAGCCCGGACGCTTCACCGCTGGATCGTTCCAACTGGCAATCGGCAGCCGCTTCGGCAGGATTTGCCACGCCGGGCACCCGGAATTCACAGTGGTGGCAGCCTGTGGGTCAGGGTGAAACCAGGATCACCCTGGATCCGAACGTGTTCTCTCCTGACAACGACGGGAAAGACGATGTCCTGCACATCATATGCCGTCCTGAAGGAAACGATTTCATGGCCACGGTCGTGATCTATGACAGCCGTGGAAGGAGGATCAGGCAGGTTGCGGGAAATGAGCGTATAGCGTCCGAAGGCATTTTCACCTGGGATGGGGTGACCGAGGAGCGGACAAAAGCCCCGGCAGGGATCTATATTGTTTACGCAGAACTGATGAACATGAGCGGCACTGTGGAACGGTTCAGGGAGACGGCCGTTTTGGCGGTCAAGTTCTAAAGTTTTGCTGTTGCGATCGTTGCCACACTGACCCGAACCCCTTTCACGGCGCGGAGTGTTGCGATGCATGACTCGAGCGTAGCGCCTGTGGTGATCACGTCATCGACCAGCAGTATATGCTTGTCCGTCAGTGGCAGGGAATCGGGGATCGCAAACATCTCTTCCACATTTTTCCACCGGTCATACCGGCCCTTCCGGGTTTGTGTCGCCGTTGCCCTGGTCCTGACCAGCAGTTTGTTTTCGACCGGGATGTTCATGGCGCGTGACAGGCCGGCGGCGAACTGGTCGCTCTGGTTGTAACCCCGCAGCATCAGCTTTTTCTTATGCAGCGGGACAGGAATGATCAGGTCGATGCAGGTAAAGAATGGCGAATACCGCAAAACCTGGCCATACTCTAGTCCCAGCCAGATGCCGATATCTTTCCTTCCCTTATATTTCAATTGGTGTATGAGCCGTTGCACCTTGTTGCCCTTGTTGAACAACAGGAAGGCAGCAGCGCTCTCAATGTTCACTCTGCCATGGAATACCCGGCTGACCGGGTTCTCCAGCTCCAGGTGATAGTTTGTCCGCGGCAGCCGGAACGAGCAGGCCGTACAGATGATCTGTTCATGACGCCACAGGCTGTTTCCGCAGCAAACGCAGATGCGGGGATAGATGAGGGAAACGAAATCCGATATCCAGTTCATTGAATTTTTTCCCTTAATCCGGTTCAGGGTGAAAAGGTAATGCGGGGAGGAGTGAAAAGTGAAGAGTGAAAAGTGAAGAGTGAAGATAAGCAGTACCTTTACACCTTTGAGGATCTATGGATACGGGAACACGTTTAAAGGTCGATAACCTGTCCGTTTTGTTCCGGCACGAAGGCGGAACGTCCGTGGCGGTCGACGGAATCTCATTCGGGATTGGCCGCGGGGAGATCGTCGGTATGGTTGGCGAGTCGGGATCAGGGAAGTCGGTCACTGCCATGTCGGTCCTCCGGCTGATTCCGCAGCCGCCCGCCCTGATCCGCGCAGAGGCTGTTTCACTGGTCACGGCAGCCCAGGAGATCCGGCTGGATCTGCAGGATGAGAAGACGATGCAGGAGGTTCGGGGGAAGGCGATCTCGATGATCTTCCAGGAGCCGATGACTTCCCTTAATCCTGCGTTCACTTGTGGCATGCAGGTGACGGAGGTGCTTCGCAGGCATCTCGGGATGAACCGGAAAGAGGCGGAAACAAAAGCGATCAGCTTGTTCAGGGAAGTGCTGTTGCCCCGTCCGGAGGAGATCCTGCGTGCTTACCCGCACCAGCTGTCGGGAGGGCAGAAGCAGCGTGTCATGATCGCCATGGCCATCGCCTGTGATCCCGGCCTGCTGATTGCAGATGAGCCGACCACTGCACTGGATGTGTCGGTGCAGAAAACCATACTTGAACTGATCGGTTCGCTGCAGCGGTCCAGGGGCATGTCGGTGTTGTTTATCACCCACGACCTGGCGCTGGTCAGGGGCTTTGCTCACCGGGTGATCGTTATGTATAAGGGAAAGATCGTTGAAGAGGGACCGGTGGATCAGATCTTTCATGACCCTGCTCACCCCTATACGCGGGTCCTTATTGCCTGCCGGCCCGATCCGGATACAAGGCTCCGCCGGCTCCCGACGATCGGTGATCTCAAGGGGACCGGGAAGGAACCTGGAATCTCCGGAAACCTGGTCATCCCGGACCAGGAACGCGAACAACGTCACCGCGAACTGTATGAACGGAAACCGGTGGTTGTGGTGGAGAACCTTTCGAAAATCTATGAAGCGGCCGGCGGTCCGTTCTCAAGGAAAGCCAAGCCCTACCAGGCCCTCCGGGACATCTGCCTGCAGATCTATCCCGGTGAGACCCTCGGCATTGTAGGCGAATCCGGTTCCGGGAAAACAACGCTGGCCCGTGTCATGATCCGGCTGTTGCCTGAAACGGCCGGGCGGATCTGGTACCAGGGGCAGGACATCACGCTGCTTACTGGCAGGTTGCTGAAACAATTCCGTAAGGAGATCCAGATCGTGTTCCAGGATCCTTATTCTTCGCTCAACCCCAGAATGACCGCCGGCAATGCCATCATGGAGCCGATGAAAGTACACGGACTTTACAGGGGAACCAGCGAACGCAGGGAAAAAACGATTGCGTTGCTGGAGCAGGTGGGCTTGCAGGCGGACCATTTCCACCGGTATCCTCATGAGTTTTCAGGCGGCCAGAGGCAGCGGATCTGCATCGCCAGGGCTATCGCCGTCGACCCGGACCTGATCGTACTCGACGAGGCTGTTTCAGCCCTTGATGTTTCGGTACAGGCCCAGGTGCTGAACGTATTAAATGATCTGAAGAAAAATTACGGGCTGACCTACATTTTTATTTCCCACGACCTGTCGGTGGTGAAGTACATGTCGGACCGGGTTGTGGTAATGAACGAAGGCCATATCGTTGAAACAGGGGAAGCTGATGCATTGTATGCGCATCCCGTCTCGGAATATACGCGCATGTTGCTGGATGCGACACCGAAAATCAATCGTTAAATGGGAAAAAAGGCAAAGAACAAACTGACCAGGGACGAAAAAAAGACACTCGTCCAGAATATCCTCGGGGTATATACCGGAAATCCTCAAAGCGGACTCAATTACAAGCAGGTCTCGGCCCGCCTCGGATACCAGGATCGCGCTTCCAAGGACCTGATCCGACTCCTTATCGAAGAGCTTTTCCGGAACAAGGAACTGATCATGTCAAAACGCGGCAAGTACCAGGTGAATCCGGAAGGCGAGCATTACCAGAGGGAACGGAAGACCGTGATCACAGGAACCGTGGATATGAAGGGATCGGGCAAGGCTTACGTGATCCCCGAAGACCGCTCGGGTGACATTTTCGTCGCCCCGGAAAATACCCACCATGCGCTGAACGGCGATCTCGTGAAAGTATTCCTGCTCCCGTTGCGCAAGGGACGAAAGAAGGAGGGCGAGATCGTGGAGATCGTGAAGCGGAACAAATCGCAGTTTGTCGGCGTGATCGAGATCAGCCGGAATTTCGCGTTCCTGATCCCCGACAATCCTTCCATGCCGGTGGATATCTTCATCCAGTCGCAGGACATGAACGGCGCGCGCAACGGCGACAAATGCATAGTAGCCATTACCGATTGGCCCGATCATTCCAACAACCCGTTTGGAAAAGTCTTACAGGTTCTCGGGAAACCCGGCGACAACCGGGTCGAGATGCAGTCGATCCTGGCGGAGTTCGAATTCCCGCTGGCCTTTTCCAGGCGGGCGGAACAGGAAGCCGGACAGATTCCTGTCGCGATCCCGGCCGAAGAGATCGCTGCCAGAAAGGATTTCAGGGATGTATTTACCATCACCATCGACCCGGAAGACGCGAAAGATTTCGATGATGCCCTGTCGCTCCGCAAACTCGAATCAGGAAATTATGAAGTGGGCGTGCACATTGCCGATGTTTCTTACTATGTCAAACCCGGAACGACCATTGACCGGGAAGCATTCGACCGGGGGACATCGGTGTACCTGGTCGACCGCGTGATCCCGATGCTTCCCGAGAAGCTTTCAAACGAAGTGTGTTCGCTAAAACCTCATACGGACCGTCTTTGTTTTGCCGCTGTATTCGAGCTGAACGGGAAAGCAGAGATCGAGAAGGAGTGGTTCGGCAAAACGGTCATTCATTCCGACCGGCGGTTCAATTACGAAGAGGTGCAGCAGATCATCGAGACCGGGCAGGGAGAATATTCCGAAGAGATCAGCACCCTGAACCAACTGGCCACAAAGCTGCGTGAGGAACGGTTCAGGAAAGGATCGATCAACTTCGAGACCCAGGAGGTCCGGTTCAGGCTTGATGACCAAGGGAAGCCGGTCAGCATCTATATCCGGGAAATGAAGGACTCGAACAAGCTGATCGAGGATTTCATGCTGCTGGCCAATAAGCGGGTGGCGGAGAAGATCGGCAAGAAACCGGGACAGAGGCAGCCGAAGACCTTCGTTTACCGGGTGCACGATGTGCCTAACCCGGAGAAACTGGAAGTGTTTGTCCAGTTCCTGAAGCGACTGGGTTACAAGATGGACCTGACTTCAAAGAAATCGCTGGCCCAGTCGTTCAATCAGCTCTTCACCAGGATCCAGGGAACAGGGACCGAAACGATGATAGAAACCATTGCCATCCGCACCATGGCGAAAGCCTTCTATTCCACCAACAACATCGGTCATTACGGGCTGGCCTTCCCTTTTTACACGCATTTTACTTCGCCGATCCGCCGGTATCCTGATCTCATGGTTCACCGCCTGCTTTGGGATTACCTTAACGGCAGTCCTTCAGTGGCGAAAGAGGATTACGAACCGCGTTGCGACCATGCCTCGGAAATGGAGCGGAAAGCGGCTGATGCGGAACGCATGTCGGTAAAGTACAAACAGGCCGAATACATGGCCGATAAAGTCGGGCAGGATTTTGACGCGCTGGTTTCAGGCGTCAGCAAGTGGGGTATCTTCGCGGAGATCGTCGGGACCAAATGCGAAGGCATGATCCGCCTGCGCGATATGGGGGATGATTTTTATTACCTCGATGAGGAGAATTTCCAGGTGATCGGACAACGTTACGGACAGCAATACAAACTGGGGGATCCGATACGCATCCGGGTCAAACGGATCGATGTCGGAAAAAAACAGATGGATTTCGGAATTGTTTACTAATTTCGGGTACAGATTATCCTTATCGGGGAGCAATTGTAAATGGAACTGATATCGCCACGCCAGTTAGTGAACGCCAACCGGTATCTCCAGCTTATGGGCGGGGAGACCATAGCCAGGATATTGTTCAAGTGGCTCCGGCTCGACAAGGTAAACCGCGTTTATTCCAGTTTCTGCAACCAGGAATCGCAGGAGTTCATCACGTCCATCATCCGCAGCATGGGCGTAAAATACGAACTGCCGGAGGAAGACCTGAAGAACATCCCCGAAACGGGTCCGTTCATTACCGTTTCAAATCATGCATTCGGCGGGCTCGACGGCGTGCTGCTGCTGCATCTGATCCCCAACCTGCGGCCCGATTTCAAGGTGATCGTAAATTTCATGCTCACCCAGCTACAGCCGTTGCGGCCCTATTTCCTTGGGGTCAATCCCTTCGAAACCTATAAAGATGTCAGGTCCTCGTTCGGCGGACTGAAGGAAGCGTTTCAGCACCTCGGTAACGGTCACCCGGTCGGGATTTTCCCGTCGGGAGAGGTGTCATCCTTCAAGTTGAACCGGATGGCCGTCACGGATAAGGAGTGGCAGCTCTCGATGATCAAGTTCATTAAAAAAGCCAATGTTCCCGTCATCCCGGTTTATTTTGAAGGCCGTAACAGCACCTTTTTCCAGATCCTGGGGCTCCTCCATCCGGTGCTGCGAACCGTCAAGCTTCCTTCCGAAATGTTCAACAAACGAGGCAAGACCATCCGGATCCGGATCGGATCCCCGATCACCATCAGGGAACAGGATACGTTTGAGGATTACCGTGAATACGGGCATCTCTTAAGGATGAAAACCTATGCGCTCGGAACCGGCCTGAATCAAGGCCATCATGCCCGGTTGATCCATTTCACTTCCCCCGAGAAGGTCATCGAACCGGTACCGGAAGAACTCGTACAGGCCGAGATCGAAAGCATCCGGAAACAGCATCATCTCTTCCGGCTGCAGAACAGCTCGGTGTTCTGCGTACCTACAGAAAAGATCCCGCATACCATGAAAGAGATCGCCCGGCTGAGGGAGATCACTTACAGGGAGGTTGGTGAAGGGACGAACAAGGGCTTCGATACCGATCATTACGATGTCTATTTCGAGCAGCTGATCTTTTGGGACGAAACAGCGAAAAAGATCGTAGGCGGTTACCGGATCGGGAAAGGGAAGACCCTACTCGAGAAATTCGGCGTCAAAGGGTTTTACATCGCGAGCCTCTTTGAGATCCGCGATGAATTCACACCCGTGCTGGAAGTCGCCATTGAACTGGGTCGATCTTTCATCATCAAGGAGTACCAGAAGAAGACCCACTCGTTGTTCCTGCTCTGGAAGGGGCTTCTTTACCTGCTCCTGAAAAACCCGGAGTACCGGTACCTGATCGGACCTGTCAGCATCAGTAACGAATTCATGCCGATCTCGAAAGCCCTTATCGTGGAATTCCTTCAATCCAATTATTTCAATCCCGAATTTGCCGATTTCGTGAAGCCCACCAACCGGTTTCATTACCGCATCCCGCGGGTCATCGACCGGAACCTGTTCCTCCGGTTTGTCGGCAAGGACCCCTCACGCCTCGACCGTTTCATTGGGGATATCGATCCCCAGTTCCGCCTGCCGGTCCTCCTCAGGAAGTACCTCAGCGTAAATGCCGAAGTGGTGGGATTCAACGTCGACCCGAAATTCAACAATTGTCTCGACGCCTTGATGGTTCTCGACCTCCTGGAATTCCCGGAGGATACCATCGAAGCACTCTCCAAAGAGATCAACGATCAGAGCATTCTCGACCGCTTTCGAAAGTAAAAAAAGGGCAGTCCATGCGGACTGCCCCTTGGTCAACAGGTATTCGGATGTTTATTTGACTAGCGTAAGTTCGTTGATCAGGTTCGTCGCTCCGGCGAATTTATCGATGATGAACAACACATAACGGATGTCTACATTGATGGTGCGCTGCAGTGCCGGTTCGAACATAATGTCGCCGCTCATGGCTTCCCAGTTGCCGTCGAAAGCGAGGCCAATCAGCTGTCCGTCGCCATTGATCACCGGGCTGCCCGAGTTGCCGCCCGTGATGTCGTTGGTGGTCAGGAAACAGGTTACCAGCTCACCGTTCTGGCCGTAGGGGCCGTAATCCTTCATCTTGTAAAGATCTTTCAGTTTCGGTTCGACAATGAATTCGTCGTTCGTAGGATCTTCCTTCTCCATGACGCCTTTCAGCGTGGTGAAGTAGTTGTAATGAACCGCATCGGCCGGGTAGTAATCCTCCACTTTTCCGTAGCTGACGCGCATGGTGGAGTTGGCATCGGGATAGAACACTTTGGCGGGGCTCATCTGGCGGATGCCTGCAATGAAGAGGCGGTTGCCGGCAGCGATCTCGGTACGGGTTTTATTGAAGCTACCCATGTATTTGTTGCGCGCATCGGCCATGCTTTCCGCTGTGATCCAGGCCAGGTCTTTCTTCAGGGTCTTCAGGGCGGGCTTGTCGAGGAATTTGTTCGCCTGTTCCGGGGTAGCAAAGACCGATGTGGCATACACATCGTTGGCAAATGCGGTAAAGTCATTATGGTATTCCTTTTCGATGGTGGTGAAGATGGAAGGCAGATCGCTTTTCTTTACATCGGCTGCATACATCCTCAGCAGTTCGGCGAAGGTCTTCTTTTCGATGGCCGGGTCCTTGTCCTTGAAATGATTGGTAACCACAGTCCGGAGGGCCTTCACGCTTTCTTCAGTGGCCGCCTTGTTCTTCTTTTCCAGGGCTGAAGCAAGTTCATTGAAGGAGCTGGTGAAGCCGACGATATCAAGCCCGTTG
>DAIRDK010000026.1:0-20769 GCA_036796175.1 Bacteroidales bacterium | reverse complement strand
CTGACCGCGATCAATGAAAAAACCTTCTCAGATCCGCCGGGCATGATCAGGTCATAACCTTTGATCCTGCCATCAGCGAAATTGAAGCCAAACAGCATCTGGGATCCGTTCCAGCTCAATTCATTGTACAGGGTGCACGATCCGTACTGTGAATCGATGAGCCGTTCCCCGGCACTCAGTTGCCCGTAGGCAAACTGGAAGTAACCGGTATCGATGAAAGGGGTGAAAAGTGAGGTGTTGCTTCCCTGGTAAGCGCTGGGATCGGTGCCGTTCCAGTCGGTGAGGGAATACAGTTCCTTGATCGAAGGAATGCGCCAATCGTTAAATCCTTCCCAGGTAGTTGCGTTGAGTTCCGCCACGCGATCCTGCATTTCCTGCCAGGTAAGTTTGTCGGACTTCTCCACGGTGCCATTATGGTCTCCGTTCTGGTCAGGGCTTTTCTGCCAGGTCAACCCGGTCACAAGATCCGTGACAGTTTCATTGGCGTTAGCCTGATAAGAAGGAATATTCACACCAGGAAATTGTCCGTAAAACGGATCAGCAGAGTTGGTCGGACAAGTGATGGTAGTGGTGTTGTTGTAGCAAACGGCAACGTTTGTTCCTACAATTTTAAAGGGTTGGGCATTCAGTTCCCCGAATAAAACAAGGATCAGCACAACCAGATGAAGAAAAAAGATCGATTGCTTGATCATTGGTTTCATTTTCTAACCCTGACCGGATACGCCGGTCTCACCGGCTTTTTAGGCGGGTTGGTCTTAAGCTGGTCCATCACCAACTGGATTGCTTTGTCGAGCTGGGGATCTTTTCCGGCTGCGACATCGGCCGGCAGCTGTTCGATTTCGATATCGGGAGCGATCCCTTCATTCTCGATCCTCCAGCCGTCTTCGTTCCAGAAGGCCACGTTCGGTGCGGTGACAACACCTCCGTCCATCAGCGGCGGAAAATTCAGGATCCCGACCAGTCCGCCCCAGGTCCTGGTTCCGACGAGCGTGCCCAGGTTAAGTTTCTTGAACGACCAGGGCAGGTAATCTCCTCCACTGCCTGCAAATTCATTGATCAGCATTACTTTCGGGCCTGTGATTGCAGCGTTTGGGGCTTTGATGTCCTCGCCGTACCGCGTGGCCCAATAATTCAGGTAAGGACGTCTCAGGATGTCGACGATGTAATCGGCCAATGATCCGCCACCGTTGAAACGTTCGTCGATGATGATCGCATCCCGGTCGGACTGCGGGAAGAAGTAGCGCTTGAAGTAGTCATGACCGGCCGTGGAGGTGTTGGGAACATAGACATAAGCCACGCGGCCCTGAGTTACCTCGGTGACTTTCTTCAGGTTGTTCTCCACCCAGTACCGGTTACGGAGGTCCATTTCATTTGCCACAGGCACTACCTGCACAATACGTGCATCGGAACCATCGGCCTTAGAGCTGACCTTGATCTCAACGAGCTTTCCGGCGGTGTTATCAAAGAAACTGTAAATGCTCGCCGGGGCTTTGACTTCCTGTCCGTTCACCGCCAGCAGGTAATCCCCTTCCTTCACATTCACCCCGGGTTCCGTCAACGGGGACCGAAGTTCGGGTGTCCAGTTCAATCCTCCGTAGATCTTGCTGAACCGGTAGAGATTGTTTTCCACATTGTAGTCGGCACCCAGAAGACCGACAGGGACGGTTTTCGCGGTACGGTACTGTTCGCCGCCCCAGGTGTAGGAGTGGCCCACCGAAAGCTCGCTGCACATCCATCGGGTCAGGCGTGTGAAGTCATCACGGCAAGTCAGGTATGGAATAAATTGCTGGTATTTCTTCTTCATCGCATTCCAGTCGGCGCCGTGCATTCCGGGATCATAGAAATAATCGCGGTTAATGCGCCACACATCGTTGAACATCTGCGCCCATTCAGCAGGCGGATCGATCTTGATTTGGGCGGCGTCCAGGTTCAGCCCGCCCTTGCCCGGCTCGATCTTGTCGCCGGTCTTGGTGATGAACCAGTTGTCGGCCAGGTTGTAAAGGATCTTGCTTTTATCAAAGGATAGCTGGTAGTTATTCAAGGCATCGAGAGCAACGTTATCCTTCCTCGATTCCAGGCTGAACACATGCAGTTTTGAGGTGGTGGGACCCTCTGCGGGCGGGAATGCCGGATTCTCTTTAAAGTAGATCTGCTTTTCCGGACCTGCCGAAAGAGATGAATAGAAACCTGGTCCCACCGGCAAAGCCAGGATACGGTCAGCAATCCCTTCAATGTCAATTACGGTCTTTGGGGTTGAGACCGTGTCGGATTTTTCTTTTTCTTTAGGCTTGCCCTCTTCTTTGACCGGATCCGCTTTTCCCTTTTCCTCGTCGCTCTCTTTCAGCAGCGGATTCGGACCGGTTTTATCGAGGACAGCGAGATAAAGCGAATTCTTCATTTTCATGTCTTCGGACGAAAGGTCGAACCACTGGCGGACAGGGCCCGCATCCGTCGATCCGAAGAAATAAATGTACTTGCCGCTCTTATCGAATACAGGTTCCGAGCAGTCACTCAACCCGTCGGTAACCGGATAGTGTTTATCCTGGTCAAGCGAATACAGGTAAACGCGCATAATATTAGTGGGAGTCACCATGGCAAATGTGATCCATTTCGAATCGGGAGACCAATCGGGATACATGCCCCCGAAGATGTCATAAACCGGCTCAGTGGCGATCAGTTTTATTTTGCCTGTAACCAGGTCGATGTAATAAAGATTAAACCCGTTGTCAGAATAACTGATCAGCTTGCTGTCGGGCGACCAGACCGGGTTGTAATAGAAGCCCTTCCCGTTAAGCGGGTAAGCTTTCGTTTTTCCATCCGCACCCGGTTCGGCGACCATCAGCTGGTATTCTCCGGAAGCATCGGTGAACCAGGCGATCTTTTTGCCGTCAGGCGACCAGGCGGGATTACGTTCGAAGAAGCCGGGTGAATTCGTTAGGTTTTTCGGGTCCCCTTTTTCCGCAGGAACGGTGATGATCTCTCCCCGGGCTTCAACTACCGCTCTGGCCCCGCTGGGGGAAAGAGCCGCATTCTGAATATTCTTCGCTGCTGAAACATATCTTGGCCTGATGGCCGGAAGGTCTGCCGGGACACGGATATGAAGCTGGGTTTCCGTGTTGGAAGCGACATCATAAAGATGAAGATACCCTGCCTGCTCAAACACGAGCTTCCCGCTGCCGTACCCGACTGTATTGATGGGGAAATCGGAGAATTTGGTCAGCTGTACAACCTCTTTTGATTTCGGATCGCAGGTGAATAGATTGAATTCACCATTCCGGTCGGACAGGAAATAAATCCTGTCGCCGATCCACATCGGTCGCCAGTCGTTGCACCCTCCTTTGGGCTGGGGGATCTTTTCCACGGCCAGGGAGGCCAGGTCGCAGATCCAGATATAGGCTTCCGTTCCGCCCCGGTAGTTCTTCCATTGGTTGAAGGCGTTATGCTGCGGATTGTAGGCAAATCTCTTCCCGTCGGGCGAATAGCTTCCGTTGCTCACGGCCGGAAGGGGCAGTTTCGCGGGAAACCCTCCCTCAACGGGCACAAGGTATAACTTAGGTTGTGCCCGGGAAAATGATTCTCTAAGGGACATAAACAGTACCGATTTGCCATCGGGTGAAAAGCCTCTCGTATAGTCTCCTTCCGGGTGCCAGGTAAGGCGCGTCGGGGTGCCTCCTTCGGCCGGGATCGTGAAGACATCCGTGTTGCCGTCGTACTGGCCGGTGAACGCGATGGTCTTCCCGTCGGGAGAAAAGTAGGGCGCAAATTCAGTCCCTTCACTGGCCGTAAGACGCATCACATCCGACCCGTCCAGCCGGGCCGTCCAGAGGTCGTTTGCATATACAAATACAATATGGTCACTGCTGACCGACGGATCGGTCATCATGCGGGATTCACCCGAAGGCTGTGCGCTGATCCCGGTAAAAGCAGCCAGGACCAGTATGAACTGGGTCAGGAGCAGGTTTTTCATAACTATCCTTGATTTGATCCAAACAAAGATAAAACATTAATCAGGGTCCGGTTCGCCGATTCAGGGGATTTATCGAACCGTTCCCGGGATTTGTCGAAAAGTCCGGATCAGAGAGAGTCTCTTGTTTTCTTTGGCAAATTGGATTTCACCAGTTCATAGGAGGTTCTTAGATGGTGTTCCCATTCGGCACGGCTCAACACGCTCTCATCGGTCACTGAGACCCATTTGGCCCGTGCAAAATAGGGTGCCTGGATGATGCCTTCTATTGATGTGATCTCTTCGAATCGCTCTTCAGGCACTTTGAATGATACCCTCAGGGGAGGATCAAGATCCGCCAGGCAGAACATCTTACCGCCGACTGAAAACGCCAGGTTATTCTCCCATTTGATATCCTCCGTCACGGATGGAAGGCTGAGGCAAAACTCGCGGAGATCTTCGATGTTCATAAGGCGGTTCGCTTAGGAACAGAATTGTAAAAATAACAGAATTTACACATAATTCAAAATAAATATAAACACATCTGAATATATAGATAAAAGTGAGAGTATATTTGCATGGTATTTTATTCACTTAAATCTTAAATCAGATCTTTTATGAAATATATATTGAAGCTTCGGTTTCCCGTCGAGAGAGGGAACGAAGCGATTGCAGACCCTGCATTTGGTGAAAAAATGAAGGCCCTCCTTTCCGAGATCAGGGCAGAAGCGGCATTTTTTACCACCATGTGCGGTGAACGGGGCGGTTATATCGTAGTCAATATGAATGATGCTTCCGAGATGCCGGCTAAAGCCGAGCCATTCTTCCTCTGGCTGGACGCATCGGTTGATGCTGTACCGGTCATGCAGGTTGAGGACCTTGCCAAAGCCGGACCCTCGATCGGAGCTGCAGTGCAGAAATGGGGCAAACGATGACCTGGCGAATTCGTTAAAATTGTGTTAAAGAACGGGTGTCCGGTCATGCGGACACCCGTTTTTCATTATATCTTTACGTCCCTAAAACCCCACCCGCCATGAAGAAAACCGGTTTCTTCCTTTTGTTTTGCATTGCAGCCGCCAGGATGACCTTCAGCCAGGGCCTCTATGACATCAACACGATCCAGGAGATCCACATTGTATTCCCGCAGTCGAACTGGGATTACCTGCTTGACAGCCTGGCGGCGCTCGGGGATGAATACCGGTTGCCGGGCACGGTTTTCGTTAACGGCCAGGAATTCGACAGCGCAGGTATCCGGTACAAGGGAAACAGCTCATATAATCCGGATCAGGTTAAAAATCCCCTGAACATCAAACTGGATGATGTGATCGATGACCAGACCTACGAGGGATATGGGACCATCAAACTTTCCAACGGTTTTAAGGATCCCAGCCTGGTCCGGGAAACAATGTCCTATGAAATGGCGAGAAAATACATGCCCGCGCCGTTGTCCAACTATGCCAAAGTGACCATTAACGACCAGTACATCGGGTTGTACACCAGCAACCAGGATGTTGACCGGTATTTTATGACCAACTGGTTTACTGCCAGCGACAACGCCCGGCTGAAAGGCGAAATGAACGGTACGCTACCACCGGGCCAGTACGGCGTCTGGAAATATTATGGCACAGACTCATCCGATTACTTCCCGGTGTTCACCCTTGAATCGGATATCGGCTGGAATGAACTGGTTAACTTTCTTGACACAGTAAACAACGATTCTCCATACCTTGAAGAGGTCCTGAACGTCGACCGTCATTTATGGCTCCTGGCATTTGAGAACCTGCTGGTCAACCTCGATTCCCCGATCAACAATCCGCAGAATTATTACCTGGACAAGGATGATGCCGGACGATTCAACCCGGTTGTTTGGGACCTGAATGAAACCTTCGGCGTCTTCAGCAACCTGAATGGATCTGGTCCTCAGAGCCTGTTGCAACTGCAGCAAATGGATCCCTTTGTTCATGTCACCGATGTCAATTACCCGGTCCTGAACAAAATCCTCACCGATCCCCTGTATAAAAGAATGTACGTCGCCCACATGAAGACGATGCTCAGCGAGAACTTTACGAATGGCTGGTACCTCGACCGGGCGCTGGAGATCCAGGGGATCATCGGTGCCGAAGTGCAGGCTGATCCGAACAAGCTATATACCTACCAGAATTTTATTGACAATGTTTACACAACCGTTGGCGGGGGCGGACCTCCGCCGGGAGGTATGCCGATCCCCGGCATCACCGAACTGATGGAGCCGCGGATCACCTTCCTCGGCAACCAGGCCATGTTCACGGCCCAGGCTCCTGAAATCACAGCAGTGGGGGCATTTCAGGAAGCCGGGACACGGGGTGCGACCATCTGGTTCACCGCGCACGTTGAGGATGCGACCCTGGTGCAACTTGGATATTGTCCCAACACAGAAGGCCGGTTCATCAAAACCGAGATGTTTGATGACGGGAACCATAACGACAGCCTGGCCGGCGATCATCTCTACGGCGCCTCACTGGCGGCGGGAGCGACCGGGATCCGCTATTATGTGTTTGCCGACAACGGCAATGCCTGTTCCTTCTCACCGGAAAGGGCCGAATTTGAATACTACACCGTTCCTGTTTCCTCCGCATTGGTGATCAATGAATTCATGGCCGATAACGTGGCATGGATCCAGGACCAGGACGGGGAATACGACGACTGGGTTGAGATCTACAACAACACAGGATCGGCCATAAACCTGGAAGGATACAACATTTCCGACAAGCCCGACAACATCGACAAATGGACATTCCCCGATACGACCCTTGCTGCCGGTGGATACCTGGTGGTATGGTGCGACGAGGACAGTTCCCAGGCCGGGCTTCATGCGAATTACAAATTATCCGCATTGGGGGAACAGATCCTGCTTTCGGATCCGGGCCTTTCCATTCTTGATGATGTGACCTTCGGGGCCCAGAAAACCGATACCACGACAGGACGTTATCCAAACGGAACCGGTTCCTTTATCTTTATGCATCCCACGTTCGGAGCTGAAAACGTGAACGGATTCCCGACCGGCATCGGGGAACCGGGCAACGGATCCGCATTCTGCCTCGGACAGAATTATCCCAACCCGTTTTCGGCAACAACGACCATCCCTATCAGACTTGAAAGGGAAACGAACCTGCGGTTGGAGATCCGCGACATGAATAACCGCCCGGTCGAAGTCCTGTTCGATGGCCGCATAACGGCCGGCGAACATTCTTTCCGCTGGGAATCTGAGGGCTATGCAGCAGGTATCTATATCTGCCTGTTGATCGCCGAAAATCAGGTCCATCAGATCAAACTGCTGAAAATTTAAATCAGGTCCATGAACGTCACCCTGTTCGGAGCGGCTTCCACGGTTACCGGTTCGGCGTATCTCCTCCAAAGCAGAACAGCTTGCATCATGGTGGATTTCGGCGTGTTCCAGGGAGGCAAGGCCGAGGAAGCCTGGAACCGGAAATTTCCTCTGATCCCTGTTTCAAAACTGGATGCTGTGGTCATCACCCACGCCCACCTGGACCATACCGGCAGGCTGCCTTTGCTGGTGAAAAACGGATATTCAGGGCCTATATACGCCACCGAAGCTACCATTGATGTTGCACGGCTGATCCTGTTGGATTCAGTGAAAGTGCAGGACCACGACCTGAAGAGGGACAACCGGAAACGGCTCAGGAAGGGCCAATCTCCGCTCACGCCATTGTTTACAGAAGAGGATGTGCATAAGGTGTTCGACCAGTTTAAGGCCATTCCCTATAATCAGAAAGTAGATGTTGCAGAGGGTTGCCAGGTACGCGTCCGGGAAGCGGGACACATCCTCGGGTCGGTAAGCGTGGAACTGAGCGTTGAAGAGAACGGAACCCGGCGGGTCATTCTCTTTTCGGGCGACATCGGTCCCCACGATATGGCCATCCTGAAAGACCCTGAACCCTTTGCTTCCGCCGACCTGGTCTTCATGGAATCGACTTACGGAGATCACGATCACCGGACCCTGGAGGAGACCCTGAAAGAAGGATGGGAGATCGTTGGAAGGGCTGTGAAAACGAAAGGAAAGATCCTGGTCCCGTCCTTTGCCGTAGGCAGGACCCAGCAGTTGCTTTATTACCTGGCGCGTGCCATGCACAACGACAGGTTACCATCCATTCCGGTGTACCTCGACAGCCCCATGGCCATTGAGGCCACAAAGATCTACCTGAAGCACCGGGAGCTCTATGACGACGAAGCGGCGCAGTTAATGCAGGAAGGGGTCTTCAAAGGAGATCTTTCGGGTGTCCATGTTTCGGAGACCGCTGAGGATTCGATGGCCCTCAATGAGGTAGAGGGTCCCTGCATGATCATCGCCGGCGCCGGGATGTGCAATGCCGGAAGGATCCTGCACCATCTGCGGCACAACCTGTGGAAACCCGAAACGACCGTCATGATCGTGGGATACCAGGGCAACGGTTCGCTCGGACGGAGACTGCTTGACGGCGTACCGAAAGTGAGGATATTTGGGGAAGAGATCGCTGTGAAGGCGCATGTCGCTTCACTTGGCGGGCTAAGCGCACACGCGGGCCAGAGCGACCTGGTAAAATGGTTCGGGGCAGTCGCCGCATCCAGGCCGCGCCTGGTGCTCTCACACGGCGAAGACCGGGGGAGGATCCCGCTGGCGAAGATCATCCGCTCACGTTTTGGTATAGAGCCCGTCCTTCCGGAGTTCGGTCAGGTAATAACAATTTAAAACTTGAATGATGTCAAACGAAACAAAAAAACCTGTCACCTGGGAAAAGAGATGGGCTGAATACTGGCAGCATGCCGGCAAGACGACCTACGAACTCCCTGTCGATACAACCGATCCTCTGCATGATGAACGTGATTTCCTCCTTGGGGCACGGACACGGGAGAATGAGATGGCGCGACTTCAGCGTATTACGGCAGAGTTCGAAAACGGATTCCGCCGCCTTGCACTCGTCGGGCCGGCAGTCACCGTCTTTGGTTCTGCCCGTTACCGCGAGGGGCATCCGTATTATGAGAAAACCCGCGAACTGGGTGCGAAACTTGCAAAGGCAGGATTTACTGTCCTTACCGGAGGAGGCCCCGGTCTCATGGAAGCAGCAAACCGGGGCGCGTTTGAGGCAGGCGGGAAAAGCCTCGGGCTCAACATCATTCTCCCGCACGAACAGAGTGCCAATCCGTATGTGCATGAAAGCATAGAGTTTCGTTATTTTTTTATCCGGAAAGTGATGCTCGTCAAATACTCCTGTGCTTTCGTGATCGCCCCGGGCGGTTTGGGCACCCTCGATGAGATGTATGAAGCTGCCACACTGATCCAGTGCGGTAAGATCGGACCCTTCCCGCTTATCCTCCTGAACAAGAAATTCTGGAAAAAAGTGACAGACCTCACCATGCACCAGGTGAAAGAAGGGACTGTTGGAGAGGAGGAGCTCGGTTTTGCCCGCCGCGTGAACACCCCGGACGAAGCGGTCAGAACCATCCTGAAAAGCATCCCCGGGGAAGTAAAAAAGAAGCTGAGACGAGGCTAAAATTCGATCTTGTAGCTCAGCAGCGGGATGATCCCAAGCGATTTGACAGGTTCGACCGACTGGTTGAAATCATTGTAAACATAGCCCACATCAGGAGTTTGATTGAGCAGGTTCCGGATCTGCAGCGCCCAGATCCCTGAGAATTTCTTATGATTGGTTCGATAGGTGATGGTTAAATCCACGTAAAACAGCGAAGGCAGTTGCGGCCCGTAAGCATGTTCCTCATCCAAAATCTCCCGGTGTTCGGCGATGGACGCCTCCAGGTCGATCGGAACATAATGCTCCCCGCCGGTGAAATTCATTTTCAGGTTCACACCGAATATGTTTTTCTTCCGGATCGTCCATTCCTTTCCTCCCAGGAGGTTAATTACATAATTTGAATTAAAACGGGTATTCCGCTCGATCCCGTCACCCCCCTTGTATTTCGAGGTGAAAATGGAAATGGTCGCCAGGTAATAATACTGCCGGGTCAGAAATTTTTCAAATGTGAGATCCAGCCCCGCATTCTTTCCCGTACCATCATTCACAAGTTGTTCATTATAGTATCCTCCGGTACTGTTGATCAGTGAATAGTAGCTGCCGGGACTGACAGGAATATCGAAAAGAACCTGGTAATACGCCTCCGCCTTGAAGCGGATATCCGGCCTGAGCAGGTAATCGTACCCGGCGACTACATGGATCGCGCGGCTGAAATCCAGGTCATGATTCAATTCCTCCGTCCCCCCGCTTGCCAGGGGAATATCCGCCAGATATACCCCAACATCTTCCATCTGGGAATGAAGGCCGAAACCCACACTTAACGCATGTTTCGAACTAACCTGACCACGCATCGCAAACCGCGGTTCAAGCGAATAGCGACGGTTCAGCAGGCAAAACTGAAAATCAAGCCCGGCTGTCATGGAAAGGCTGTTGGTTATATCCATCCGCGTCTCGGTAAAAGCCTGGACAAGTCCCGTATGCCCGCTTCCCTGATCAATTTGACCGAATTCACCCGTGAAGGGATTCCTTTTTTTCATATCCATTTCATAGTGCAGCCGTGTAAGCGTGATCCCGCTCCTCAGGGTGTATTTTGTTCCGAATTTCTGGTTGTAAGCCACGGAGGCGGTGAAGCGGTAATTCCTGTATTCGACGCTGTCCTCGGGTTGGAGCATATAGCCGGTGGTGAACAGGCTCTCGTTCGAGAGGATATCATTGTAGGTTGCCGAAAGGGATGACCGGATAAAGGCCTTGCGCGTCACATAGATCTGGTGGATCAGGGCGATGGCACCCATCTTGTTATCCAGTGTTGACTGTGAACGGTCTTCGATCGTTTTCCAGTTGGCTGAATCTGCTTCGGCTTCCGATTTAATGCGCGAGGCGCCGCCGATCCCGACAATCGAGAACGTACCAGCCTTGCGGGCCGGCAGGTGAATTTTGAACGAAAGGTCCTGAAAGGAAGGGATCCTGTTCTTCATCCAGGGATCGATATACTGCAGGAAATACAAGATGGAATACCTGTAATTAAAGAGATAGGTCGATGTGTGCTGTTTACTGAATGGCCCTTCGGCGGCCACATCCAGTCCCTGAACCCCCAGCTGAAATGCATATTCGTGCCGCATGTTGTTCCCGTTCCTGAACCGCATGTCGAAAACGCCCGACAGCGCATTCCCGAATCGTGCCGGGAACGCGGCGGTATAAAAATCGGAGTTGCTGAGCACCTGGCTGCTGAAGATCGTGAACCCCCCGCCGGAGGTTCCGACGAAGGCGAAATGGTTGGGATTGGGGATGTCCATGCCTTCCACCCGCCAGAGCAGTCCTTTGGGCGAGTTCCCGCGAACCATGATCTGGTTCGAGTTCACCCCTGCATTGGCGGCAACTCCCGCAAAATTGGAGGCGGCCCGCATGGGATCGTCCATGGCTCCCGCATAGCGGCGCGTCTCGTCCACATTGAAGGATCTGGAGCTGACCATCGCCATGGGATCAAGGGGCTTGTCTTTGCTCATCCCGGCCCGGATCTCAACCTCGCCGGAGGTATAGACCATCTCCTCGAGTTCAATGTTCAGGACCACTTCCTTACCGGAGGATACAAGAATCTCAGGCATGACCAACGGCTTATACCCGACAAACGTTACCTGGATCGTATGCCTGCCCACGGTGACCTGATCGATCCTGAAGGTGCCGTCAGGCCCGGTGGTGGCGCCCTGAAGGGGGTCCGTGTGCAGGACAACGAGATTGGCGCCGGCCAGGGCCGTTTTGGATTCCGCATCCAGCACCCGGCCACGGATGCTCTGGGTGGGGGTCTGGGCAACCACGGTTTCCGCAAGGGAAACCAGAAAAAGAACAGGAACCAGGAACCTGATCACAGCCTGAAGCATGGTAATACATACAAATATAATGAAGAAACCCGGAATTGAGCGGCAGACGCACGATCCATCGGGTTGCAAAAAATCATAAAGAATTATAATTAAATCAGACTAAATAAAGTTAATTTTGAAGATCTGCATAATTAAACGATTCATCAAATTAAAACGAACACAATGGCAATCATGATAACTCACCACCGGGTGAAAGATTATTCAACCTGGAGGCCTATTTACGACGCGGATGCAGCAAGACGCAGGTCTGCCGGCATCAAGGACTGGAGAGTGGCGCACAATCCGGCCGATCCGAATGATATCTACATGATCTGGGAAGTGGCGGATCCTTCCAAAGTACAGGGCATGCTGAACGACCCGGGGCTGAAACAGCAGATGGACAAAGCCGGGGTGATCAGCGCACCCGAAGCGGTACTCGTATTACAGGAAGGAACATGATGATCAGTAGGAATCTCCCAGGGCGATGGTCCACACCTTCAGTGTGTCATTGCCAAAGGGCCTGGAACATTTCACCAGGAAGAAATCCATCCTGCCGGCTGCCAGGCAAGGATGTGCTTCAGGAGCGGAGGTCGCCCGGGAGAATCCAAGCTGACCTTCGTATAAAGAATCGCTAACCTGTACAAGTCCGGAGGCCACCCAGACTGAATCCGGCCTGGCTATGCGGATGGTCCATGCCGGGGTCGCAGAATCCGTCGCATGCCTGACCAGGGGAACCGTCATTTTTTGTTTCCCTTCCCCCGGATAGATCGACAGAACATTCCGGTCGCTGATGAACAGTTTTCTGAGTGAAACCGAGGCCTCTGCCCGGAAAGAACCGGCCAGGGAGGTATCGGCTGCGATGGCAGAAAGATCGATCAGGTCTTCGAAACGCTGGATGGCAGATTCTTCAAATAAGGAGAGGTCTTCGCCGGTCAGTTTATCGGACGTGAATTCGGAGACCAGGCTGTCCCTTGTCTGCTCCGCTGCTTTCTCCCGCCTGCCTTCATCATACTGTTCATCCCTGCTGCAGCTGTCAGAGGCGAGCAGGATGTATAGGAAGAAAAGAACCGATAGCCGAATTATCCGGGTCATCATTTTTTTTCATTTATGCGGAAGCGGAGGACCAGGATCTTGCCGTTCCGGAATTGGGAATCGAGGATCTCAATATTCTTCAGACTGCCTGACGGCATAGTCATCCGGTCGATGAACTCCTCTTTATTGTACAATGCCATTCCCCGCGTTTCGGTTTTTCCGATGAAGACCTGGCAGATCGTCGCAGCATCGTCGATCATATCATCGAGGCGTTTGCGGCGTTTCTCCCAATCATCCACCTTCATCGTCGAGAAATAGTGGATCATGAGGGCGTAATCGTCGGGCTTCAGCACAACGGTCTCCTCCCTGCTGAATTTGGTCACGATACGCACAATGGTATCGGGCCGGTAATACGGAGCTTTTACGACCATCCGGATCCTGCTCTTATCCGTCTTCAGATGGAACGATCCGTCGGCGGATACCACCCGGTTGACCGGCGATTCCCCGTCAGGAAGCAGGATGATCTCGGTTTGTGTGCCGGTAATGGTGTCTCGTGTGTCGGCATCGACAAAAATGAACCGGTAATCGCGGGTATTGAAGAGTTTGAACAACCCGAACAAGCCGGCAACGACCAGTAAGGCGAGCAGGGGGATGAGGTAAAAGTAGCTGTTCGGACCGATCCTGAACCATGGGGTTGCAGCATGGGGCGGCCGGGATTCCTGGCCGTTCCTGAAGATAAAATCATCCCAGTTCGCATACCCTGCATATTTGCTGAGCAGATTGAGCATGTCGATCCGGGGAAGGCTTGTGCTCCCGGATTTCATATGGGTATAGAACCATTTTTCGCTGATATTCGCATTGACCCTGATCCGCAGATCTTCCTGGAAATCAGTAATTTCTTGTCCTTTCCATTCTGAAATGACGGGATTGATCCCGGGATAGGACTGTTGCATTGCCGCTACGATCTTCTCTTTCAGCAATCCGAAATAGGTATTTTCCTTTCCCGGCAAATATCTTTTCTTTTGTGAACCTTCGTATGCAGAACGGTTGTAAAATCTTTACAATCGTTTTACAGGTTTTTTTCAAGCCCTCCGGCACTCCGGCTGCATAATTTCGTTCCTAAATCCCGGTATGCGGGTTTCCCAGTCAAAGATAAGGAAACCCGGACCGGATATCAAGAGGAACAGATCATTTAATCTATGGAGGAACCGGTTATGAACAAGTCGTTACATCTTGTTATTGCGCTGGCCGCCTGGTCTCTGTTTTGGCAGGAGACTGCATCGCAGGTGATGGATTATGACGGCCATGTGTATGATACCGTCGTCATCGGCAGCCAGGTATGGCTGAAACAGAACCTGAAAACCACCCATTACAGGAATGGCTTGCCGATCCCTAACGTTAGCGATAGCCTCACCTGGGCCAGCCTGACTTCAGGTGCCCGGTGCTATTATGCGAACGATTCGGCCACCTATGATTCCACATATGGGGCATTATACAACTGGTTTGCCGTGCATGATGTGAATGAAATTTGTCCTGAAGGATGGCATGTTTCGTCAGATGCCGAATGGACGGCAGTAGCTTCGTTCCTGGGCGGTGATCTGACCGCCGGGGGCAAGATGAAAGAGGCAGGCACCGTTCACTGGCTTCCGCCGAATATAGGCGCTACCAACAGCAGCGGCTTTACGGGGCTTCCCGGCGGCATGCGGGGGCTGGCGTCCGAATTCGGATACCTGAACGAAAACGGACTCTGGTGGTGTTCAACGCAACAGAGTTCAGGCAATGGCTGGGGACGTTACCTGTGGTATATGTTTGCGGGCATTGACCGCAATCCCGTGCCGAAATATGTCGGACAAAGTGTACGATGCATCCAGGATGTCAATACAGGAACCGGAAGCAAGAAAGACGGCCCCGGCTTCGATCTTTACCCCAATCCTGCTAAGGAACAGGTTGTGATCGGGCATGCGGGGAATTCGCCGATGGATGTGGAAATATATAACAGTGCAGGGCAACTTGTGATCAAAACGACCGTTCCAGGCAACCGCACCGGGATCGATACCGGTTCCCTGCAGCCGGGGGTCTATCTGGTTCGGGTATTCGGAAAATACTGGACTGCCAGCCAGAAACTCATCAAGGAATAAATCCGAAGCCATTCTGGAGGAACTTACGATCGAGACCTTAATTCTTCGCCCTCCGGTAGGGGTCCGGCCAGGGGATATCCTCTCCCAGCTCTTTTGCCGCGTGAAAAGGAAAGTACGGATCACGGAGGAGTTGCCGTCCGAAGATGACCAGGTCGGCCCGGCCTTGTTCAAGGATCTCCTCCGCCTGTCGGGCGGTGGTGATCAGTCCGACGGCACCGGTCGGGATCCCGGCCTCCTTTCTGACTTGTTCGGCGAACGGGACCTGGTACCCGGGACCGAGCGGGATCCTGACTCCCGGGATGAGGCCGCCGGAAGAACAGTCGATCATATCTACGTTTTTATCTTTAAGAACCTTGGCGAGCGCCGTTGCCTCTTCGGGATTCCAGCCTCCCTCGGCCCAGTCGGTGCAGGACAGGCGCACGATGAGGGGCAGATCCCCGGGAACGGCAGCCCGGATCCGTTCAACGATCTCAAGAAGCAAACGGATACGGTTCTGAAACACGCCCCCGTATTCATCCGCTCTCGTGTTGCTGAGCGGTGAAAGGAACTGATGCACCAGGTAACCGTGCGCAGCATGGATCTCGATGACCCGGAACCCGGCCCTGACGGCACGTTCAGCTGCGACAGCAAAATCCTGTTGAACCTGTTCGATGCCGTTTCGATCGAGAGCAACCGGTATCCCGGTCCCAGGTGAAAAGGCGATGGCGCTGGGGCCGACCGTTTGCCAACCGCCTTCCCCGGGTTCCAGGAAACGGGAACCTTTCCATTCGGACGAATGACTGGCCTTTCGCCCCGCATGCGCAAGCTGGATTGCAGGTACCGCACCATGAGCCGAAATGAAAGCGGTGAGTTGCTGCAGACCGGGAATGTGCTCGTCTTTCCAGATCCCCAGATCATCGGGTGAAATGCGGCCTTCGGGTGATACAGCGGTGGCTTCGGTCATGATGAGCCCGGCACCACCCACGGCCCTGCTTCCGAGATGGACCAGGTGCCACTCGTTCGCAAAACCATCTGCGGAAGAATACATGCACATGGGAGACATCATGATCCGGTTTCGGATCGTTACTCCGCGGAGGGTGAAGGGAGAAAATAGTTTTGACATGATATTTAAGTTACAGAGTGACAGAGTGACAAAGTTACGAACATGGGATATCCGGGGATAAATTTTCTTTTGTTCAGATAAATAACTATTTTTATAGTTCACTTAATCCGGACAAGATGATCTTTTACTTAAAACTTTACGGGGTCACTCTCGCCGCTTTCTTTGCCGTGGATATGATATGGCTGGGGCTGGTGGCTAAAAACTTCTATAAAAAATACCTGGGGTACCTGATGGCTCCGCAGGTGAACTGGATCGCAGCCATTATCTTTTACCTGCTCTTCATTGCCGGGATCCTGGTATTTGTTGTTCTACCCGGGCTGAAGGAGGGCAGCCTTCGCTCAACGGTAGTCCGTGCACTACTGTTCGGACTGATCACCTATGCCACGTATGATCTGACCAACCTGGCGACCGTAAAGAACTGGCCTCTGGCAGTCACGGTCGTCGATCTCATCTGGGGCATGGTGCTGACCACGGTGGTGAGCCTTGCCGGATTTTATGCCGGCAGATGGCTGGGCCCGTCGGCATGATTATGGAATAGTACCATCAGGAATGATCCTTTTCTTGAGGATCTGACCATACATCGTTACTCACGGAGTATTCACAAAAATCAAAGAGTATGAAAAAGTATGCAGCGGAATTTATCGGAACGTTCAGCCTGGTGCTGTTCGGTTGTGGCTCTGCGGTGATCGCAGGAATGTCTGCCACGGGACCTGCCGGTGTCGGTTTGCTCGGGATCGCCATCGCTTTCGGTTTTGCAGTGGTCGCGATGGCCTATGCCATCGGCGGGATCTCAGGATGCCATATCAATCCGGCCGTGACCATCGGTGTGCTGACCGCTGGTAAAATGGAAGTGAAGGATGCCGTCTTTTACATCATTGCCCAGTGCCTTGGGGCCATTCTCGGGGCGGCGGTCCTTTACGCGATCGCAGTCGGCAAACCCGGTTTCACCATGCCCGAGTGGGGGCTTGGAGCCAATGGCTGGGGTGAAGGATACCTGGGGAATTACAACGTCGTCAGCGCGTTTATCATCGAAGCCGTAATGACCTGCCTGTTCCTGTTTGTCATCCTGGGAACGACATCGAAATGGGGCAACAGCACCATGGCCGGGCTGGCCATCGGGGTGACCCTGATGCTGATCCACTTGGTCACGATCCCGGTCACGGGTACATCGGTGAATCCGGCACGTAGCCTGGGCCCTGCAATCTTCGCCGGCGGCAAAGCGCTCGCCCAGCTTTGGCTGTTCTTTGTTGCACCGATTGCCGGAGCCATTGTGGCGGCGCTGATCTGGAGGTTCGGATTTGAAAAAGTAAAAGAGTGACAGGTGCCATGAATCATTGAAGGGCAAATGAAAAAAACACTTAAGATATCGGGGCTAATCGTTGGCGCGATGCTTCTCATCTTGCTCTTCATGTTACTGACTCCCATGATCTTCAGGGAGAAATTTGCTGAGATCATCAAACGCACGGCGAACCGGGAACTGAAGACGGAGATGAATTTCTCCGAACTGGATGTTACCTTCTTCAGGCATTTTCCCAACCTCACCGTCAGCCTCGCAGATTTCTCCCTGCGATCTTCTCCGCCCTTTTCACAGGATACCCTGGTCAGCGCCCGCGATGTCTCCTTCGGCATCAACCTGGGCAGCCTGCTGGGAGGCCCCATCCGGATCTCCAGGGTTTACGTCAACCGGGGCCGCGTGGTCATGCAGTACAATGAACAGGGAGCGTCGAACTTCGAAGTGTACCAGGCAGAAGCGGATACCACGCCGGCCGCCGATACTTCAGGTTCAAAGCCCGTTGCCATACAGATCGACCACATCATCTTCATCAAGACCGATTTCATTTATGCCGATCCCTCCATACCGCTCAAACTCGTCGTTCATGGGATCAATTACCACGGGGAAAGCAAATTCGGCAACGACATATTAAGGCTGACCTCCAGGGTCAATATCGATTCCCTGGATGTCTATTACGATCAGATCCGTTATCTCAAATCCAAACCCGTCAAAGCGAACCTCAGCACCAGCATCAACATGAATTCGCTGGACATGAAGTTCGAAAAGAATAATTTATATATCAAAGATATTCCATTTGAATTCAAGGGGGAATTCAATTTCAGGAAGGATGGATACTCGCTGTTTCTCTCCCTGTTTTCGATGTTCGGGAAAGAGTATTTCAGCGGATCCGTGTACCTGGTCAGTGAAAAGAACCTGTGGGTCTCGGCCAAGGCCGACATCAGCCTCGACCTGCAGACCTGGACCCGGCTGCTTGGCGTTACGGATTATGATCTTCGCGGGTTTCTTTCCATGAAGCTGAACGCCCAGGGAGATTACATCACCAGCTTCAGTACCTCTGCCCGGAAGCCGGAGCCGGTGATTCTCAGCATACCCAATTTTACATTCAGGTCCAGACTGACGGACGGATACCTGAGGATAGGCGGGCTTCCGCAAGCCATCCGGGACATCTCGTTCGATCTGTCCGCCTCCTGCACCGATCATGATTACAACAGCATCAGCCTCCGGTTGGAAAACCTGAAGGCGGGATTCCTGAAAAACAGGCTGGAGGGATATTGCCGGATCGACCGGTTCAGGGATTTGCCCATGGATGCCCATCTGTCTGTCCAGGCAAACCTTGCCGAACTCAGGGAGGTCATTCCCCTGGACAGCACGGATATCCAAGGGGTACTTGAAATCGCCGCAAACCTGAAAGGTAATTATGCGCCCGAAAAGCATATGTTCCCGGTAGCCAGCGTAAATCTGGATCTCAGGAATGGTTACCTGCAGACAAAATATTCCCCGAAGCCGATCGAGAACCTGACCGTATCCGCGGAAGTCACGAACTCCGATGGAAAGCTGTCCGACACAAGAGTCCGGGTTGATTCACTGGTGTTCACTTTTGGAGGGAATCCGTTCCGAATGAAAGCAGGCCTTTCCAATCCCGAAAACGTCGCCTATGATATCACTGCCGCCGGGGATATTGATGTCGCCGGGATCTATCAACTTTTTTCAAGGGAAGGCATGGACCTGTCCGGTTTCATTTCCATGGATCTCCGGCTGAAAGGCCGGCAGAGTGACGCCCTGGAAGGTCATATCGGGAAGCTGTATAACTCGGGCCGGCTCGAATTTCGTGATATTGCGTTCACCTCCGGATATCTCCCGCTGCCCCTGATCGTCAAAGAGGGTCTGTTCCGTTTTGAGAATGATGATATCCGGTTCTCCCGTTTTAAAAGTGAGTACGGGGAATCCGACCTTACCCTGGACGGGCACCTGAGCAATGTCGTGAATTATATTCTGTCGGACGGCGAAAAGCTGAAAGGCAGTTTTGCTTTCCATTCGCAATTCCTGAAGCTGGATGAATTCATGCCGGAGCGTGCTGATACCCTGAACAGCGGACGGCAATCGGCAGACAGCAGTGTCCGGGCGGTTGAGGGCAGTCCGGAAGTTACAGGAGTATTCGTGGTTCCCCCGAACCTGGAGATCGAATTCCAGGCGGATGTGAAGAAAGCCTCTTACGGGGAGCTTGAATTCAGGGATCTCGATGCAGATATGGAAGTAAAAGACGGGATGATCCTGCTGAAAGCGATGCAGTTCAACCTGATCGGATGCCACGTTGCCATGGACGCAACCTACGGCAGTCTCTCCCCGGTCAAAGCGTTTTTCGAATTCCATGTAAAGGCCGACAGTTTTGATGTGCAGAGGGCCTTCAGGGACATTGAACTCTTCCGGAACCTGTCGCCATCAGCCGCAAAATGCGAGGGGATCATTTCCATCGATTATTCCATGAAAGGACGGTTGGATGAACGAATGGAACCCATCTATCCATCGCTGGACGGAAGCGGTGTGGTCCGACTTGAGAACGTGAAGGTCATGGGGATGAAGCTGTTCACCACCATGGGCAGGAACCTGGAAAAGGACGAGCTGAAAAACCCGGATTTATCGCGGATAGAAATTCGGACCAGCGTAAAAAAGAATGTGATCACGCTGGAGAGAACAAAGATGAAAATTGCCGGGTTCCGGTTCCGGATCAGCGGTGAAGCGAACTTTTACCGGCAACTGAACCTGAAAGCCAGGCTGGGGCTGCCTCCGTTGGGAATTGTGGGCGTGCCAATGCGGATCCTGGGTACTATGGAGAACCCGAAATTCAAATACGGGAGAGGACTGAAGGATGAAGATGTGGAAGAGACCGACTACTATGATGAGATCTCTCCTGAAATGCTGAAACTGATCCGGGATGCCAAGGCTACCGACCTCCAGGATGAACCGGATTAAACGTGCATGGTTTCAACCGCTCTTTTCATTATCTTTGACTCATGAAAAAGACCAACACCCTGTTCTGGATCGCAGCCGGACTGCTGATGATCCTGCCGGGAATCTCATTCAGCCAGGATGAGATCACTCCGGCCGAAAAAATCGCCAAAATGCATAACGAGGTTCCTGATGATCCCTGGATACCGGGTCCTGCCGGGGCGGGAACGAGAAGCCAGGCTGCCCGGGTGGACGGCAGCGGATTCACCATGGTGCAGGTGAACGTTGACGGGAGCGGCCAGAATATCATCGGGGATGCAGCCAACGAACCCTCCATTGCCATCAGTCCCGTAGATCCGAACGTAATCGTTATCGGTTGGCGGCAGCTCGACAACGTAACCAGCAATTTCAGGCAGGCCGGTTGGGGTTAGACCGTCGACGGGGGTCTTACCT
>DAIRDK010000025.1:0-20820 GCA_036796175.1 Bacteroidales bacterium | reverse complement strand
TTTAATAATGCCTGAACGATTCTTCGTATCTCAATATTGAACTGGCGCTGGATGCCCTCTGTACCGATTTTCCGTCGGAACGCTCCCGGTATCTCGATATGACGAAAGACAGCAAAGGGTGGAGAGGATTGAACATCCGGATGAAGTGGCTGGAGATCGCCATCAGTTCCGGCCGGAAGGAGTACCTGCCCGAGCTGATCAGCTATTCCGGGCCGGTTTACGAATTCGAGACCCGTAGCAATGCCCTGAATGTGTTGCGGAAACTGGATTATCTCGATCCGGTCGCAACCGGGAATGCCATCACGGCCTCGCTTCACTGGAACGGCAAGCTGGCTGCTTCAGCCAAAGAGGTGCTGAATTATTTCTATCAGCAGGATGCTTACCGCGACATGATCCGCCAGACGCTCAACACCATGGAGCTTTCGCCGAAGGAGCGTTCGGCAGTTGAGCAAACGCTGACCCGAAGGAACGGATGAGAACAGGCCTCGGAACGTTCATGACCAGGACGATCCTCCTGGTGTCGCTGGTGAGTCTCTTCACGGATATTGCCAGTGAAATGCTGTATCCCGTCATGCCCGTTTACCTGCGGTCCATTGGCTTTTCTGTTCTGCTGATCGGGATCCTGGAAGGGATTGCCGAAGCGACTGCCGGGCTGACCAAAGGATATTTCGGCAACCTGTCGGATGTCTGGCAGAAACGGGTGCCGTTTGTCCGGGCTGGTTATGCGCTCAGCGCCATTTCAAAACCCCTGATGGCCATCTTCACCTGGCCGCTGTGGATCTTCTTTGCACGGACCCTCGACCGCTTCGGCAAGGGGATCCGGACCAGTGCCCGGGATGCGATCCTTAGTGACGAGACGACCCCGGGGCACAAGGGGAAAGTATTCGGCTTCCACCGTGCGATGGATACGGTGGGCGCCGCCATCGGTCCGGTTTTTGCACTGGTTTTCCTGATCTTCTATCCAGGCCAGTATAAATGGCTCTTCATCATCGCCTTTCTTCCGGGATTAGCAGCCGTCGGATTAACTTTTTTATTAAAGGACAAAGCATCAGGGCAACAAGCCACTAAGACACCCTTCCTCTTTTCATACCTGAGATACTGGAAACGGGCTTCATCCGATTACCGTTTCCTCGTCGTCGGCCTGCTGGTGTTCACCCTCTTCAACAGTTCGGACGCATTCCTGCTGCTGGCCCTGAAGAACAGCGGCGTTTCCGACCAGTGGATGATCGGCTTCTACATTTTCTATAACCTGGTATATGCCCTGTTCTCTTATCCCATCGGGGCCATGGCCGACCGGATCGGTTTGAAGGCCATGCTGGTCGCAGGCCTGCTGATCTTCTCCGTCGTCTATTTCTTCATGGGATTTGCGTCCTCATTCATCGTTTTCGGAGCCCTCTTCCTGTTATACGGGATCTATGCCGCCTCCACCGAAGGGATCTCCAAGGCCATCATTTCGAACCTGGCCGATAAAAGCGAAACGGCGACAGCGATCGGGTTTTACAACAGTTTTGCCAGTATCTGCACCCTGGCGGCCAGCACCCTCGCCGGCGTCCTCTGGTACTCACTCGGCCCCAGGCCGATGTTCATCATTTCCGGTGCCGGAGTGTTTTGCGTTGTCCTCTATTTTTTTGTATATTTCATGATCCAAAAAAGATAGCGGGACCATCAACAAAACACAATCGTTATGAAAACATCCTGTTTTTTCCTAGCCATTGCTTTCTGCTCACTGCTCACCGTTCACCGTTCACTGTTCGCCCAGACCTATCTTCCGATCAGTGACAACATGGCGATCCAGAGCAACTCGAACATCAAGTTCGCAGCAGGGAACTATACCTTTCCGGATCCTGCGCTCGACGGGGTGATCCAGATCAACGGGAAAAACAATATCATCCTCGACGGGGATTCCTGCTTTGTCGACGGTACGAACTTTATCGGTTACATGATCAAGATCACGAATTCGCACAATATCGTGATCCGGAATTTTGATTCTGTATTCAATTACAAGTACGCGGTCTACATCCTCAATTCCGACCATATCCAAATCAACGGGAATGACTTTTCGCATAACCGGGTCGATTCTTTAGGATGGATCGACGTGTGGGACGATTACACGGAGGCGTTGGGCGGAGGCGTGATGCTGTACCAGTCGAGAGCCATCGATATCTTTGACAACACAATGAAAATGCAGAACGACGGGGTCGCCCTGTACCACTGTGACAGCGCACGCATCCGGAACAACGATTTTGCCTGGAACACGTCATACGGGATCCGGATGTTCTGGACCGACTCATGCCACATCTACAATAACATCGCGAATCACATCAACCGGCCCCTGACCGATCCCAGCGACTGTGCAGCGTTGCTGATGATCATCTCCAATGAGAACCGCGTGGAATACAACGACCTTTCCTACTCGGGCGACGGTGTGTTCCTCGGGCAATACCAGCATTCCAACATCCCCAACAACAACTATTTTGCCTACAACGAATGTTCCTTCTCCCCCCACAATGCCATCGAAGCCACCTTTGCCGACGGCAATGTGTACAAGCATAACAAGTGCAATGTGAGCCATTACGGATTCTGGCTTGGCTATTCGTTCAACAGCCTCGTGGACTCCAACGAGATCGTCGGAAACTTCAATTCAGGCATTGCGATCGACCGGGGGTACAATAACTACATCGCCCACAACCTGATTAAAAACAACCCGATCGGTATCGAACTGTGGGAAGGGGGAAATATCCCGGGATACGAAACCCAGTTTTCGCACGACTACCAGGTTTACGGAAATACGATCGAAGGGAATTCGACCGGTGTAAGCGGATCCAAGACCGAGCATTCCGTTTACCTGGATAATGCGTTCCTGTATAACAATGCCTATTCGATCTACCTGACCGGGCTTTCGACACAGGATACCCTGGTGAATAATGAATTCAGGAGTCCGACCGCTTATCACGTATACAATAATTCGACGAATGACATATATGCGAATGATAATCTATGGATTCCCAACGACAGCCTTTTAATCGAGGACAAGATCTTTGACAAGAAGGACGTGGCCGGCAAAGGTTCTGTGCTGTGGAATCCGAAACTTCCGGCCCCTCCGATGACGGTGCAGACGGTGCCGCCATGCGATATGGCCGAACCGGGGACGATCTGGTACGCTTACCCGGAACTGGGCTATCCCGGACCCAGGATCCCCGACAGTCTTTATTTCGACTACGATGAAAAAAAGGTCGGAACCGCGAGTGTGAAACTTGTTTCGGGACGGGGATGGTACGAGGGACTGAACTACCGGCCGGGCGGAGATTCGCTGGCTTCGTGGCAGCTCACCGAAACCGACACCCTGTATTTCTGGGTGCGCACGATCAAGCAGCCCCAGTACGGATTCCAGTATTATCACATCCGCATCGGCGATCACCGGGGGAACTATTACAAGTACACGGCCCAACCCGGCTACCTGAACAACGCGAACTACAACTGGAAGCGCTACAAGGTGCCATTGGCCGGGGGATTGGGATATACCCGCACGGTGGTGGGAACCATGTCGCTGGATGACGTCAATTATGTCGAGTTTGACGCCGATACCTGGGACTATGGCTTCACCCTCTGGGTGGATGGCGTCCAGTTCACTCCCTGCGATCCGGTAACCGGCATGGAGAACGATCCGGTATCCGGCATCCGGCATCTGTCCGTGTTTCCGAACCCTGTCCATGACCTGGCGAATGTCCGCTATATGCTTTCATCTGCCGATCATGTCCGGCTGATCCTGGTAGACCTGAATGGTCGCGTCGTACGGGTGATCGTTGACGGCAGGCAACCCGCCGGAGAGTATGAAGAAACACTGAACACCACCGGCTTGAGCCCGGGCATCTACCTGCTGAATATGGTCACATCGCATTTCAGCGAGACGAAACGAATGGCAATCCTGAATCCATGAGAACTCATCGAACGGTATATCTATATACTTTAATAATTGTTTTTACATATGGGGTTCACGCTGTGATCGCCCAGGAAAACGGCTTCTGGACTGAAAAGCCGGCAGGACTATACAACAACACCACATTTGGTATCGTCACGTTCCGTGGGAATTGGTTAACCGGGATGGAAACATCATTTGGTTACAAGCTGAACCCCCATATCGCCTTCGGTGGAGGGGCGGGGGTGGAGCGGTACACGGATATGCCGACCTATGATACGCTTTCAGCCAATTTTTCCCTGCTCCCCCTGTTCGGGGAGGTGCGGTATACGGTCCTGAACAAGCGGGTATCGCCGGTTCTGGCAGTAAAAGGAGGATACAAAGTACTCCTGAACATTCCTTCATCCGAACTGGTTACCTGGACCCAGACCGTGTTTCCCGGTTTTTACTGGATCGATTATTCGGAATATGATACGTACACCCGCGGCGGTTTATTTTTTACTGTGGAAGCAGGGGTCAAAGCGAGTATCTGGAAGCGGATCAACCTTTGCCTTTCGGTCGATTATTCATTCTGGTCTGTCGCGGGAGATCATCACACGTGGTCAACCGAATACAAAGGGGGCAGTGAAACCGACAGCCATGAGGTTTCTTCGGTGATGTCATACACAGATCAATTTGTCGTGCGGATCGGATTTGGGTTTTAAGTGTTCTTAAAGTAAAGATAAGCGCTATGTATTTCATCCTGTTTTATAAGACGGTCGATCGTTATGTCGAACGTCGTGTTCCTTACCGGGCTGAGCACCTGGCCTATGCACAGGCCGCCCAGGCCAGGGGAGAACTGGTTCTTGCGGGGGCACTGGCCGATCCGGCCGACAGCGCTGTCCTGGTCTTCAAAGCGGAAGACTCATCGGCCGCTTCTGAGTTTGCAAAGAACGACCCATACGTTCTGAACGGATTAATCACGGAATGGACAGTTCGTCCCTGGAGCGTCGTCATCGGAGGATAAATGAAACAACTCATCACCATGGTGACCGTCATGATAACTTTTCATTGTTCATACGGTCAGTTTGAAAGCTTTGAACGGCCTGATTATGATGCCATCGGACAAGACATCAGGAAAAAGAACTCAGGTTTCTATTACCAGGATCTGTTCGACCGCTATTTGAGGGGAGATACCATGTTAAACCTGGAAGAGAAGCGGCATATCTATTACGGGTATTCCTTCCAGGACAAGTATTCGCCTTACGGGCTTTCACTCTATTCCGACAGTGTCAGGGTTTATCTTCAGAAAGACTCATTGACGGACGACGACTGCCGTGAAGTGATCCGGTTATCCGGGTTGCTCCTGGAGGAGAATCCCTTCGACCTGCGTGCCCTCAACTACCTGGCGTACTGTTATCACCGGTTGAATGATCCCGCCCATGAATCATTGTACGGAAGCCGGATCATGTTCGTATTCGATGCCATTATGAGTTCGGGAGACGGATTGTCAGAGGAAACGGCGTTCTATGTCATCTACGTGTCGCACGAGTACGACCTGGTCAGTGCCCTCGACTTCCAATTTGGCGGCCAGCAGATGCTGACCAAACAGGGTTATGATTACCTCTCACTCGAGCCCAACCGGTTCGGCATCGACGGCTTTTATTTCGACGTGAGCCGCTGCCTCGCCTCTCTCGATCGGATCATGAAATAGCGAAGCCCGACTTCCGAAGTCCGAACGGAACACCTGCATCCGTTAACCGGAAAATGAGTACTTTTGCAGAATGAATCTGAATAAGAAAGTGTTGGTAGGCCTCAGCGGCGGGGTTGACTCTTCAGTGGCGGCCTGGTTGCTGAAGGAGCAGGGGTATGACGTGACCGGGGTCACGATGGCGATCTGGGACGGACAGTACCGGGCAACAGGAAAACATGCCTGTTACGGCCCGGAAGAGCAGGAGGAGATCGCCGAAGCCAGAGAACTCGCCGACATGCTGGGGATCCCGTTTCAGGTGTTCGACTGCTCCGGGGAATATAAATCCCTGGTGTTGCAATATTTCAAAACCGAATACCTGTCGGGCAGAACCCCCAACCCGTGCATCAAGTGCAACCAGCTGATCAAATTCGGCCTGCTGCCGATGCTGGCGGAACGCGACGGGCTTGCTTATGATTATTTCGCCACCGGGCATTATGCAAAGACCGGGTTCAATCCCGGTACGGGCAGGTACTATCTCCGGAAAGGGAAGGACCCGAAAAAGGACCAGTCCTACTTCATCCACCGGTTATCCCAGGCTCAGCTTGCCAAGATCCTGCTGCCTCTGGGGGATATGACCAAGGATCAGGTCAAAGCGATCGCAGCTGAACTGAAACTTCCTGCCTCCGGCAAAGAGGAGAGCCAGGATTTCTACAGCGGAGATTACAAAGAACTCCTGGAGGTGGAGGACATGCCGGGCGATATCGTCGACCTGAGGGGAAAGGTGCTGGGACACCATGCCGGGATCTGGAACTATACCATCGGCCAGCGAAAAGGCCTGGGCGTAGCCTATACGGAACCGCTTTATGTCATCTCCCTGGATCGGAAGAAAAATCGTGTCGTGGTCGGCACGCGGGAAGAGGCGCATCACAGCGTCTTTTTCGTGAACGAAATCAACTGGGTGGCTCTCGGGGGTTTGGAAGCGCCTCTCGAATGTCATGTCAAGATCCGCTCGGCACAACGGGAAGCCGAAGCCCTGGCAGAGCCTTACGAACCAGGCGTGATCCGGGTTTCCCTGCATACCCCGAACGACGGCATCTCCCCGGGGCAGAGCGCAGTGTTTTATGACGGGGATATCGTCCTGGCGGGGGGAGTGATACTTCGAATTAATAATTAATGATTAATAATTAATAATACATATAGATACATGAAAAGATATCTGGTGTGGCTGATGGTGCTGGCGTATGCGACGGGATGGGCGCAGAAAAAAACGGATGTTTCTCCCAAAGACCTGAAAGAATATGTCACGTTCCTGGCTTCGGATTCGCTGAAAGGGCGGAAACCGGGCATGGCTGAGGCCAATGTGGCGGCGCGGTATATCCTCGATCATTTTCTTGCAGCCGGGTTGAAACCGATGTGTGAAGGAGGTTTCCAGTATTTCGAGGTGGTGACCGACGTGACTCTCGGGGAAACCAACTTCCTCAACGCCGCAGGCACAGAAGGTGTGCTGAAGAAGACGTTCATTCCCCTGGCTTTTTCTTCGCCGGGAACGGTCACTGCCAGCGTGACGTTTGCCGGGTATGGGTTCAATATCGATACCGACAGCCTGAAATGGAACGATTACGCCGGACTGGATGCTAAAGGGAAATGGGTGATCGTATTCCGTGCCGACCCGGATCTCGATAACAACGACAGCAAGTTCATCCCCTTTTCCGATGTCCGCAGCAAGGTGTTGACGGCTAAGGACAACGGTGCAGCGGGGATCCTGCTCATCACACCGTCGGGCCTGGACAAGGACGATAAGCTGATGCCCCTGGTTGTCGAGAACAATGAAGTGACAGCCGGCATCCCGGTGATCAACATCAGGCGGGAACTGGCCAATGCCATCCTGGCATCCACGGGTTATACCGCCGACAGCCTCGAATCGCTGATCGTGCGAAACAGGGCGCCAAAAAGCTTCGAAGTGTCCGCCACTGTGACGGCCACGGTCGACATCACGCAGAGACGGGAGAAAACGGCAAACGTCGTTGCCCTGCTTGAAGGTTATGACCCGTCGCTGAAGAATGAGTACCTGGTCGTTGGAGCGCATTATGACCACCTTGGTTTCGGAGGGCCCAACTCAGGATCGCGCATGCCTGATACCGTTGCAATTCATAACGGCGCCGACGATAATGCATCAGGCACGGCCCTGGTAATGGAACTGGCCAGGCAGATGGCATCCAACCGGGAGAACCTGAAACGGAGCGTCATCTTTGTCTCGTTCAGCGCCGAGGAAATGGGACTGCTGGGCTCGAAATATTTCGTCAACAACTGCCCGGTCGATCCGAAAAGCATCAAAGCGATGTTCAACTTCGACATGGTGGGCCGTTTCGATAAAGATAAGAATTCGATCTCGGTCAGCGGGACCGGCACCTCGCTCGAAGGCGATTCGATCCTCAGGATCTACGAGAAGGACCTTCCTTTTGCCGTGATCCATTCGCCTGATGGGTATGGCCCATCCGACCATGCGGCATTTTATTCGTCCGGTATTCCCGTATTTTATTTTAACACCGGGGTTCACACCGATTACCACACACCGTTTGACGACACCGAAAAACTGGACTTCGATTCTGAAGGCCGGATCGGCACCTATGCCGAAGCGGTGATCCGGGATGTGGCCGGCATGCCGAAACCCTTGACGTTCAAGGAAAGCGGAAGCCGTGACCAGGCCGGCCGGGGGGGGCGCAGGTTGAAGGTCACCCTGGGGATCATGCCCGATTTTGCCGGTACTGAAAAGAAGGGCCTTCGCGTTGACGGCGTGACCAAAGACGGACCTGCCGACCGCGGAGGCATGAAGAAAGGAGACATCATCACCTCCCTCAACGGCATGCCGGTGGGGAACATTTACGAGTACATGTCGAGGCTGTCGAAACTGAAACACGGAATGACCGTCAATGTGGAGGTGATCCGGAACGAGAAGACGGAGATCCTGCTGATCCAATTATAGAGCCCATGAACGACCTGACTGAATTCTTCACCGGTGCCTTTTTCCTGAAGTTCATCAAATTTTGCATCGTCGGATTCTCCGGCGTATTTGTCGACTTCGGGATCACGTTCCTGTTCAAGGAGGTGTTTAAAGTTCAGAAATACCTGGCCAATGCCATTGGGTTTACCACCGCCGCCTCCACCAATTACCTCCTCAACCGGATCTGGACTTTTCAGAGCCACAATCCGGCGATAGCCCAGGAGTTTACGCGTTTTTTCCTGATCGCCCTGATCGGGTTGGGCATCAACAGCCTGATCATCTGGGCGATGTCCGGGAAATTTAAAGTGAATTTCTATTTATCAAAACTGGTGGCGACGGTCATCGTCACCGCATGGAACTTCCTCATCAACGCGTACTTCACGTTCGCGTAACATCAGCGAGTTCGTGTCATGGAAGAGGGGATGCAGATGATGAAATCCGCTTTCCCCAGGTTTTCCTTTGAAAGCTCACCGAGGGTGTCCTGCTCGACCGTGGTGATGGTCAGGACTTTCGGGATGTACGGGAGCCGTTTGCCGTAAGTGTTTACATACCAGACGATTCCCTGGAAGTCGTCGCTGTGGTAGGACCCGTTGAAATGGAGGAACGTCTTTCCGTTCTCCCAGTTCTTCAGGATGAAGTGGGCCATCGTGGCATCCTTGATCGCCTGGGCTTCCGCCAGGTGCATCATCGCGTGGTTCATCCCGCCTTCGCCGACAGCCTTGCCGATGGAGGCATAGCAGTTCAGCGTGGAATCATATTTGATCGGCAGTGGAGCGATCATGGCGCGCTGGTAAGCATTGATGCTGTCGAGGCCGGTGAATCCTTTCAGGTTGACGATCGCCGCATATCTCCTGGGGATATTGGTTCCGACGAATTTAATCCCTTGTTCCCGGCTAAAGTCGACCAGCGGGGCGTAATCGGTCTTGTAGTTGGGCCAGAGTTTGGCTTCTGCCTCAAAATCTTTCTTGCGGATCAATTTCGAGGTGTATTCGTTTAAAAGCAACTGGTTGTCCGCTTCGAACATCTCGGCGCCCAGGACCAGGCGGTCTTTTTTAGCTTCGTAAAGGTCTTTAGACAGTTCCAGTTCCAGCCAGTGGCAGAGGGCGTTGTCGTGGATCTCTCCGAAAAAGACAATATCCGCTTCCGATGCGGCTTTCAGCATGTCCTTGTAATCTGTGTGCCGGCCTTTCTGGTCGTACATTTTATACGCCGGTTTGTCACCGGTAGCGGCCGTCAGTCCCAGGAACAGAATGGCGGCGATCAGTGTGTTCAGGGTTCTCATAAGTTCGTTCATTCGGTTTCAATCGGCTCGATGTCATCTTCATCGTCGCCGGACATGGCTTGTTCCCGTTCTTCTTTGGGCTGGATGTATTTTCCGGTCAGGATATCCTGGTAACGCTTGGGATCCCTGATCGTGGCGATGGCCAGTGCCAGGTCCTCGTCGTTGTCGAGGGACGCCTCGGCTTTGCCCTTCTGGTAATAGTAACGGGTCACAATCTCCAGCTTCAGCAGGTATTTGACCTGGTCCTTGTATTTGTTGATGTCCGCCTTTTTGTCCTGGATCATCTGTTCTTTAAGGTGATCCAGTTCCTCTTTGATGGCGTCGTAATAATTTTCCTTCTTGGTTTCCTCCATCAGGACTTCAAGTGTTTTCTCGCTGTTGGTGGAGTAGTCGAAGTTCTTGCCGTTCACGAAGGTGACGAAGTCATTGAAGACCGAATCGCTGACTGTAAACTGGCCGGGTGCGGGGATGGCCTGATGGGTCTGCTGGAACCGGGTGGCGTAATCAAAGATCAGGTATTTGCCATAGAGCGAAAGAGCGATGTTGCTGAATTGCCTGCGTTTGGTCACCAGGTCGGGATCTATTCCTCCGCCGTCGTAAACTTTTCTTCCCTTGCTGGTGCTGAATTCGCGGATGAGACTGTCGGGGATTTTGGAGGAATGGCCGTTACCGTCCTTATGTGAGTAATCAATGGCCTGGATGCAACGGCCGCTGGGGATGTAATATTTGGCGACGGTGATTTTCATCTGGGCATTGTAGCTCAGGGGAACTACATTCTGCACGAGGCCTTTGCCGAACGTACGCTGACCGATGATCACGCCGCGGTCGAGGTCCTGGATGGATCCCGACAGGATCTCGCTGGCGGAAGCGCTGAGTCGGTCGACGAGGATTACCAGGGGGATCTTGTCATCCGTCACAGGGTAAAGGGTTTTGTAGGTCCTGTTCTTGTCCTGCACCTTCCCCTTGGTAGTGACGATCTCCTGCCCCTTGTCGACGAAGATATTGGAGATATCGACCGCTTCGTTCAGCAGTCCGCCCCCGTTTCCACGGAGGTCAATGATCATTCCTTTCAGGGTATTGTTTTCGCGCAGTTTCAGGAAAGCCTGTTTGACCTCCTTGCCTGCGTTCTGGATGAACGAGTTCAGTTTGATGTAGCCGATCCCATCGGCCACCATGCCTGTAAAGGGGATATTTTCGATCTTAATGTTCTCGCGGGTGATCGTTTTCTCGATGGGTTGATCCACCCCGTCGCGGAGTACCTGGAGGGTGACGGTAGTGCCGGCTTGTCCCTTAAGGATGGCGCTGACCTCGTCATAGGTCTTGCCCTTGGCCACCTGGCCGTTCACCTGGTAGATCTTGTCGCCGGCCCGAAGATCCGATTTCTGTGCAGGTGATCCCTCATAAGGTTCGGAGATGACCACGTAATCGCCCTGCTGGTGGATCAGTGCGCCGATCCCGCCATACTGGCCGGTGGTGATGAACTTATAGTCCTCCACTTCCGATTCGGGGATGAAGTTCGTATACGGGTCGAGCGACTCCAGCATGGCGTCGATAGCCGTTTTGGTCAGTTCTCCCGGCTGGATCTCATCCACATATTCCGCGTTGAGTTCCTTGATCAGGTTCGAGTAGATATCGAGGTTTTTCAGTACCTCAAACGTCTGGTCCGTCTGGTTCTGTGCCGTTACACTCCCGACTGATAGGATGACCATCACGACCATCACAACCAATCCTGTGATCCATCTATACTTTCTCATGCCTCTGTAACGCTGATTATTATTAATTATTAATTATTAATTATTAATTATCAATCGGTCACGGTACCGGATCAAACCCGCTTCCGCCCCAGGGATGGCACCTTGCCAGCCTTTTGACCGTCAGCCATCCGCCTTTGAAAGGTCCGTATTTTCGGATGGCTTCGATACCGTATGCAGAACAACTTGGGGTGTATCTGCAGGAAGGCATCAGGTAAGGTGAAATCGCTCCCTGGTAAAACCGGATCAGCAGGATGAAAAAGCTACCGAGAACTTTTTTCAACAACCTCATTTAAACGATGTAAAAGTACGATTATTTTATGTCGGATCTCTTCATACTGAAGAGTTTCACGGGTATTATAGGTGATGATAAGGATGATCCGGATCCCCTGTTCCGAAAGCCGTTCATAGAGCATCCCCTTGTTCTTACGGTATGCTTCGCGGATCCGGCGTTTCAGAAGGTTTCTGCCGGTGGCTTTCGGGAAGAGGCTTTTAGGTACGCTGATCATGACCTGGGCGGGGAATGGCCCGGACGGGGGCATCTGTTGCCACATCACCCGGAAAGGCCCGGTTGTGAATCCCTTACCGGTCCGGTAAAGCTGCCGGATCAGGGTCCTGCTGCACAGGCGTTCGGTCTTATGGAAAGTCTCCCTCATCAATACGCTGCCCGGAACCACCCCGGTTCCTGGGAAGGAACGGGAAGGGTGGGCTATTTCTTTTTTGCCTCGGCTGCCAGGTAACGTTCGATCGCCATGGTCATGGAAGGCACTCCCGGAAGAGGAGCGGGAATATCCACCTGAAGGCCGGCTTTGGTGGCGGCTTCAATGGTTGTCTGACCAAACGCACCGATCACCGTTTTGCCCTGCTTGTACTTCGGGAAGTTGTTATGCAGGGATTTGATGCCCGCCGGGCTGAAAAAAACCAGCATATCGAACTTGTCGATTTCAATATCCTTGACTTGGGCCGGGAGGGTCTTATACATGCAAGCTTCACGGTACTGGATCTTCAGGGACTGCAGGATCTGTGGGATGTCCTGTTTGTGCGAATCAGAGCAGGGCAGGAGGAATTTCTCGGTCTTGTGCTTCTTGAACAGTTCCTGCAATACGTCCATATTCTCCTTGGAATGGAAGATCTTCCGTTTTCTGAATTGGACGTATTTGGTCAGGTAGTAGGCCGTAGATTCCGAAATGCAGAAATACTTCATCGAATCGGGGATCTCGGTACGCATCTCCTTGGCAAGCCGGAAGTAATGATCCACTGCATGACGGGAATTGAAGATGACGGCCGTATAATCGAGCAGGTTGATCCGTTCCTTCCTGAACTCCTTGGCGGGCAGGGGCTCGATCACAAAGAACTTGCGAAATGTAAGATTGACGGCAAATTTCTTGATCAGGTCGTTATATGGCGATTTTTCAATATCGGCCGGTTCCGGTTGGGATATCAGGATGTTTTTAATTTTCAAGTGCAATGCGGTTTAAAATCCGACAAAATGTGCTTCTGTTTAAAAGGCGTTGTACAGGATCGCCAGCTTTAGAATCACCACCAGGGGCAGTAATTCGAGGGCGCAAAGATACACAAATAAAAACAAATACGAAAACCGCGTCAGCTGCGCCCCGATGATCATTCCTTTTATAAATCGGATTATAAAAATTATTGCATTGATAATAAGGCAGATAATAAGAATTGTCCAGGAGTTCAGGTAGATAGAAAGGACCATCAGCGGCAACAGGATGAGGCTGGCCAGGGCGGAAAAAAGCACGATGTTCACCACGTATTCATGGTTGCTTTGGTGGGTCTTGAAGACCATGCTGAGCAGGTTCATGGCAAACAGTTTCAATGCCCAGAATAGAACCACCAGGAGCATGATGATGAGAAACAGCCTGAATCCGTTCAGGACCGGGTCATGCCATTGGAAATAGAATTCGTTGGCCTGGTAGATCATCAGGGACATGGTCAGGATGTAGACAGCCGATAAGGATACTGCGATCCGTTCGCGGAGGAGGTTGCCTTCCCGGGCCATCTGGCTGAGGTGTCGTTTGGAGAAGGTGGCATACAGCGCCGTAATGAATCGTTTGTAGTAAAATACCGTGGTCCACGCGACGAGAAGGAAACCGGTGACCAGGATGGCGAAGATCCAGTCGGGATGTTCCGGCCTGTGCACGACCGGGAGATCATTCTTCGCCTGCAGGCGATGGGAAGTGAACGGGGATGCGGCCGTTTCGTCGCGCAGGGGAGCCATGCTCTGCATGCTGACCGTCGTATCGTGTGCCTGATCCTGTCTCATTCCCTGCTTTCCGTCATGGGTTTAAACAGATTCCAGACCTTCTCACCGGGAGGATCGGCCTCTACAGTCAACGGGGTGTTCCTTACGGGATGGATGAACCGGATCCTGCGTGCGTGCAGGTGGATGGATCCGTCAGGATTGGACCGGGGCGAACCATACTTCAGGTCGCCCCGGATCGGGCAGCCGATATGAGCGAGCTGGGCCCGGATCTGGTGGTGACGTCCCGTCACCAGTCGGACCTCCAGAAGGTAGTGCCGGTCACTTTGTGCGGCCAGGGTATAGAACAATTCGGCTCTTTTCCCGTCAGGCACCTCCTGTTCGCTGACAAACGATTTGTTCAGTTTTTCGTTCCGGGTCATAAAGTGCACCAGGTGACCCTTCGTTTCCGGGGGACATTTCTGCACAATGGCCCAGTACGTTTTTTCCATCGACCCATCCTTGAGCATCGCATTCAGCCTGGACAGTGCTTTGGAAGTCCTGGCGAAGATCACCGTGCCGCTGACGGGCCGGTCGATGCGGTGGACTACCCCCAGGAACACATTGCCTGGCTTGCCGTACTTTTCCTTCAGATATTGCTTCAGATATTCGCTCAGCGGCAGATCACCGGTCTTATCCCCCTGGACAATATCACCAGGCTGCTTATTGTAGATCAGCAGATGGTTGTCTTCGAACAATATCAATGATTCCCTGATCAATACTGTTCCTTTTCATTCGGGAAGTCGAGGTTCTTGACGTCCTGTATGTAGGTTGTGACGGCCCCTTTGACCTCCTCGGCCAGGTTATGGTAGCGCCGGAGGAACCGGGGGGAGAAATCCAGCGTTATGCCGAGCATATCGTGAAGAACCAGCACCTGGCCGTCCACGTCCTTGCCGGCACCGATACCGATAGTCGGGATACGGACCTCCCGCGTGACCTGGGCTCCGAGCTTAGCCGGGATCTTCTCAAGCACAATGGCGAAACAACCGGCCTTGTCCAGCAGGTTTGCGTCTTCGACCAGCTTGTCCGCTTCCCGCTTATCGGTAGCACGTACCACGTAGGTTCCGAATTTATGGATGGATTGCGGGGTGAGACCCAGGTGACCCATGATCGGGATGCCGGCTGAGAGGATCCGGTCAACGGATTCCAGCACTTCCTTTCCTCCTTCGAGCTTTACGGCATCCGCCCCGGATTCCTTCATGATGCGGATCGCAGAACTGAGGGCCTCCTTGGAGTTTCCCTGGTAAGTGCCGAATGGCATGTCAACCACGACGAGGGCACGGCGCACCGCCCTGACCACGGAGGAAGCATGGTAAATCATCTCATTCAGCGTGATCGGAAGGGTGGAACTGTGGCCTGCCATGACGTTGGAAGCCGAATCGCCGACCAGGATCACGTCGATGCCCGTGCCGTCCAGGATCCTTGCAAAGGAGTAATCGTAAGCCGTGAGCATGGAGATCTTCTCATGTTTCAGCTTCATCTCCTGCAACACATGGGTCGTGACCTTGGGCACATCCCGAAATGACTGATGAGCTTTCATATGGCCTTAATTTATTGCAAAACTACAACATTTCAGGATTTTATTTATCTTTGTCCTCCTTTATTTCCCTGTCCTATGAAAGGCCTCCGATTCATTGCCCTGCTGATTCTTCCGCTGACCCTGCTGCTGTCGTGTTCAAAAGACCTGAACATCAATGACGACTGGAAAGAGATCATGATCGTTTACGGACTTCTCAATCCCAATGACAGCGTTCATTATATCAAAATCACGAAAGCCTTTCTCGGTCCGGGCAATGCATTGGAATACGCGCAGATCCCCGACTCCAGCAATTTTAAAAACAAATTGGTCGTCAGCCTGGATGAATATAACGGAGAGAACCTGGTCAGCTCGATCCTGCTTGACACCACGACGATCACCAATAAGGATACAGGCATCTTCTATTTCCCGAATCAATTGATCTATATAGCGCATGCTCAATTGAATGTGGACCATGAATACCGGATCACCATTACCGACACCACCACGGGCGTGCAGGTCACATCTTACACCAACCTGGTCAACAATTTCAACATCAAAGCGCCGAATTCCTTCTCAAAGGCCACCTTTGTCCAGGGTTCCCTGACCCAGGCCGAATGGAGTTCGGCGAAATACGGCAGGATGTATCAGCTCAATATCCGGTTTAATTATTGGGAGATCAAAATCTCTGACACCTCACAGAAAGTCAAGAAAAGTGTAAACTGGCCGGTGTTTGATGACATGAAATCCCGGACCCTGGATGGGGGCGAGGATATGACCGCCGGGTTTTACGGCGACGGGTTTTACTATACCATCAAGGCGAAAGTCGCGGAAGATCCTACGGTTTATCGGATCCCCGATTCAGTGGAGTATATATTCACCGTGGCATCCGAAGACCTCAGCAATTATATCGAGGTGACGAACCCGTCCAATACCATCGTCCAGGAAAAGCCGATCTATACGAATATTGAAAACGGCATCGGCATTTTCTCCAGCAGGACCGACAACACGATTTTCAGCCCGAGGAAACTGCGCCTCAGCGACCGCACCTACGACTCCCTGGTCGACGGAGTTGTCACCGGGAACCTCTTCTGATCCTTCCCGTTTCCTGTCTTTTTGTCATTTTGGCAGTCATTTTAGGTTTGGCACAATGATTGACTGACGGGGTCAGCAACATTTATATTAAAGCAACTTAAACTTACAAACAATGGGAAAGATAATCGGAATCGACCTTGGAACCACCAACTCCTGCGTCGCCGTCATGGAAGGGAACGACCCCGTCGTGATCCCCAACAGCGAAGGCAGGAGAACGACTCCCTCGATCGTTGCATTTACAGAGAACGGAGAACGTAAGGTGGGTGATCCTGCAAAACGCCAGGCCATCACCAACCCGAAAAATACCATCTTCTCGATCAAGCGTTTCATGGGCGAAACTTATGAACAGGTGACCAAAGAGATCCAGCGGGTTCCGTACCATGTACAGCGGGGCGACAATAACACCCCCCGCGTGAAAATTGCGGACAAACTTTACTCTCCTCAGGAAATCTCCGCCATGGTCCTTCAGAAAATGAAGAAAACCGCGGAAGATTACCTCGGACAGGAGATCCGGGAAGCCGTAATTACCGTGCCTGCGTACTTTAGTGATTCCCAGCGGCAAGCCACCAAGGAGGCGGGAGAGATCGCCGGACTCAACGTCCGCAGGATCATCAATGAGCCCACGGCCGCTGCACTGGCCTACGGGCTCGATAAGAAACATAAAGACATCAAGGTGGCTGTGTATGATCTTGGCGGCGGGACCTTTGACATATCCATACTTGAGCTGGGTGATGGCGTGTTTGAAGTGAAATCGACCAACGGGAACACCCACCTTGGAGGTGACGATTTCGACCAGGTCATCATCGACTGGCTGGCCGATGAATTCAAGCAGGAAGAAGGCGTGGATCTCCGAAAGGATCCGATGGCTCTCCAGCGCTTGAAAGAAGGAGCGGAGAAAGCCAAGATCGAACTGTCGAGCTCCGTTGAAACGGAGATCAATCTGCCGTATATCATGCCGGTCGACGGAGTCCCGAAGCACCTCGTGAAGAAACTCAGCCGGGCCAAATTTGACCAGTTGCTGGATTCCCTCTTCCAGTCCACCATTCCGCCATGCCGGAAAGCGCTGGAAGATGCCGGAATGAAAACATCGGATATCGATGAGGTCATCCTGGTCGGCGGATCAACCCGTATCCCGGCGATCCAGAAACTCGTACGCGATTTCTTCGGCAAAGAACCCTCCAAAGGAGTGAACCCGGACGAAGTGGTGGCCGTGGGCGCAGCGATCCAGGGCGGCGTGCTGACCGGTGAAGTGAAAGATGTGCTGCTGCTCGATGTGACCCCCTTGTCATTGGGAATCGAAACGTTGGGCGGTGTCATGACCCGGCTTATTGAGGCTAACACGACCATCCCGACCAGGAAATCGGAGACCTTCTCAACGGCCGCCGACAGCCAGACTTCGGTCGAGATCCATGTCCTCCAGGGGGAACGCCCCATGGCTAACCAGAATAAGAGCATCGGGCGATTCCACCTCGATGGCATCCCGCCCGCACCCAGGGGGATCCCGCAGATCGAAGTGACGTTCGATATCGATGCCAACGGCATCCTGCATGTCACGGCCATGGATAAGGCGACACAGAAATCCCAGCACATCCGCATCGAAGCGTCTTCAGGGCTTTCCGACGATGAAGTGAAACGGATGCGTGAAGAGGCCCAGCGGAATGCCGATACAGATAAACGGCTGAAAGAGGAAGCCGATAAGATCAACAATGCCGATGCCCTGATCTTCCAGACTGAAAAGCAACTCAAGGAATTCGGCGACAAGATCCCTGCCGAAAAGCGTTCGCAGATAGAGCAGGCGCTCGGAGAGCTGAAAAATGCACACAAGAACCGAGATCTTTCGGCTATCGATTCGGCCATGTCCCGGCTCAATGCCGTTTGGCAGACCGCCAGCCAGGAGATGTACCAGAATGCTTCGCAGCAGGGCCCGCAACCCGGTGCCCAGCCAGGCCCCGAACAGGATAGCGGACAATCCAAAAGCTCAGGCAGCGATGAGGTGACAGATGTTGATTTTGAAGAAGTGAAAGATAAATAACAGCCTCAGTTGCTTACCGGGAAGAGGGCGGCTCGCAAGGCCGCCTTCTTTTTTTTTATTTTTTTTCGATCTCCCTGCATTACCTTTTGCCCTCAAACCGGATTAAGGGGTTCCGGAGGCATCTGCCCCGGCCTATTAACCCTTAATCCTCAATCCATGAAACACGGTTTTCTTGCATTCATGACGGTGATCCTCCTGGGCGGTTCACCGCATGCACAGACCCTGACGGAGCTGGTCATCCCGCGCTATTTCGGAAGCAAATCAGCCGGTTCGGCCAACAATACGCGAACACCCTTTGCCGTATGCCTGCGGATCGACGGGCTGGCTTCCAACACAGTGTATGATGTCAAAGGGGGTATCGCCCTGGCTGCGGATCCTCCCACTGCATTCGGGGCAGGCAACATCTGGGACGGTTCCGCCTTTTCGGCCTCCCGGGTGACCGCCGCATTTACGACCAACGATACGGGCAGCAGCGGGCCTTTCTGGCTCTGGTTTCAGCCCACGGGAAACTCCGTACGGTTTGATGCCGGTCAGGTCCATACCCTGAGGCTCGGGTACGCGGTAACAGGAGGGACCATCCCGTCGGTGCCCGCGTTTGTCGGAACCAAACTGATTACAGCCCTGGATGTTGCCGTCAATGAACGAACGGCCGATGCATCCGATGACGGGGCCTTTGTCAAGGGCTCTGCCCTGCCCGGAGCGTCCGGAAAATTTGTCCTGCTTTATGATAATTCTGCCGGAACCGGCGACCCGTTGTTTGCCTACCAGGTCAGGGATGCAATCCCGGTTCAGAATACAGGGCAAAACGACCTCCCGTCAGCCATCGGGAATATCTATTCACAGTCGGGCACCAGTTCCACCGGCGATTATCCTGCCGTGATCCCGACCGGATCCGGCAACCCCACGGGAGTCCGGAGAGTGGAGGCAAGGAATGCAGACTTGTCGCTATTTGCATGGAGCACCGATGATGACGGTCTCTGGCCGGGAGGAGGTAACACCGCAGGCGCCGTCCGCCGGGAAGTGGTCTTCCTGACCAGCACGGATACACCCCTGGTTCCCCAGTCAGCCTTGCCCCCGGAGGTTCTGACCGATTCAACCGTAACGGTCATCACGTATGATTCCGTCCTGGCCTACGGGACCCTGGTCTCCGGCGGAGGCGATACCGTTTCACAACTGGGAGTCTGCTGGTCAGCCATCAATCCCTTGCCCACCCTGACCGATTCGGTCACAGCCGTCGCGTCTTCTCCGGGACCATTCACAGCCCTGTTATCCCCGTTGCTTCCTGATACCCTTTATCACTTCAGGGTCTTTGCCGTGAATTCCGCTGGCGTCGGGTTCGGCGCATGTTACAGTTTCCGCACCCCCTGCGAGCCCCTGATCCCCGTTTCGGATTTCCGGGCTGAAGATACCGTGATCTTTGTCGGGGATACGGTAAATTTTTTCGATTCCACGCTGAATTGCCCGGATACCTGGAACTGGTCTTTTGTCGGTGGCATCCCCATGTCCTCTACCGTCCCGAATCCGACCGGAATCGTATTCGGTTATCCCGGAGAATTCAACGTATGCCTGACCACATCCAACGCGTCCGGAACCCATACACTCTGCAAGCATGGATACATCCGGGTGACCGAACCGGTCATCCCGAAGATCGTCATCACCGAGATCATGTACAACCCGCCGGAAAGCGGGACCGATTCTCTCGAATTCATCGAATTATATAATTACGACACCGGACCTGTGAATCTGAAGGATTGTTCCTTTTCAGATGGTGTGACATTCACATTCCCTGAATATGAACTTCCGGAAGGGGAGTACCTCGTTGTCGGGAAAGACAGTTTCGCCCTGTACAACACATTCGGGATCCAGGCCCTTGAATGGACGAGCGGGTCGCTCACCAATTCGGGCGAGCTGATCCTGCTGAAAGATGCGCTGGGACAAACGGTTGATTCAGTCTGGTATGACGACCATGATCCCTGGGATCCGATGTGTGCCGGAAGGGGTTACTCCCTGGAACTGTGTGATCCCGGATCGGACAATGCCCTGGGAGAGAACTGGCGCCGTGCCTATGGATTTGCGGCCGTGAATCAGGAAGGCGATTCCATCTGGGCCCAGCCGGGCAAGGGGTGTCTGTTTCCTCCGGTTGCCGTGGAACCGGACGAGCCGTTTTTCGCCGTCTATCCCAATCCTGCCGTCAGCGGGAGTTTCCGGATCATGTTCCGGAAGGCTGGCCGGTACAGGATCCTGATCAGTTCGGTCACCGGCCAGATCCTCGCTGAATGGAATACGTCCTGCAGT
>DAIRDK010000024.1:0-21255 GCA_036796175.1 Bacteroidales bacterium | reverse complement strand
CGGGATCCGGATGATCCAGAGCGAGAACAGCGAGATGAACATCGGGACCAGGGTGTCGCCTGCGCCGCGTAACAAGCCGTTGATCGTGAACATGGCGGAGAAGATGAGGTAAGAGGATCCGATGATCAGGAGGTACTGTTTCCCCAGTTCGATCACCCGGGTATCGGTGGTGAACATCCTCATCAGGTAATGCCCGAAGAACACCGTGATGACCGAGATCCCGACAGCGATCGCCCCGGACATCAGGAATGTTTTCCACAGGCCCTTTTTCACCCGGTCGGGACGGTTCGCTCCCAGGTTTTGTCCGACAAACGTCGACAGGGCCGCGGAAAAGCTCATGGCCGGCATAGCTGCAAAACTGTCGATCCGTCCTGCCGTGCTGTAGGCGGCATTCGCATCCACTCCAAACCGGTTGACAATCCAATACAGGCCTAGCATCCCGGCAGCCACAAAGGTTTGCTGAAACCCGGTGGGAAGCCCGATCCTGATCCCTTTCCGGAATATGGTCCGGTCGAATTTAAGATCCTTGATTGAGAATCTGACCACCTTGTGGTATTTGTTCAGATACACGATCTGGGCAAAGAAGGCGAACGCTTCAGAAAGCACGGTGGCCGTTGCAACCCCGCCGACGCCCCAGTGAAACACCAGGACGAACAGGAGATCGAGCAGGATGTTCAGGACTACCGATCCAATCAGAAAGTACAGGGGGGTTCGTGAATCCCCGAGCCCCCGGAGGATGGCGCTGGTGCCGTTGTAGCCGAACAGGAAGATCATCCCGGCGAAGTAGATGATCATAAAGCGTTTAGCCTGGGGGATGATCGAGGGATCCAGATCGATCATCCTGAACACAGGTTCTGCTGAAACAACGCCAAGCGCAGTCAGCACGATGGAGGCAAAAAACAGAAAGACGTACAGGGTGTTGATCGATTTCTTCACGTTGTCCATCTCTTTGGCCCCGAAATACTGGGAAACGATGATCGTGAATCCCATCGTGATACCGATCACAAAAGAGATGAGCATGAAAATCAGCGGAAACGAAGTCCCTACTGCAGCGAGCGCGTCTTTCCCTATAAAACGGCCCACCACCATGCTGTCGACCACGTTGTACATCTGCTGGAAAACGTTCCCCAGCAGCATGGGAACAGCAAACCGGAAGATGAGGACACCCTCCCTGCCCTGGCTCAGATCTTTCACGGACTTGTAAACAAAGCGGCAAAGTTAGACATTATCGCCCATTTCTTCCTATCTTTGCCGGGCAACAGTTCGTTCTGTCGCTCCGGCGGCAACGCCGGGGAGGAAAGTCGGGACAACACAGAGCACCATGCTTCCTAACGGGAAGGGTCCGGGGTTACAAAGGCCCCGGTCACAGAAAGTGCCACAGAAAACAACCGCCACGGGAAACCGGGGTAAGGGTGAAAACGCGGTGTAAGAGACCACGGAACCGGGTGGTGACATCCGGTTGGGGTAAACCTCATGGGTTGAAAGACCAAGTATATCCCAGGTTCTTCGGAACCGGGTTGCTCGCCCGGACCCTGCGAGGGGAACTGGAAGGGGTAGGTCGATCAAGCCGGCTGGTGACAGCCGGCTCAGATAAATGACAGAAATCCCGGTCATCCGGGAAACAGGATCCTGCTTACAGGACTGTTGCTTTTTATTGATCACCATGAAGATCGTCACCGTGGTCGGGGCCAGGCCCCAGTTCATCAAGGCAGCAGCCGTGTCCAGAGTGCTGAGGGCGGTTCCCGGCGTGCAGGAGATTCTGCTCCATACCGGGCAGCATTACGATGCCAACATGTCGGCCGTTTTTTTCAAGGAACTCAGCATCCCCGAGCCCGATGTCAACCTGGGTGCCGGCTCTGGCACCCACGCCGTGCAAACCGCTCGGATGCTGGAGGGAATTGAAGCCGTTCTGCTGGAGGAAAAGCCCGACAAAGTGATGGTTTACGGGGATACCAACTCTACGCTGGCGGGGGCCCTGGCTGCCGTTAAACTGCATCTGCCGCTGGCCCATGTGGAAGCCGGTCTTCGCAGTTTCAACCGGGCCATGCCGGAGGAGATCAACCGGGTCGTTACCGACCGTGTGGCCGATGTACTGTTCGCTCCCACCCACACAGCGGTCGCCAACCTGAAGACCGAAGGCCTTGAGGCTGTCACGCATTTTACCGGTGACGTCATGTATGACAGCGTGCTCTTTTACCTGGACCAAGTATCTCAACATGCATCCCGATACGCCCTGGGCGGGCTCCCTGACCATTTCCTGCTGGCGACGATCCACAGGGCCGAGAATACCGATGAGCCCGGGAATCTGAACCGGATCCTCGAGGCTTTCGCCTCCTCCGGCCGAACGATCGTCTGGCCTGTCCATCCCAGGACCCGGAAAACGCTGACCGATTCACTGAAGCTTCCCTCCAATGTGAACGCCATCGACCCGGTAGGCTACCTGCAGATGCTCTGGCTGACCATGAACTGCGACAAAGTGCTGACTGATTCCGGCGGACTGCAGAAAGAGTCCTATTTCCTGGGAAAACCCTGCATCACGATCCGTACGGAAACCGAATGGCTGGAAACCTTGCACGACGGATGGAATACAGTCACGGGGACCGATACGGACCGTATCCTGGAAGCCATCTCCTCCACCTACCCCTCAGCCGCCAGGCATGACGCTTTCGGCGACGGCCAGGCAGCAGGTAAAATCACCCGCATCCTGACTTCCTGACTACCCTATTTCCTGACTTTAGCTCCCCGATCTTTTTATCCCCGGATTGTTAATAAAATCCTTGATTTTACTACTGGTTTATTCGTATTCCGCATCGTTTTTTTCCCTATCTTTGTTTAGTGATTTCCTATAATATAACTATCTGATTATGAATGACATAGAAAAAGAATTAGCCAGTCAGAACTACACCGCTGAAAACATACAGGTACTGGAGGGTCTTGAAGCGGTCAGGAAACGTCCGGCCATGTACATTGGCGATGTGAACATCAAAGGGCTCCACCACCTTGTTTATGAAGTGGTTGACAACTCCATTGATGAGGCGCTGGCCGGTTTCTGCAACAAGATTGACGTCACGATCCATCCTGATAATTCTGTTTCCGTTAACGATAACGGCCGGGGCATTCCCACCGATCTTCACGAGAAAGAGCAGCGCTCCGCCCTGGAAGTCGTGATGACCGTTCTGCATGCCGGCGGTAAATTTGACAAGGATACGTATAAAGTCTCCGGAGGTCTGCATGGCGTGGGTGTCTCCGTCGTGAACGCACTGTCAAGGAACCTGCGGGTTACCGTACACCGCGGAGGCAAGATCTACCAGCAGGAATACAGCCTGGGAAAACCCCTGTACGATGTACGGGTGATCGGTGAGACATCGGTCAACGGTACGGAAGTCACCTTCAAGCCGGATAATACGATCTTTATCACCGAAACGTATGACTATGCGATCCTCGCTTCCCGGTTGCGTGAACTCGCCTATCTCAACAAAGGCATTGCCCTGACCATCACGGACGAACGCGAAAAGAACGAAGCGGGAGAACCGGTATCAGAGGTTTTCTATTCTGATAAGGGACTGACCGATTTTATCGATTACCTGGATGCAAACCGTGAAAAGCTGATCCCTGCTCCCATCGCCATGGAAGGGGAACGAAACGGGATCCCGATCGAGATCGCGATGCAGTACAATACCTCTTTCTCCGAAAATATCCACAGCTACGTCAACAATATCAACACCCACGAAGGAGGCACGCATCTTGCCGGTTTCCGCAGGGCGCTTACACGCACCCTGAAGACCTATGCCGAGAAAAGCGGGATGCTGACCAAGCTGAAATTCGACATCAACGGGGATGATTTCCGGGAAGGACTTACCGCCATCATCTCGGTGAAAGTACAGGAGCCCCAGTTCGAAGGACAAACGAAAACCAAACTGGGCAATAACGAAGTAATGGGCGTGGTGGACCAGGTCGTCAGTGAACTGCTCTCCTATTACCTGGAAGAAAACCCCCGGGAAGCCAAAACCATCGTCAATAAGGTGATCCTGGCCGCTACCGCGCGGCACGCTGCACGCAAAGCCAGAGAACTGGTACAACGCAAGAACGTGCTGTCCGGCTCCGGACTCCCGGGCAAACTGGCAGATTGTTCCGAAAACGACCCCGCCCAATGCGAGATCTACCTCGTCGAAGGAGATTCAGCCGGCGGTACTGCCAAACAGGGCCGGGACCGGCGTTTCCAGGCCATCCTGCCGCTCAGGGGGAAGATCCTCAATGTCGAAAAAGCCATGCAGTACAAGATCTTCGAAAGCGAGGAGATCAAAAATATCTTTACCGCCCTTGGAGTGACCATCGGCACAGAAGAGGACAGCAAGGCACTGAACCTTGAAAAACTCCGGTATCACAAGATCATCATCATGACCGATGCCGATGTGGACGGAAGCCATATCGCCACCCTGATCCTGACCTTTTTCTTCAGGTACATGAAAGAACTGATCGAGAACGGCCATGTGTATATCGCCACTCCGCCCCTCTACCTGGTCAAAAAAGGGAATACACAGCGGTATTGCTGGACCGAGGAGGAACGCATCCGGTTGGTAGAGGAATTCTCGTCCAGCGGAAAAGATTCGGGAATCCACGTCCAACGGTATAAAGGTCTCGGCGAAATGAATGCCGAACAGCTGTGGATGACCACGATGAATCCGGAATTCAGAACCCTAAGGCAGGTCACCATCGAAAACGGCACGGAAGCCGACCGGATCTTCTCCATGCTGATGGGTGATGATGTTCCGCCACGCAGGGAGTTCATCGAAAAAAATGCACGGTACGCAAATATTGATGTCTAAAAAGCGTTCCGGCTATATTAGGACATTCATTATATTTGTCTTCATAATATAGTTTTCATGTCGGCAAAGAAGTATTTATACATTTTCGGCGGGATCATCCTGGTCGCTGTGGTACTTTATTTCGTACTGTCAAGACCCCAGAAAACGGGCCAGGTATCCGTCAAGGTCAAGCAAGGGCAGTTCCCTATCGAAGTGACTACCACCGGGGAACTGATCGCCAAGCGATCCGAAAAGATATACGGGCCTGAAGGATTAAGACAGATCCAGATCTGGCAGGTCAAGATCCAGGATATCATCCCGGACGGAACCGTAGTCGATTCCGGGCAGTACGTCGCCACCCTCGACCGCACGGAGATCTCCAACAAGATCAAAGATGAGGAGACCAACCTGGAGAAACTTGAGTCCCAGCTGACCAAAACCCGCCTGGATACCTCCCTGGAGCTCCGAAGCGCCCGCGATGAACTGATCAACCTGTCCTATAACCTGGAACAGAAAAAAATCGAGCTGGAACAATCCAAATATGAGCCCCCCGCAACGATCCGACAGGTTCAGATAGACCTGGAGAAGGGGGAACGGGCGCTCGATCAGGCCGAAGAGAACTACAAACTCCGGTTAAAAAAGGCGATCGCCAATATGGTCGAGGTGACTGCATCGTATACCCAGGCCCAGCGGAAACTGGAACAGCTCAGAAGCGTCCTCGGCTCGTTCACGGTCACGGCACCGAAATCGGGGATGGTGATCTACAAGCGGAACTGGGATGGCAACAAACAGGGGATCGGGGCGACCATTAATGCCTGGGACAACGTGGTGGCAGAACTTCCGGATCTGTCGGAAATGATCTCCAAGACTTACGTTAACGAGATCGATATCAGCAAAGTAAAGGTCGGACAGAAAGTTCAGATCGGCATCGATGCGTTCCCGGAAAAGAAATTCACGGGCACGGTCACCGAGGTCGCCAACATCGGAGAACAACTCCAGAGTACGAATGCCAAGGTGTTTGAAGTCAAAATCCTGGTCAATGAATTCGACTCCATCCTACGTCCGGCCATGACCACGAAAAATACGATCATCACCGCGGTGATCGACAGCGTCGTGTTCATCCCCATCGAAGGGATTTTCAACAACGATACGGTGACCTTCGTTTACAAGAAAGACGGAGCAGGGATCACGAAACAACAAGTGGTCGTTGGACCAAGCAACGACAACGAGATCATCATCCGTGAAGGCGTTTCCGCGAACGACGAAGTCTACCTGGTCCCCCCCGAGAATGCAGAAAAAATGAAACTGGAACCGCTGGACCCTGCCATCCTGAAAAACTATGAGAGCAAGAAAGAAGTGCCACCGGCAGCTGAGAAGAAGGATACATTGACCAAACCTGAAATTCCGGGAACTCCTGTCGCCGGCCCCCCGCCAGCTTCAAAACCGGAGCGCGATAAGATGAACGGCCGTGGCGGAAGGCCTGAGAAAAAACCCGCAGGATCGAAATAGGGTTATAAACCAATACTCTGTCCGTGTTTCAGCGATATCTCTATATTCTGAACATCTCCCTGGAGGCGGTCTTCCTGAACAAGTTCCGCTCCGTGCTGACCGCACTCGGCATCATCTTCGGAGTGGCTGCCGTGATCGCCATGATGGCGATTGGCAACGGAGCGAAAAAAGAGATCCTGGACCAGATGAAACTGGTCGGCGTCAATAACATCGTCATCTTGCCTGTGGCCGAGAAAAGCAAAGGTTCGGCCAGTCAGAGCAGCAGCGAATCCACCGAAACCTCGTCGGATGAATCCACCGACAAAACACCGAAGAAGTTCTCCCCGGGTTTGACCATGAAAGATGCCGAGAGCATCAAAGCCATCATCCCCACCGTCGACCGTGTCTCCCCTGAAGTGATCTACAACGTGGATGTGATCAAGGACGGGGTGAAATCCTCCCTCAAACTGAATGGCGTGACACCCGATTTCTTCAAGGTCTTCAGCCTTGAGATCAAGGAAGGCCAGATGTTCAATGAAGAGCAGCTCCGCGACGGAAAACCTGTCTGCATCATCGGCCCCTCCCTGCAATCCAAATTCTTCCCCAAAGAAAATCCCATCGGAAAGGAGATCAAGTGCGGTAACATCTGGCTTCGGGTCGTCGGGGTGCTGAAAAACCGCGAAGTGACCCAGTCGGCGATCGAGGACCTGGGAATCTCCGATTACAACAACAGCATTTACGCCCCGATCCAGACCTTGCTGAGAAGATACAAAGATCGTGCCCTGGTTACGGAGGCATCGATCCGCGGCGGATCCTCGGTCTTTTATGGCGGTGACTTTGCCATTTCCTTCGGGGATGAAGGACGCAATCCGGAAAAGAACCAGATCGACAAGATCGTGGTACAAGTCAAGGAATCCTCCCAGATCGGGCCAACGACCGACATCCTGAAAAAGATGATGACCCGCCGTCACGCGGGAACGAAAGATGTCGAGATCCGGGTCCCGGAACTCTTGCTGAAACAGGAACAACGGACCAAGGATATTTTCAATATCGTACTCGGAGCCATTGCCGGGATCTCCTTGTTGGTCGGCGGAATCGGGATCATGAACATCATGCTGGCTTCCGTCATGGAACGCATTAAGGAGATCGGGATACGCCAGGCGATCGGAGCACGTAAACGCGATATCATCCTCCAGTTCCTGACCGAAGCAACCCTGTTGAGCATCAGCGGAGGCATCATCGGCATTATTTTCGGGCTTGGACTCACCAAAATCATCATGGAAGTGACAGGGATCCTGACTATTATTTCACCATTGTCGATCATGATCTCGTTCGGTGTCTCAGCCTCCGTCGGGATCATCTTCGGCTATATGCCTGCACGCCGGGCAGCCCTGCAGGATCCCGTAGAATCACTGCGTCATGAATAACCCAATCCCATGAACATGAAAAACACCAGGTTCATATTCATCTTGCTTGCCGTACTCATCACGACTCAACCCACTCTGGGACAGACTTCCATGCGAGTCCTTACCCTGGACGACGTCATCGCCATCGCCCAGTCCCAATCGCCGGATGCATTGACCACCCGGCAAACTTTCCGAAGCAGCTTTTGGCAGTACAAGTCTTTCCGGGCATCTTACCTGCCTTCAATGGGAGCCAATGCCACCCTGCCTGAGTTCCGCCGGGCCTTCTCAAAATATGAAAATCCGGATGGGTCCATCAGCTACGTACAGCAGCAATATATCAATGTGGACGGAAGCGTTTCCATTTCTCAGCTCCTGGGCTTCTCAGGAGGAACTCTATATGCCACTTCAGCCCTGGGGCGAGTTGACAACTTCCCGTTCTTCACTGATTCCACCTTTTCGTATAACTCAACCCCGGTCTATATCGGATTGTCACAACCCATCTTCAAGTTCAATCCATACCGCTGGGACCGAAAAATCCAGCCTATCCAATACGAACAGGCCAAGAAGAAGTACCTGGAAGACCTCGAACAGATCTCCATGACCGCTACAAGCTACTTTTTCAACCTGCTCAGCGCTCAGATCGAACAAAAGATCGCATCCACCACCCTGTCCAATTACGATACCTTGTTCCGGATCGCCAAAGGCCGGTACGAATTGGGAAAAATCGCCGAAAACGAACTGCTGTCGCTGGAGCTGAATTACCTGCAAGCCCAGGCGAATGTTGAGAATGCAAGCATCTCGCTCAATATGGCGTTGTTCAGATTCAGATCCTACCTTCGCATCCGCGATACGATCCCCGTTCATCTCGTCCCCCCTGTGGACATTAGTTTCTTTAAAGTCAGCCCGCTGGAAGCCGTTCAGCTGGCCAAAAGCAATTCTTCCCAATTCCTCGATTTTGAGCGGCGGTTGCTGGTGGCGGCCCGGGATGTCAGGCAGGCCCAAATGGACGGACGGTTCGACATGGAGCTGAACGCCGGCTATGGCTTGTCACAGACTGCCGTTTATAATGAAGTTACCCAGCAATCACCGACGCTGGCCGACGCCTATAAGAACCCCCTTGAGTCACAACAATTGTCCCTGGGGATCACGATTCCCATTTACGACTGGGGCGTTGCGCGGGGAAAGATCAAGGTGGCTGAAGCCGAACAGGAGATTGTAAAAAATGCCGTTGAACAGGAACGGCTGGACTTCGAACGGAATATCTATATCAAGGTCCTGCAATTCAATATGCAGGAGAACCTGATGCGGATCGCAGCCAAATCGGACACGGTTGCGCGGAAGACCTACGAAGTGGTGAAAGGCCGGTATCTCATAGGGAAACCCGTCACCATCCTCGAATTGAATGACGCCCAGATCAACACCGACAACTCGGAAAAGAGTTTTTACAATGCCCTGGCCAATTTCTGGCGCAGCTATTTCGAGCTACGCAAACTGACTCTGTTTGACTTCAGGGGAAATAAACCCCTCTTGTTTAATATTTCCGATATTACGCTGTAGAAAGAGGATCCTGTGCCCACAGGAATTTATTTTGATCCTTATTAAAACTCTTTCTAAATAATCTCTATCTTTGCAGCCGGATAATTAATAACAAAACATTCATTATGGCTGTATTAGTTGGAAAAAAAGCACCGTTATTCGAGGCCGATGCCGTAGTAAACGGTGGAGAATTCATCGAAAAATTCTCGCTTGGACAGTATGTCGGGAAAAAATACGTGATTTTCTTCTTCTACCCGCTTGACTTTACCTTTGTATGCCCCACCGAATTGCTGGCCTTCCAGGAGAAGCTTGCAGAATTTGAAAAAAGGAACTGCGCTGTTGTCGGATGCTCGGTTGATTCAAGCTATTCCCACTGGGCCTGGCTGAACACCGAGAAAAAGAACGGCGGGATCAAAGGGGTGAAATATCCGATTGTTGCCGATCTCTCCAAGACCATCGCGGCGAATTACGATGTACTGGCCGGCGACTACTTCTCATCCGAGGATGGGAATCTGGCTTTCGACGGCGCTGCAAAAGCCTATCGCGGACTTTTCCTGATCGATAAGGAAGGGATCGTTCGTCACCAGGTGGTGAATGATTTCCCGCTTGGGCGAAGTATCGATGAAGCGCTCCGGATGCTGGATGCCCTGATCTTCTTTGAAGAGAACGGAGAGGTTTGCCCGGCTGACTGGCACAAGGGAGACGAAGGGATGAAGGAGACGGCGGAAAGTGTTGCAAATTACCTGAGCAAGCGCTAAAAACCAAGTTTTTTGGCCTCGTTCCAAAACACTTCCATTTCATCCAGCGACATTTCATTGAGGGGCTTCTGCCCCTCTTTCGCTTTCTCCTCGATATATTGGAACCGTTTCATGAATTTGCGGTTGGTGCGTTCAAGCGCATCTTCGGGATTGACATCCACGAAACGGGCGTAATTGATGATAGCGAACAGGAGGTCGCCAAGTTCATGCTCCTTATCTTCCTGGGAAGCACCGGCGTGGACCGCTTCCTTCAGTTCCTGCATTTCCTCCAGGACTTTGTTCCAAACGTCATCCGCATGATCCCAGTCAAACCCGACCCCACTGGCTTTCTCCTGGATCCGGTATGCCTTCACCATGGCTGGCAGTGCGTTGGGAACCCCGGATAACACCGACCGGTTACCCTTCTCCTGCAGTTTGATCTTTTCCCAATTATCCCGGACCTCACGTGCATCCCTGACCTTAACATCCCCGAAGATATGCGGGTGGCGGTGGATCAATTTGGCATTGATATTATCCAGCACGTCCTTGATGTCGAAATAGCCCGATTCGCTGGCAATCCTGGAATAAAAGACCAGGTGCAGCATGAGGTCACCCAGCTCTTTCCTGATCCCATCCATGTCTTTCTCCAGGATGGAATCCGACAGCTCGTAGGTCTCTTCGATCGTGAGATAACGAAGTGTTTCAAGCGTCTGTTTTTTGTCCCAGGGGCAACTGGCCCGCAGTTTATCCATGATCTCAAGCAACCTGCCAAACGCTTCCGTTTTCTCGTTCATATGCGGGGTTTTCGGCAAAATTAAAGATTTATCCTCATACCTTTGCAGGCCTAAGCGATCCGTTTTGACGCATCTCCGTTTAACCACCGGTATCATTTCCCTGAGAACAGCCTTCCTTGTTTTTATCTTTCATTTAGGAATATATACCGCTTCCGGACAAGGAGAGCACAAGTTGTTTAACCGGAACCTGTACATTGAAGGCAAGGCCTATTTCGGCTTCCTTTACGCCCATCACCTGGAACTGGAACGTTACAATGCCCATTTCCCGGCCTTTGAGATCAACATCCACCAGCTTACCTACGGCAAGCATGAATGGGAGCGCGCATTCAATTATCCCATCATTGGCGTGGGATTCTGGTACTCCGGTCTCGGAGGGTCCCGGGAAGTCGGCAGCGCATTCGCCCTCATGCCGTATATCAACTTTCCGCTCGTTAAGAACAAGGATTTCAGCTTCAATTTCCGGTTTGCACTTGGTGCCGGATACCTCACCAACCGGTTTGATCCCGTCAGTAACTACAAGAACCTGGCGATCGGCTCTCATCTCAACGCCGCCGTCAACCTGATGTTCGAAGCACGTTACCGGATCAACACTTACCTGACCGCATCCGCCGGCGTGTGCCTCCAGCATTTCTCGAACGGATCCCTGAAGGAACCGAATTACGGTCTCAATGCGCCCATGGGCAGCCTCGGGCTGGCGTTCAAACCGGCCCGGGAAAATAAATCGATCACTGATCGCTTTTACCCGCCCACCGAACCATTCTCAGCCATCCTGACCCGGTCGGTCGAGTTCAATTTCGGGGCGGCCATCGGCTACAAGAACATGCAGCAGGTATTCGGCGAGAATTATTTCGTCTACCACATCTACGAAAACACCTTTTACCAGGTCAGCCGGAAAAGCAAGTGGGGCATCGGATTCGATGCGTCCTACGACCCGTCGCATATCGATGTCCTTGAAAAAAAAGGGATCCCGGTCGACAACCATCTTCAGATCATCCGGCCCGGGATCAATGCTGCTTACCAGCTTGTGCTGTCGAAGATCGGGTTTATCTTTAACCTGGGACTCTACCTTGGAGGAGCCGAACGAAGCAACGGACCGCTGTATGAAAAGCTCTCGTTCCAGTATAATTTCTCCAGGAATTTCTTTGCCAACGTCATGCTGAAAGTCCACTTCGGAAGAGCCGATTATGTCGGTTGGGGGGTCGGTTACAAATTCGACTGGACATTCGGTAAGAAAAAAGCACACATCAAATGAAGCACGTGAACGTCCATACCATCCTGCTCCTGATGCTCCTCCTGTTCCTGGCGGCGGGGTGTGACAAATCCGGCACGAACTGCTTCAGCAGCACGGGAGAAATCGTCAGGCAGGAGAGGATCCTCCCGGCCTTTGATTCTATCACGATGAATGACAATGTAAATGTGATCCTGACCTACGATTCGGTCAGCCGGGTGGAAGTGGAAGCCGGCAAGAACATTATTGACGGGATCTATACGGAGGTCGTTGACCGTAACCTCGTGATCGGTAATCATAATATCTGCAACTGGACCCGCAGTTACGACAAACCCATCAATGTCTACGTCTCCGTCGATTACCTTTGGAAAGTCTACTATTATTCCTCAGGGGATCTCAGGACGGCCAACACCCTGCCGTTCGATTCCCTGAAAGTCGAAGTGTGGGGAGGATGCGGCACGATAGACCTGGATGTGGACCTGTTCACCGGTTATTTCATTGAGAACCTGGGTACTGCCGATTTTAAACTACGCGGAAGCTGCGGGATCTGCTATATCTATTCCGGGGAATACGGACCCTTTCATTGCGAGGACCTGGATATCGGGTACTGCTTTGTCACTACGATCAGCTCCAACGATTGCTGGGTCAATGCAACACGGACCCTGGGCGCTACGATCGGAGGGATCGGGAATGTGTATTATTCCGGGAATCCCGATTCAGTCTATTACACCATCACCGGTCAGGGAAAACTGATCCACTATTGATCAGTAGGCTCTGGCAAAGATGACCCGTTGTTCGGAAGGCTTGCCGGAATAAACGCAGCGGCCCTGTTCCCTGGGATTGCTGAGCGGGATGACGCGGATGGTGGCCTTGGTCTCCTCCTTGATTTTTTCTTCCGTCTCGGAAGTACCATCCCAGTGGGCATAAATGAATCCGCCTTTTGTATCCAGCACACGCTTGAATTCGTCCCATGTATCAACGCGGAAGGTATTGCTCTCCCTGAAATCGAAGGCGCGGTCGTACAAGTTCTGCTGGATCTGGTCGAGCAGATGCTGGATCTTGTTCTCGATATCAGTCATCTGCAGGACTTCTTTTTCGAGGGTATCCCTCCTGGCCACTTCAACCGTTCCGTTATCGATATCCCTTGGACCGATGGTGATCCTGACGGGCACTCCCTTGAATTCGTATTCGGTGAATTTCCAACCCGGCTTCTGGGTTTCCCGGTCGTCATATTTCACTGTAATCCCCTTGTTCTCAAGCGCTTTCTTGATCGGGAGTACTTTTTCGGTGATCCTTGCCAGCTGGTCGCTGCTTTTGAACACGGGCACAATAGCCACCTGGATCGGGGCCAGTTTCGGAGGAAGAACCAGCCCATGATCGTCGGAGTGTGCCATGATCAGGGCACCCATCAGCCTGGTGCTGACGCCCCAGGAGGTGGCCCAGACATAATCCAATTGATTCTCTTGATTTAAAAATTTGACATCAAATGCTTTAGCGAAATTCTGTCCCAGAAAATGGCTGGTCCCTGCCTGCAATGCTTTCCCGTCCTGCATTAATGCCTCAATGGCATACGTCTCAATGGCGCCTGCAAATCGCTCGTTCGCACTTTTGGTTCCCTTGAGCACCGGGATCGCCATCCATTTTTCAGCGAAGGTGGCATATACGTTCAGCATCGTTTCCGATTCCCGGATCGCCTCGTCGCGCGTCGCATGTGCAGTATGTCCTTCCTGCCATAGAAATTCCGCTGTCCGCAGGAACAGCCGGGTCCTCATTTCCCAGCGCACCACATTGGCCCACTGGTTAATAAGCAGTGGCAGATCACGGTAAGACTGGATCCAGTTCTTGTAAGTATCCCAGATAATCGTCTCCGACGTAGGCCTGATGATCAGCTCTTCTTCCAGGCGGGCATCCTCATCTACAACGACACCCTTTCCGCCAGGATCATTTTTCAGCCGGTAATGAGTCACCACGGCACACTCTTTGGCGAAGCCTTCCACATGGCTGGCCTCCTTACTGAAGAACGATTTCGGAATGAAAATCGGGAAATAGGCATTCGAGTGTCCCGTATCCTTAAACATCTTGTCGAGGACCGACTGAATTTTCTCCCATATGGCATATCCATAGGGTTTGATGACCATGCATCCCCGAACGGCCGAATTTTCAGCCAGGTCTGCTTTGATTACCAGATCGTTATACCATTGTGCATAATTCTCGGCACGGGTCGGAAAATCTTTAGCCATTTGATCAGTTTGGTATGATATTTGCTGTTTTTAACCGGTTTAGCAAGCACCCGCAAAATTAAAAAAAATATGGGAGCCAAGATTAAGATAACGAGTTCCAAATCATTCAAAGGAGGTATTACCATGAACCGCATGGCCTTATTAACCGTTCTGATCCTGGGGATCTTTCTGGCCGGTTGCAAGACTCAACAGAAAACGACCGGATTGAACAACGATGATGTCTATTACAAGTCATCCGCCAGCCAGGATTACTCGAAACCGGCAAACTCCAGCAACCCGGAGTACATCAATACGGGGGATGAACCGGCCGGCAACCAGCCCAAATCGGCTGTAGCCTCTGATGACTACAGCGATTATTCCTATTCGGCCAGGGTCAAGCGGTTCCATGATCCGGAGAAAGGAGCCGGGTATTTCGATCCTACATATACCGATCAGGCGAACTACGACAGCACCTATGCCGAGGAAGCTGCCACTTCAGCCCCCAATTACCCGGATGTGAATTTCTACCTGGGAACCGGCTGGGGAGGATATTGCGGCCCCTACACGTCGTTCGGTTTCTCCTACAGCAACTATGGCTGGGGATACGATCCCTGGTACTATGGATACATGGGATATCCTTATTATTACTGGTACTCGCCGACCTTTTGGTGGGATCCGTTCTATTTCGGGTACTCGTACTACCCCTATTACTACCCGTATTATTCATACGGTTACTGGGACGGCTATTGGAACGGTTACTGGGATGGTTATTATGGGTACCCATACGGAGGTTATTGGGGCAATGAATATGATCCCTACACGACTTACTACGGCCACAGGACCACAGTTGGTTCGGGAGGACCCACCACCCGGGCACACACCGATTACGAATCGCAGTTCAAGAGGGAAGCGCCAACCACTGCCGGACGTACAACAGAAACCACAACCAGTACCCGGTCGGTCGAACCCGGCACGTCACCAAAAAGTATCGTGAATACAGGCACAACGGCCCGTTCTGAAACCACCGCCATTACATCCACCCGGACCAGCCCTGCAGTCAACACGCCGGCCGTACGTACCCTGCCGAACAGCCAGCAGCAGTACCGGTATACGCGGCCGTCCAGCGAAAAGCAGGTACCCGCGCAAAGGCAAAACCAGGGATACGAGCGTCAGAAGGAGCAAACACCTCCGAGGTATTCCCGCCCGGACACCCGGCAGGATGTAAGCCCGGCAAACCGCTCGAATCCCCAGAATTATACCTCCCCGGCCTACCGGCAGCCGAAATCGAGCCAGGAATACATGAGTCCGAGGACCCAACCCTCCACCACGCCCAGTTATAACCGTCCGTCGAACACCCAACCCAGGCAGGTCAACCCGGGTTCAAGCGGAACTCCCAAAGGATATTCCACCCCGCAGCGGCAAACTGTGACTCCGGGTACGAATCCGGGCAAGACTACCACCCCGGGCTATTCAACACCGAAACGGGAAAGCGGGACCAATTCTTCCACACCGAGGTACAGTACGCCGTCGCGTTCGGGTTCAAGCGGATCATCCTACTCCACCCCGTCACGGTCAGGAGGCAGTTCCTATTCCGCACCCTCGCGCTCCGGATCAAGCGGCGGTTCCTATTCGTCCCCTTCCCGGTCAGGAGGCAGTAGCTCCGGTGGCGGCGGCAGTTTCGGCGGGCACAGGAAATAAAACTTAACACAACTGGTATGAAAAGGATCCTTCTGATCTCGCTGATCTCGTTGGCTGCGGTCAGCCTCTTCGCTCAGGATGAATGGGATGCCTTGCGCTACTCCCGGATCTATTATAACGGAACCAGCCGGTTCACCTCTGTTGCCGGTTCATTCGGTGCGGTAGGTGCCGACCTTTCCGTCCTCGCGACAAACCCTGCAGGGATCGGGCTGTACCGTAGCTTTGAGTTTTCGATGACACCCGGCGTGATCATCAACGACGCAAGCACGACATATAACGGCGGGACCGGCGACGACGCCAAGGCCACCTTTGCCTTCACCAATGTCGGTTTCGTCTATACGATCGCGACGGGAAAAGCAAAATCCAATTCAGGACTCAGGAACATCAATTTCGGATTTGCTCTGAACCGGCAAAACGACTTCAACGGAACGGTATTTATCCAGGGACCCAACTACACCAGCTCCCTGCTCAATGTCTACGCTGACGAATTGAACAGGGCCCAGGTACCGGCCAACCAGATCCGAAACACCTACCCTTTCGATGTCGGCCTGGCGTATGACTGCGGGCTGGTCTATTACGACAGCCTTCAGAAAACATACCGGACCGATATGCCGTACGGGGGAGTTTACCAGCAGGCTTACATCGAAACGGATGGGTCCATGAACGAATACGACATCTCAACCGGGGGTAATATCGCGAACAAGCTCTATTTCGGTCTTACGGTCGGAGTGCCTGCCATCAGGTACTACCAAACGACCACTTACGATGAATATGATTCCGGTGATACCATTCCCTATTTCCAGGAAATGATTTACCAATACGGCTTTAACACCCATGCCATCGGAATCAACGTTAAAGCCGGCGTCATTTATCGTCCGGCCGACTGGGTGCGGATCGGCGCTGCAGTCCATACGCCCACCTGGTATACCAACATGAACGATTCCTGGTCGTCAGTCATGTATGCCTACTACGACAGCGCCCTGACCTCCCCTCCCCAGTACTCTCCGGTAGGCTACTATGATTATAACCTGACCACTCCGTTCAGGGCTATTGGCAGTGTAGCTTTCTTTATCGGCCAAAGGGGATTCATCTCAGGGGAATATGAATACTCGAATCCTAACCAAGCCCGGTATAAAACAGACGACCATTCGTTTGACGGTGTTAACAATAGTATCCAGAATGATTTCAAAGCTCCTGTGATTTTCCGGCTTGGTACGGAATGGCGGTTTGGCGCATTCCGTGTCAGGGGTGGGTTTGGATACAACGGGTCGCCTGTGAAATCGGGGGATGTCGGGCCCCGTTATACCGCCAGCGGCGGTGCCGGGTACTTCACGAAACATTTCTTCGTCGACCTGGCTTACCAGTGGATGGGAATGAAGAGCAACTATTACCTCTATGAATCGGCTATGAACAACCCGGCAGAGATCCGCCAGAACATACACACCGCCATAACCACCATTGGGGTCAGGTTCTAAGGGAGTTCCTTTTTAATGCGGGCAAGTCCTGCCCTGGCCTTCTGGCTCAGGCTGGTTTTATATTCCCGGTAGTCCATGGAGAGACAAAGCCTGTAGCAGGAATCAGCGCTACGGAGACGACGGTTGTGCTCATGGATGAGTCCCATCTGCAGTGCCGCACCGGCGGCTACATACTGGGGTAATCCTTTGCCTTGCTGAACCGCCAGGCGGTAGTTATTGAGCGCCTTGTTATCCTGCCCGACGGACTGGTAAATGCGGCCCAGCCGGTAATAGTATTCTGCCAGGTCTTTTTTATCGCGTATATACTGTGTCAGGCTCTGGTTCAGAAGCGTTTCCAGTGCCCGGTTATAATAGCCACCGTCGAAGAGCAGCCTGGCCTTTAGCAACTGGATATTGGGAATCTGTTCCGAACCGGCTTCAAGCCAGGCTTGTTTGTCCTCATCCACCTCCTTATACCCGCGGGTGAGGGCCATCCTGATTTGGTTCCGGTAGGACAGGGTGTCGCCTTCAATCAGCGCGGCCCAGGCCAGTTTCTGCCAGGCCGATTTAATATAATTCGTTCCCGTAAATCCGTCGAGAAAAACACGAAATGAGGCGGATGACGAAGGGTCCAGATCATTCAGCAACGCGATCCCGTTCAGGTAATCCAGAAAATACAGGTGATCGCTTGATTTGGAGTCGTAACGCCTCGCAAGTGCATCCAGCGCCCTGGCATTATTTCCTGTTTTGAGATACACGCTTGCTTTGGTATAGATGACGATCGGACTGTATTCGAAGGATCTCAGGTCGGCATCGGACTCGAATCGTGCGATCATGGACAGGGCGGCCTCTTTGTCGTTTTTGAGCGACGCATTGATCAAGGCTGAAAAGACGCATGCAGGTACCTTCAGTGACCTGGTGAAGGGTTCGGGCCCGTCATATTCGGCGGCCTTCCGGAGTTCGTCAAGTCCCTGTTCAAGGTCCCCTTCCAGCCCGATCAGACCGGCCAGCCACTTGTAGTTTTCAGGGATCACGCCTGACAAAGCATGCATGAGGCCAAGTCCAACCCGGTTCGGTAAAAACCCGGGATACCGGGCCTGGTTCTCTTTCAACAGTTCATTGGCCCTGCGGAGCTCTAATCCTGCGGCCGTGTATTCCTTGAATTTGAGACGCGCAAACGCCCACTGGATGTTCAGTTCGGCCAGGCAGAAACGGTAATACGGAGAGGATTTGTCGCCGCTCTCCAGTTGTTTGATCCGCTCATCCCTCCTGCTCCTGGCCTGCTCAAGGTACGTTATGTCCTCACCCGTGAACAGGATCAGAAAATCGATATAGTTTTCGATGTACCACGGCATCAGGTTACCTGAACCCGATCTTTTTTCCTGGTCAAGCAGTGTTTGTGCCTCATGAAAGCGGAACATCATCACGGACTGCAAGGCCTTGTCGCAACCGGGAGTGAACTCGAACGATCCGGCATGGCAGTTCAGGGAGAATACGGAAAGGGCGCCTGCAAAGATGATAGCCCCCCTGACAAGCGCCCCCGCGATCAGATATTTACGCGTCATTATTTGACGGAATTGACGATCCCGTCATCCACGAGGATCCGCCCGCAGTATTCGCAAACAATAATCTTTTTGTGCATCCGGATATCGAGCTGGTGCTGGGGAGGTATCTTGTTAAAGCAGCCGCCGCATGCATCTCGTTCGATCTGTACCACGGCAAGCCCGTTCCGGGCATTTTTGCGAATCCTGGTGTAGGCCGTCAACAAGCGTTCCTCGATCAACTTCCGGTTCTGCTCAGAGCGCGCGACCAGTTCCAGTTTTTCCTTTTCTGTTTCCGCAATGATGTCATCCAGTTCGCCTTTCTTGACATCCAAATCGTTCTTGCGGTCTTCAAGGGTTTTCTGGTAAATTTCGACCTCCTGCTTCTTGGTCTCGAGGGCGGCCTGGTATTCCCGGATCCTTTTTTCGGCCAGCTGGATCTCGAGATTCTGGAATTCTATTTCCTTGGAAAGTGAATCGTATTCGCGGTTATTGCGCACGTTCATCTGCTGGTCTTCATAGCGTTTGATGAGGGTGTGGCTCTCTTTTATGGCCGACTTTTTATCGGTGATCATTTTCTCGAGTGAGGCTGTCTCCTGTGCATAGTTCTCCATGCGGGTCTCAAGGCCGGCGATCTCATCCTCCAGGTCCTGGACCTCGAGGGGGAGCTCTCCCCGGATGATCCTGATTTTATCTACCTGTGAATCGATTTGCTGGAGGCTGTACAGTGCGACCAATTTTTTTTCAATCGTGATCTCGTCCTTATCATCGAAAGATTCAGTTTTTGGCCTGGCAACGGAAGCAACCGGTTTTTCAGCTTTAACTTCCGGTTTCCTGGGTTCAGGCTTTTTTGTTTCTAATTTCCTGGGTTCAGCTTGTTTGAGTTCTGATTTCTTCACTTCTTCTTTCTTCACTGCGGGTTTCTTTACTTCAGGTTTTTTGACTTCAGCTTTTTTGACTTCAGCTTTCTTTACTGCGGTTTTCTTTGGTTCCGGTTGTTTCGCGACAGGTTTCTTCGCGACAGGTTTCTTCGCGACAGGTTTCTTCGCGACAGGCTTCTTCACGACAGGCTTCTTCGCGACAGGCTTCTTAACCTCTGCCTTTTTCGCAATACCCTTTTTCGCTGCGGTCTTTTTCACAGCTGCTTTTTTGGGTTCGGTTTTCTTTACTGCCGCTTTCTTCACCACTGCTTTTTTCACAACAGGTTTTTTCACCGGTGCTTTCTTCACCAGGCCTTTCTTCACGCCAGTCTGTTTCACAGCCGGTTTCTTTGCCTCGACTTTCTTCACAGCTGTCTTTTTCGGGACAGGCTTTTTCAACTCCTGTTTTTTGGGCGCCGTTTTTTTTGCTGCCGTTTTTTTCACAACGGGCTTGACAGGCTTCTTCGGAGAAGCCGGAGCCTTGGGCGCCGGCTTTTTCAGAAGCTTCTTAGCTTTTGAAGCGGCTGCGGGTTTGCTGACTGTTTTCGCCATAAAATGTTTCTTTTATAGGTATTTAACAGGGTTTTCTTCCCGCTCGGATATCGAGACGGCAAAGGTAGGAAATTTTTGATTTAAAACTTCATGCGTCCATTCCTTCATCCATTGTTCGCTTTCATAATGGCCGATGTCGGCGAGGACCATCCGGTCGCCGGCACCCTGGAAATCATGGTATTTCAGGTCGCCGGTCAGAAAGAGATCCGCTCCTGCCCGCTGTGCATCCTGAATGAGGAAGGCCCCGGCCCCCGTGCACAGCGCCACTTTCCGAACCAATTCCCGGCGGACCGTGGTGTGCCGGATCACCGGGATCCGGAGAATCCTCTTGGTCTTTGCAATGAAATCCAGGACCGGTTCAGGGGGATCCAACGAACCCAGCATGCCGGACCCGGCCCATCCGAATTCGTTCTCCAGCGGATAAATATCGAAGGCGACCTCCTCGTAGGGATGGGCTGCACGAAGTGCATCGATCAGTTCCCTTTCGATGTAAGATGGGAATATCACTTCCACCCGGACTTCAGGCTCCGAATGCAGCACATGCTTCTCTCCGACAAACGGGTTGGCGCCCTCAGAAGCCCTGAACGTACCGTATCCGCCGACATTGTAGCTGCACGAATCATAATTGCCGATATGTCCGGCCCCTGCACCAAAGAGAGCGTTCCTGACCCGTTCCGCATGATCCGTCGGGCAAAAGGTCACCAGTTTCCGCAGCATGCCTTGTTTGGGGGACAGTACCCGGCAATCCTTCAATCCCAGTCTTTCGCCAACGTATCGGTTCAGACCGGCCGAAGCATTATCGAGATTTGTATGTATGGCGTATACATTGATCCCGTGAAGCATGGCCTCGCTTAGAATATCATATTCCGCAGTGCCT
>DAIRDK010000023.1:0-21456 GCA_036796175.1 Bacteroidales bacterium | reverse complement strand
CCTGGAGTATTTTTCAATGGAAGTGACGGAATAGGGAATCGATCCTTCGCGGAATTGGCGGTAACACGACCGGAGGTAAGTTTTCATGCGTTCAATATCTCCGTAACCGATCATGATGCCCGCACCGGTCTCCTGCAGGATGGATGCCGCATCCCCTTGCTCGGGGCCGAGGCACAGGATGGGCCGGCCTGCCGCCAGGTACTCGAAAAATTTCCCGGTCAGGATCATTCCGGCATTGGGGGTATCATTAATGATCAGGAGAAGGAGTTGCGATTGCCTCTGGCAGGTCACGGCCTCCTGGTGGGGGAGGTAGCTGATCTTGCTTAAATAAGGAGTCAGCCCGGCCCGTTCCACGGATTCCAGGACGGAAAAATCGGTCTTTCCGACCAGTTTGATCTCCAAATCCCCGGCTAATGCGGGGATTTCTTCGAGGAGACTGTGTAACGACTGCCATAACGTTTCCGGATTTCGTGACCCGGAAAGGGTGCCGATATGGGCGATCGAGAATTTCAGATCGTGCCGGATTTCTGATGGACCGGTGAGATCGTCAGGATCAAATCCGTTGGTGATCACATCATAATGCCGGTTGACGATCTTGGCGAAATCCAATGCCATTCCATCCCCGATGACGGTGACGGCAGATGCCCCCGACAGCACCTGATGTTCAAGGGACCGGTGCTTTTTATCCGCGAAGGATGTGAGATGCAGGTCCCGGTAAAAGTCGATGTTGGTCCAAGGATCCCGGAAATCGGCCAGCCAGGGGATCTTCAGCCTCGATGAAACGGTTCTTGCAATGAGATGCATCGAGTGCGGGGGACCGGTCGAGACAATGGCATCGACGGGATTTTCTTTCAGGTGCCTGGTCAGGAAAGCAACGGAAGGCCGTATCCAGAAGGCCCGGGCATCCGGGATGAAGAAATTCCCCCTGATCCAGACAGAGATGTGTTCCAGGATCGGGTTTCTCCGCTTTTCTGAAGTGAATGCGGCATGGATCCGGTCTTCCTTCTTCCCGCCGATAAATTTTTTGTAGATGTCGTAAGGTTCCCAGATGGGCCGGCGGACGACTGTCAGATCATCGGGGATATCACGCTGGAGCGAAGCATCCGTTTCGGGGTACTCGGGGTTTTCGGGTGTGTATACAACCGGTTCCCACCCGAACGAACGGAGGTATTTCACAAACTTCAACCATCTCTGTACTCCGGCACCTCCCGAGGGAGGCCAGTAGTAGGTGATGACGAGGACTTTTTTCATTCCTTTTTCTTCAGGGACCTGAAGATCCCGTATCCCACGGCGCCGGCGGCAAACACCAGCAAGAGCAAGGAAGATGCGAATGAGATCTTCTCTCCAACGGCATATACACTGGGTTCAAACCTGAACTCCACTTTATGCTCGCCGGCTGGCAATACCATGGCTCTCAGGACATAGTTGACCCGGAAATGCGGAACAAGCTGGCCGTCCAGGTATGCGTTCCATCCTTTGGGGTAATAGATCTCCGAAAAGACTGCGAGTCCGCCAGTGCCAGATTTGTATTCATAGTCCAGTTTATTGGGCTGGTAAGCGGTGAGGGTGATCACTGCGGAGCTGTCCCTGCCTCCGGGATAGGAACTGAGAAGAGAGGCGAACGACTTGTCAACGATCGCCGTATCGGCAGGATTAAAATTATCCAGCGCCACGATCTCCTGGTCCGCATTCTCAACCAACCGGTATCCAGTTACGAACCATGCATTTCCCAGTGCACCCGGATTGACCTGTACGGTAGGAACCTTGTTCTGGTCGGGCACGATGAAATACTTTGTATTCAACATGTCGAGCACAGCCATGTTGTTCTTGGTAAGCTGTTTTTCGATCAGGTCCTGGTAACGCCTCAGTTTGGCTCCGTGATAGCCCCCGATGGACTTATGGAAATACGATGTAGAGGCGTCCATGAACGGATTTACGGTGAGATTGAACACCCGGAAATCAGGATCCCTGTCCTTCAGGATCAATTCGTCAGCGGGACTCGGGGTGAACGGATTGTCAACCTTCGAGCGTGATGTGAAATTCTCATTGTCAACATATCTCTTATTGACGGTAAACATGTCAGCCAGGATGAGTATGCCCAATGCGAGGACAACGTATTCTTTTCTGAGTTTGCCATAATAGAATGCCAGCAAGGTTCCCGTTGCAAGAAGGATAAAAGCGAAGGAACGGATGGCATCTGTCCTGACCAGGCGAAGCCGTTCATCCCGGATGGCTTGCATGAACCAGTCGGGCAGCTGCTGCGCATAGCTGGAGTCTTTGGCGCCGACAAACGACAGGAGAGCCCCGGGAAGCACTGCGTAAACAATGGTGATCAGCCCGGTGATCCCCGCAGCAAACTGCAGGCCCCTCATCAGTTTCTTGCGGTCCTGGTCAGGGTTGAAGAATTCCCTGACAGCCAGCACGCCGAGGATCGGCATGCAGAATTCAGCGATAACCAGGATCATGGTTACCGCCCGGAATTTGTTGTAGCCTGGCAGGTAGGTCAGGAAAAACTCGGTGACCGCCATGAGATTATGGCCCCAGGCCAGGATAACAGACAGGAGCGTGGCAGACAACAGCCACCATTTTACGGATCCCTTCACGATGAAGAGACCCAGGATAAACAGGAAGAAGATGATGGCTCCCACATAGACCGGGCCTGCAGTGAAGGGCTGCGTTCCCCAGTATAAGAAAGGAAGCCGTTGTTTCGTATAGCTGTCAATGGTTTCCTTCGGGATATTGTTTCTTTCCAGGGCTTTAACGATCTCTGAGTTGGAGCCCACCTTGGCACTGCTGGATCCCCCGTATACATCGGGGATGAGCAGGGTCATGGTCTCCCCGATGCCGTAGCTCCACATGGTGATATAGTCCTTGTCAAGGCCGGATGTCTTGTTGTGCTGGTCGTCCGTCAGCTCCGATTTTCCGCGGATGGTATATTTACCGTACTCATAGGTCGCCCAGAGGCTCGTGATATTAGTTGCTACGGCGAATAAGGCAGCCACGACCAGGATGAGGACGGATTTCAGGAATGACGGGAACCATTTGTTCCGGATGGCATCCACGAGTTCGAAGAGACCGTATAGTCCCACGATCATCAGCAGGTAATAGGTGATCTGGGGATGATTCATTTTGATCTCCAGGGAAAGAAAAACCGCTGTCATCAATCCGCCCCAGAGATAATGCTTCCGCATGGTCAGGATGATCCCCGCCAGGACCGGTGCCATGTACCCGATGGCAAAGGCTTGTGAATTATGGCCCGCGTCGATAATGATAAAGAAGAATGAAGACAGGGCAAATCCGATGGATCCCGCGATGGACAGCCAGGGATCTACCTTCATGACCAGCATGAGAATGAAGAATCCGATAAAATACAAAAATACAATGTTGGCTGGCAGAGGCAGCCCGAGGGTGATGACCTTGTCCAGGAAGCCCAGCTGGTTGCCTTTGTACACCGTGGAGATCTGGTAGGCCGGCATGCCGCCGAACATCGAATTGGTCCAGAGCGGTTCGGTACCGGTGCGTTCCCTGAAGTCCATGATCTCTTTCGCCATCCCCCGGTGATGCACGATGTCGCTCTGCTGCATTTGCTTTCCCTCCAGCAAAGGGGAAAAATACACGAAGGTGATCACAAGGAACAACACAACAGCGGCCAGGTAAGGCAGGATCTGTTTGAACGAAAAGGTTTTCATGCTTCGGATTTGATGATCAACTCAGATAAAACAAAAAAGAAGATAAGCAACTATCTTCTTTTCTGTACAAAATTGGTTAAAAAATGGATATGACCGCCAGGTCGGGATGGAAATTATTTTTTATCCATTTGTTCGTCCGAAACGGTCAGCTTTTTTCTCCCTTTGGCCCTTCTTGAGGCAAGTACCTTGCGACCGTTGGCTGTGGACATCCGTTCACGGAAACCGTGCTTGTTCTTCCTCTTCGTGTTCGACGGCTGAAACGTTCTCTTTGTCATATTCGTGAATTTTGGGTTGCAAAGGTACGACTATTTTTTTATTCCGCAAGTGGGCGCTGAATTTTATGCCAGGTCAGTGCGGGCCGGGAAATGGTTGAGTGTTTCAACCAGGAAATCCCAGAATTTCCCGACGGTTTCGACATTCACTTTCTCATCCGGAGAATGGGGATAGCGGATCGTCGGACCGAAGGAGATCATATCCCATTGGGGGTAAACACCTCCCAGCAGACCACATTCAAGGCCGGCATGGATCGCCCGGATCTCGGGAACTTTCCCCCATTTGTTCTGGTAGATCTCCTGCATGGTCTTGAGGATCGGAGAAGCGGGATTGGGTTTCCAGCCAGGATACTGGCCGTCGAAGGTAATTTCTGCACCGGCCAGTTCGAACACCGACTGCATCATCTGTTCGAGGTCTGACTTTGCCGAATCGACCGAACTGCGGAGGAGGCACATGACCTTGATCTGGCCGTTTTCCGACTTGACGATTGCCAGGTTGGTCGAGGTTTCCACCAATCCGGTCATTTCATTGCTCATTCTCATGACGCCGTTCGGGCAGCCGTAGATGGCATTGAACAGCCGGTTTTGCGTGGACTCGTCGATCAGCGTTTTCGGCGATTCGGCAGGGAGGGCTTCCAATTTCAGGTCGGGTTCGACGGCTGAAAGTTCTTTCCTGACGATTTCTTCCAGTTTGGCAAGACAGTTCATGAAATCCTCCCGGTTGGCTTCGGGGACCACGACAACGGCAAACGATTCACGCGGGATGGCGTTCCGGAGGCTGCCCCCGTCGATCGCCGCCAGTCTCAGGCCGTGTTTTTTTGCTGCATGCCAGAGGAACCGGTTGAGGATCTTGTTGGAATTCCCGCGTCCCAGATGGATATCCACCCCGCTGTGCCCCCCCTTCAGGCCGGTCACCCCCAGTTTAAAGGCGACCATCCCTGACGGAACAGGAACTTCCTGGTAGGTGAATTTGATGTTGGCGTTCGTGCCGCCGGCACAGCCGATATAGAGTTCTCCTTCGTCTTCGGAATCCATATTCAGCAGGATGTCTCCTTTCAGCACTCCCGGTTTGAGCCCGAATGCCCCTGTCATGCCGGTCTCTTCATCAATCGTAAAGAGCGCTTCTACCGGTCCGTGGGGAATGTCTTTCGATTCCAGGACGGCCATGGCTGCGGCGGCCCCGATTCCGTTATCGGCACCCAGGGTGGTCCCGCGTGCCTTGACCCACTCCCCGTCGACCCAGGCATCGATCGGATCTTTCTCGAAATCGTGCTTCGTTCCGCTGTTTTTCTGCGGCACCATGTCGAGATGCGATTGAAGGATCGCCCCTTTGCGGTTTTCCATGCCGGGCGTGGCCGGTTTCCGGATGATTACGTTGCCGACTTCATCCACGATCGTTTCCAGTCCCAGGTTGTTTCCGAATTCGACAACGAAATTCCGCACCTGTGCCTCGCTTTTGGAGGGACGGGGGATTTGTGTCAGGCTGTAGAAATTCTTCCACAGCGCTTCGGGTTTGAGTTTCAATATGTCTTTACCCATGTGATTTGGTTTTTTAGATGTTCGTTATTCGGTGTTAAATGTTCGTTGTTCGAACTCCTTGAATGTGATGTACCGTTGGTCGTAGAGTACAAAGATAAACCTGGAAACCCGTGTTTCCGTATCGTCACCTGTCTTGAGTTGTTCGGGGAACTGTTCCCGGAGGCGTGCACTGATCTGTGCGACGGTTGATTTTCCGTTGATCAGAAGCCATGTTGCCGAACCGAATTCATCGAGTTTTATCGGGATGAATTTCCTCTTGACGCGGTTCTGGAACAGCAATTTCCAGGGTGTTCCATGGAAACGGGGCATGAGCAGAGAAACCTTTGCGCCTTCTGAAGGCGTATGCTCCAGAAGGCGCAAAGGAGTCAGGTCAAGGGTGTTTGCCTTTTTCAGAAGGCGTCTGCGTTCGAAGAATTTCATACCTGCATTACATGCCTGAGGCCGGCGGGGCCGGTTCGTCGGCTTTCCCGGCGTTTTTCAACGGGATCTGGATCAGAACAAACGCCACGACGGCGATGACCACCAGGCTGATCAGGAAAGTCGGATTTTTAAAGAATACGAAATAGTCGTAGATGAAGATCTCGAAGGCCGCCAGGACGGCGATGACCAACCCCATTAACGCTTCCCCGGCGATCAGTCCGGAAGCCAGCAGGACGCCGGTGTTTTCGATCCTGACCCGTTGCGCTTCGTTGTGCTTTCGTTTTTCAGAAAAATAATCGACACCGCCCTTGATGAGGCCGCCGACAAAAATGGCAAATGTCGTTTCGATCGGGAGGTACATGCCGACCGAGACCAGCATCGGGCTTCTGACCTGCATCAGGATGAAGGCAAGACCCATCAGCATGCCGGTGATGATGAGCGGCCAGGCCATGGCGCCTTCCACGATCCCGCGGGAGAGGATTGCCATCAGACCGGCTTGCGGAGCCGAGAGGTTCTTGCTGCCGAAGCCGCCCTGGTACCCGAGGTTTTTCCCGCTCGCAATATCCCCTTCGTTCAGGTAGGCAAGCACCACGAACATGACGGCACCGGCCAGGATGACGCCCAGGATATCGCCGATCTGCATGCGCCAGGGAGTTCCGCCGAGGATATGTCCGGCCTTCAGGTCCTGGAGCATCTCTCCGGCCACTGCGGCGGCAACGCAAACGATGGCTGCCACGCCAAGCACGGTGGCCACACCGGCCTCGCCCTGGACGCCCAGTCCGACCAGGATGAGGGCAGTAACCACGAGGGCCGTCAGCGTCAGACCGCTGATGGGGTTGTTGCTGGATCCCATGATCCCCACGAGATACCCGGAAACCGCAGCAAAGAAGAAGGCGAGCACGATCATCACGGTAGCCGCGACCACGGCGATCAGGATGCTGGCGTTAAAAATGAAATATGAGATCGAGAAGGTCAGCACGGCGACAGCGAGGATTCCCAGCATGATGGTCGTGAAGTTCAGGTCCTTTTCGGTTCTCGGGAGGCCGGTATGGGTCCCGGTGGCTGCTTTCTTCACATCGGAAACGGAACGGCCGATCCCCGTGATCAGGCTTTTTCTCATTTTGAACAGGGTAAATCCGGCGCTGACCAGCATGCCGCCGATGGCGATGGGACGAACGATAAAGCGCCACACCTGGTTGATCTGGAACATCGGATCGCTGACTTTAGCCATGGCTGCGTCCATGGTGAGGGTCGAATCATGGCTCATCAGGTATGCCGCCCACTCGCCGAGGTTCAAACCCGGCACCAGGAAATAGAGCAGCATGGGTGCCATCAGGCCCCAGGCCAGCAGGCCGCCCGAAAAGTTCAGGGCGCCCAGTTTCGGACCGATGATATAGCCTACGCCCATGTATGCCGGGCTGACACCGGGGGAACTGAGCAGCATCCCGCCTTCGCCCTTGAAAACGGTACCGGTAATCACCTGTTTTCCAAACGTTACGAACTTTTCCCAGAGATACTGGAAGAGCCTCAGTTCACCCAGGATCTTGATCAGTGCTCCCAGGCCCATGGCCCAGAAGAGAAACTTCGAACCGCCGGAGCCGGATTGACCCGCCTTGTGGATCTCGGCAGCAGCAACCGATTCGGGGAAAGGAAGCTCGGCATCCTCCACCATAACCCGGCGCAGAAGCGCCACAAACATGATCCCCAGGATACCGCCTGCGATCAGGATCAGTGTTGAGGTGATATAATGTCCGGTGGTGAGGAACTCGGGCCAGATCCCGGAAATGAAAAAGGCCGGGAGTGTAAAGATCGCGCCGGCTGCTACCGATTCTCCGATGGATCCCACCGTACGGGTGAAGTTTTCTTCCAGGATGCTCCCTTTGAGGATCCTCAGGATCGCCATGCCAAGAACAGCCGCCGGATAAGTCGCCGCAATGGTCATCCCTGCTTTCAGGCCGAGATAGGCATTGGCTGCCCCGAGAATGACGGCAAAGAACAAACCAATGATCAGTGCCTTGATGGTAAACTCCTTCATGTTCGTCTCAGCGGAAACGAACGGCACGTATTTTTTGTGATCAGCCATAGATTGAAGTTTGGTTTTAGTTGGTTGGAAATGGAAAATTTCAGCTAATTAACGAATTTTTTGCTACATTCAGCCCGGGACGATGTGGACCAGTTTTTTTGTTTCGAAGTATTCTTCGGAGAACCAGCTGGATAATGAATAGATGCGAACCTGGCCCGGGATGTCTTTCAGTTCGTTTTCAAAATCTCCTCCCTTCAGATAGAGGATCCCGTTCGGGACGTCATTCCGAGATCCGGGTTTGATCCTGGCGGCCGCGACACGCACAAAATCCGGAAGCGAGGTAACGGCTCTTCCCGTTACGAAATCGAATTTCTCCCGGATTTCTTCAGCCCTGGCCTGCATCGCCTCCACGTTATCGAGCCCGAGGGCGGATGCGATCTCTGTCACGACACGGATCTTTTTCCCGATCGAATCGATCAGGGTGAACCTGGCTTCGGGGAACAGGATCGCCAGCGGGATCCCCGGAAATCCACCTCCCGTCCCGATATCCAGGATGCGTGTTCCGGGTACGAACGATACCAGCCTTGCAATGGCCAGCGAATGGAGGATGTGATGGATGTCCAGATCCCCGATATCTTTCCGGGAGATTACGTTGATCTTTTCGTTCCATCCGGCATATAAACCAGGTAGCGAGTGGAACCGGGCACGCTGTTCAGCAGTGAGGCCGGTGAAATAGCTATTGATGACGCTGCTCATAAAAAAAAGCGTCCGGAGAGGCGAGGCCAGATCCAGACGTTTTTTGTCCCGGACGGGTAGTTATTGTTCAGGTGCCGGCTCCTGCGGCTGGTCGAACAGGTTCTCTCCCTCCGGTGCCGTTTTCTTTTTTGTTTTCGAGGCTTTGGGCTTTTCGGAGTCGCCTTCGGCGGCCTTCCTGGCCGTAGTCTTGCGGGTTACTTTTTTCTCTTCTGCCTTAAGTGGTTCGACGGCTGCGACCGGGATGTCAACCGGTTCCCCGGCGATTACGGCAATTTCCACAGGCTGTTTTTCGGCCCGGGTTGCGGCAAGGGATGAAGCTTTCCGCTTGCGGCTCGCCCTGCGGACCCCGTAAGAGCCAATGATGATCTTGCCTCGTTTCGACTTTTTATCTCCTTTTCCCATAGTACGATGATTTTATAACTCCATTTCTGCAAATATAGAAAAATAAATTCGTAAGAATCTATAGATCCCTTTGTTTTGCAAGGAATTCGGAAGCAATGATCCCCGAGCGGCGGATCGTGTTCAGGGCCCATTCCAGGAGTACGTCTTCCGCCTCCGCATCGGATAGCTGCCACTGGATTCCTTCTGTTCTGATTCTCCCGGTGAGGGTGTGCAGGAGAATGGCGGCAGAAACACTGATGTTAAGACTCTCGGTGAAACCGACCATCGGAACCTTAACGAAGTCATCGGCCATGGAGATCGCCGCCGGAGTCAATCCTTCCAGTTCGGTTCCGAACACGAGGGCGACTTTTTGACTGAGGGGCAGGGATTCGGGCGTGTAACCGGATTCATGAGGGGTAGTGGCCACGATCCGGTATCCCTGGACCTTTAATTGTTCCAGGCATGTGGCCGTATTATCCCCGGTCTTATTATATTTGAAGAGCGAGAGCCATTTCGAGGCGCCCAATGCGACATCGGGATTCACCTCGTATTTATTCCTGTTTTCTATAATATGAACATTCTGGACGCCGAAGCAGTCGCAGGTGCGCAATACGGCGCTGGCATTGTGAGGCTGGAAAATATCCTCGAGGACGATCGTGAGATGCCGAGTCCGGCGGGAGATCACTTCCCTGAATTTCCCTTTACGATTTTCCGTGATCATGGTTTCGAGATGGGCGAGCAGTCTCCTTCGCGATTCGCGATCGGCCTTCAGGCATTCCCGGAGAATCGATTTCATGGCCTTTCAACTATGTGGCAAAAGTAAAAAATTGCCATAAAGTGCCTGGATTCAAAGAAAAAATATAATTTTGCACTTCCAAAAAACAGCGCATGTCAACAAACCAACCGGATAAAACAGAAGGCACCATCCATGCAGTAGAGGAGGCGTTCAGCAAAACGGAGCATTTCATTGAGAAAAACCAGAAGTTCATCCTGACCATCGTTGGCGTTCTGATCGTCCTGGTGCTTGGCTTCTTCGGCTTCCGGAAATATTACCTCCAGCCTCGTGAAACAGAGGCCCAGGGGCAGATGTTCATGGCCGAAAAATACTTCGAAATGGATTCCCTGAGCAAAGCCCTCAACGGCGACGGCAACTACCTGGGTTTTCTGGATATCATTGATCAATATGGCATGACAAAATCCTCGAACCTCGCCAAATATTATACCGGGATCTGTTACCTGAAACTCGGTCAGTATGAAAAGGCGATCGATTACCTCGAGAAGTTCAACGGCAAGGATAAGGTCGTAGCACCTATGGCAACAGGCGGGATCGGAGATGCGTACCTCGAACTGAATCAGCCTGACAAAGCCATAAAATATTATACCGAAGCGGCAGAAAACTGGAACAATGAATTTACTTCCCCCCTGTTCCTGATGAAAGCGGCCAAGGTTCATGAGATCCGGAAAAATTTTGAACAAGCGCTGGAACTCTACAAACGAGTGAAACATGACTACCCCCGGTCGTTCGAAGCGCAGGAAATCGACAAAAACATCGCATATTGCGAGGGGATGGTGAAAAAATAATAAGAATCGCATGAAAAAGAAACTCCCGGAAACGGGAGTTTTTTTTATGCCATTATCTTTGCATATACATAGCCCTGACATGCTGGCATACCCAAGAATCGTTTTTTATGGCACGCCCTCCATCGCAGCTGCTTCGCTCAGCCGGATGCTCATGGAGGGACTGAATGTGGTCGCCGTGGTAACCGCGCCCGATAAGCCCGCAGGAAGAGGCCTGAGACTGAGCCGGTCTCCCGTCAAGGACATGGCCACGGAGAAAGGGATCCCGGTGCTTCAGCCGGAACACATGAAAGATCCCGGTTTCCTCAGCCGGTTGAGGACGATCAACCCGGATCTCCAGGTCGTGGTGGCATTCCGGATGATGCCGAAAGAGGTCTGGTCATGCCCGCCGTTGGGAACCTTCAACCTGCATGCTTCGCTGTTGCCACAGTACCGGGGGGCGGCTCCCATCAACTGGGCCATCATCAACGGTGAAACGGAAACCGGCGTGACGACTTTCCTGCTCGAGGATAAAATGGATACTGGACATATCCTGTTATCTGAAAAAGTATCCATCCGGCCAAATGAAACAGCAGGAGAACTTCACGACCGGCTGATGGATATCGGTGCCGGGCTGGTCATAAAAACCGTACATGCCATCGTTTCCGGCACAGCCAGGCCAGTCCCTCAACCCCGGGTGATCCCGGAAGGAGAGAAACTGAAACCGGCTCCTAAATTTTCCCGGGAGGATGCCCGGATCGACTGGTCAAGAAACTATATGGAAGTGTATAACCTGATCCGCGGGATGAGCCCTTCACCGGGCGCTTTTACGGAAATTCCCCTGGCAGGTGGAACGGTCCTGGTCCTGAAGATCCTGCATGCGGACGCGGTTGATGCGCAGGGAACCATGGCCGGCAACGGCTTTCAGACCGACCGGAAAACCTTCCTGCAAATCCCCGCAGGGGATGGATATATCGCCCTGAAGGAGGTTCAGCCGGCCGGTAAGAAAGTCATGAGCATACGTGAATTTCTTAATGGTTTCGGAAGGCTGATGCTCTGAAACGTGCATGGAATAAGGGTTATCAGTCGCATTTTTCAACAAAAAAGCCGATTTATTAACATTTTCAATGGTTTTCAACGCTTATTACTTGACAAATGCTGTAAAATGTGTATATTTGTAAGGTTGTAAATTGAGTATTAACCTTAAAAAAAGTTGAACAAATGAACAAGGCTCAGTTAATTGAAGCAATTGCCGGCAGCGCAAAATTGACCAAGGCAGATGCAAAAAAAGCTCTGGAAGGTTTCATCGAAGCTACAACGAAGGCTCTTTCAAAAGGCGAAAGGGTAGCTTTAGTTGATTTTGGTTCCTTCTCTGTTTCCAAGAGGGCCGCACGCAAAGGACGCAATCCTCAGAATGGCAAGGAAATTAAAATTCCTGCCAAGAAAGTCGTTAAGTTCAAAGCAGGTGCTGCATTACAGAAGAAAGCAAAGTAAGAACCATAACGTCTTACCCAAAGGCGCCTCCATCCCGGAGGCGCCTTTTTATTTTATGTGCAGGATAAACCGGTAAGGCAGCTGCGCATCTTTGCCTGCATAGTCCACCCCGATCCTGGGCGTGACTTCCAGCCGGTATTCCGACAGATCGAATTTCCGGTCCTCGATCCAGATCCCGTCTTCCTTGAGGGATGCGGGTTTCCTTGTCAGGTCAGTCCCGGTTTGGTTATAATGGATCCCCAGGGCTTTCGCAACTCTCCCCGGACCGCTGGCCAGTCCGTCTTCGTATTTCTTCTTGCCCAGACGCCGGAGGATCGTTTCAATTCCTTCAACCGGCTGGATCCCCCGGATAAGAATGGCGTGGGGGATGTCTTTTCGGTTGGTGACGACATTGAACAGGGAATGGATCCCGTAGCAGAGATAGATGTACGCGGTGCCGCCCGCCCCGTACATCACTTCCGTCCGGGCTGTCCGGCGTCCGTTCCAGGCATGGGATGCACGGTCTTCTTCACCGGCATAGGCTTCTGTTTCGGTAATGATCCCGCAAGTCCGGACTCCACCAAACTGGGTACAAAGTGTTTTACCCAACAGTTCGCGGGCGATGGTGACAACATCCGTACGGATATAAAAACAGCGTGCGAGTACCATTTAAAATACCTGTCATTTCTTATTATTGGAATTATGCCAGGTGTAAGCATGCGGCCACTGTGCAGTGTTCGTTGGAACTTCGGTATGGCAGATATGGCACGCGTTCTCATGTTCGGGATTCGAACCGCCATGCGCTTCACCGAATTCGCTTGATCCGTCACCCCTGGAATCGTCATGGCACACACCACAGCTGCCAATGGTTTTAATGCGGCTGTTGTAATACTGGTATTGGACAGGTTGGTAGTTGTCGCTAAGCTCCCGGGCAGGATACATGGCATGAGGACTTCCATGGCAGGCACTGCAATACAGGTTGCCATGTCCTTCGGAATTACGGTAAAGGGCGGTACCGGTATTCACGCCATCCACGTCGTTATGGCAGGTGGCGCATGCCGGCTCCGTGTTCCAGGGTACACGTCCATCGGCAATCGTTGTGGCCACATTGGCCACATCTCCATGGCAGGTTATGCAGTTGCCGTCATCTGCGGTATGCCGGTTGCTGCGGTTGCATTTGGTCGTGTTGCCGGGATGGCAATCATAACAGGCAGCCCCTTTATCTGCATGGAATCCATGGATAGCTTGCGACAGGTACATCACTCCCGTGGATCCATTGCTGTTCAAGGCAGGATCCGGATGGCAGGATGCGCAGAGCACCGGTTCGTTTCCCTGCAGGCTGGTTCCCTGACTGGCATCGTGTTTTGCGAGGATGTCGTCAAACGCGTTGCTGCCATGACATTTTGCACAATTGATCTCATCCGAAACGGGAACGGTATTCTGGGTCGAGGCCAGAACGTTCCCGTTCAGGTCGGTTACGATGATCTGCGCTACCTGGTATGGGTACCATGTCAGGTTGTCGTCGTAAGGCGTTACCGGGATGCCTTCTGCAATGAAATGATCGTTTTCCACGACCATGTTGCCGGCCATCGCAGTGCCGGTCAGCCCGATATTGTTGGGTATGGCAGTGCCGAATAACTGTTGGCTGAAATCCCAGAAACCTCCGTAACTTCCTTTCCCGTATGAATAAAGATTATTGATGATGGCATACTTTACGATGATGCCGTCGGTCACTACCTGCGGCGGATTCCCTCTTTTTACCACCTGGGCCATCACGGTGTTGTATGGCGGCAGGATAACCAGTTTATCGTAAGTCGGATTGGCACAGTGCATTCCCAGGTTGTTCCAGGAGAATACGACATAGTTCCCGTAATCGGGATTATTGGAACTCTCTTTTTTGCATCCGGAACCGACCAGTAACAGTACGGTTGCCAGCAGGATCAGAAACAATCTTGTGTTCATGGTTTCGGGTATTAAAAAAGGAATGGGACGAATTGTTAAATGGTTAACAAAGATAAGCAAAAAGATAGTTTTTAACCTGTACTGGCACTCATTTTATTCACAGGAATGAAAATTCTGGATCGGCCGATCCCCATCCGCGTGAAAAGATATGAAAGAGAAACTCCAAGCACCCCGAGCCCGTATTTGACGCTTCTTCGGAAACTGATCGACGAGGCCTCTTCAAAATACCTGGTCGGGCAGGTTATCTCGGCGATCTCGAATCCGGCATAAAATATCTGGGCAAGCATCTGGTTATCGAAAATAAAATCGTTGGAATTGATGTTGTAGTTGACCGTTTCAAGCACCTTGCGGCTGAAGGCGCGGTAGCCGGTATGGTACTCCGAAAGTTTCTGATTCATCAGCAGGTTTTGCGTGAGTGTAAGGAGCCGGTTGGCAATATACTTGTACCGGGGCATTCCGCCTTTCAGTGCTCCCTTGCCAAGAATTCTGGAACCGAGAACCACCTCATAGACGTTGTTGGCGATCAGGTAACACATGGAAGCCAGCAGTTTCGGGGTATACTGGTAATCGGGATGCAGCATGACCACGATATCCGAATTGAGTTCGCGGGCCTTGTTGTAACAGGTTTTCTGGTTACCTCCGTATCCTTTGTTGACGTCATGCCGGATAATGTGCCTGATGCCCAGTCGCTGGGCCACTTCAACGGTGTTGTCCGAACTGTGATCGTCGACCAGGATCACATGGTCGACCATGTCGAAGGGGATTTCGTTATAATTCTGTTCAAGTGTCCTGCCGGCATTATACGCCGGCATTACAACCGTAATGATCTTTCCCTGAATCATGGTTTATCCTGGATGGTTGGTTTCCTCACGCAAAATACGAATCCATTCTGTTCATCAAGCAAATCGAGATTGTAATATCGTTTCAAATAATTCCTTTTCTGGTTCAGGCTGAAGGAACAATAGACCGGTTTATCCACCGGCCCGAAGAGTTGCCAGTTCTTGCTGTCGGCGATGGGATTGGCCGCAGGCAGGACTTTCGCATAAAAATAGTTCGCGTAACTTTTGATCCCTAACGTCCGAGTGTAAACATCTTTTCCTTCCAGTCCCTTAAAGAACTCGATGTTGGCTCGCTGGGAGTATTCCTCCACCCGGGAGGTAAAGAACCAGACGGACAGGTTGATGAACAGGAAGCATCCGGTTGCGAGTACGGCCATCTGCCTGGCCAGGTTCCTCCGATATATCAGGATGAAGAGGAATGTCAGAACCAGGAGAAGTGCCGGTACAAAAGTATAAACGGGCCATCTGACCCCTGTGCCCAGCATGGCCAGCGTAGCCGCGTCGCTCGTCGCAAGCATACGGATCAGGGTTGGCTTAAACGGACCGAGGGCTAATGGAACAAGGAAAGAGAAAACGGCCCATACCGAGATAACCGATGCCAGGATCGCCAGGATCCCTCGCGACAGTCTTTTTTTATTTTCCAGCAGCCAGGTTATTTCCAGGGTGGCCAGGAAAGTAATGGGGAAATAACATAAAGAGGAGTAATGCACGATTTTGGTTTTGACCAGGCTGAACAGGATCAGCACAACCCAAAACAGGACCAGCATCCAGTTCCTGAATGCCCTCTGTCTTCCCTCATCCGCCCGGTTCCGGAAGAACGAGGTCAGGGCCAGGACAGAAGCGGGAAATGCTCCGAAAAACAGCACGACCACATGAAACAGCGGGAAGCCCCCGTGCCCGGCATCTTCAGTCCGAAAGAGCCGAACCTGGTAAATGAAGAATTGTGCGATGGTCTCTGCCCGCCCGTTCAACGCCATCAGGAGGAACCATGTTCCACCTGTAATAACGAATACCAAGAACCAGAGGAGCATCCACTTCAGGGGAATAACATGCTGAAACCGCCTCAAAATAAAAACAGTACCTGCAGTCAGGAGGACGACCAGCAGGGCGACGGGTCCTTTTGTGAGCACGGCAAGCCCGGTCAGGATCGCCGAAAGCACAAGCCACAAGGAAGAGTGTCCATCCTGTTCGTAGAGGATATAAGTAACTATCCCGGAAAAGATGAACAGGTTGAACCAGGGATCGATGAGCCCCGATTTAAAGTACAGGAACGGCAGGAAGCTGACCAGGTAAAGTATGCACCATGCGAGTCCGAAGCGATCACCGAAAAATTTCCGGCCGGTGAAAAAAAGTACAAGAAGAGTCAGAAGGCCAGCGATCGTGTTGGGCAATCGGGCAGCCATTTCGTTGACCCCAAAGATATTCATTGAGGCTGCCTGCATGGCCATGAAGAGAGGTGGCTTCTCCCAGAATGGATGAAACCCGATCCGGACCGTCAGGTAGTCGCCCGTCACTATCATCTCCCGCGCCGACTCCGCGAAATTGATCTCGTCCCAGTCAAACAGGTGAACACGGCCGTTAAAAGCGCTGAAGGAAAGTCCGGAAACCAGGAGAAGAAACACGAAGATGCCCGTGAGCCGCAGGTCTTTCATGACGTAAAATTATAAGAAAATCAGTTCCACGAGTAAGTGCCTTCGGGCAGTACCCTGACTTTTCCGGTATCGGTCAACCATTGTATCGCGCGGATCACCTTTTCTGCCGGGATCGGGGAGCAGGCTTCGGCCAGTTCGTCAAGGGTACGTGGCATGGACTTCAGTATCGGTTTGATAATCCCTGCAACCTGGTCGAACTCCGCCTCATTCAGTTCGATCTTGTTTCGTTCGAGGCATACATCACATTTGCCGCATCGTTTGGCATGGCATTCGCCGAAGTACGACAGGAGTTGCTGGCTCCTGCATTTGGTTGTCGATTCTGCATAGCGGATCATCGACTCCAGCCTTTGTTCCGCTTCTTTCCTGCGGTCCCTGTAAACGGCCGGGGAGATGTACAGGTGCTTTGCATCGAGCCGTTCGGTGGTGAAGGTCAAACGTGGTTTATCGGTTTGGGGGATATAATCCAGAAGATCATACCGGGTCATGTCCAGCAAACCGGACGCTACTTTTTCTGCGGTCATTCCGAGTTTGGCAGCCAGCGCCTGCTCACTGATCCCGGTGAAGTCTGTCATGATCCCTGAATACGAGCGCAGCAGTGTTTTTATGAGCGGGTCATACTCCTCCCGTTCCACCTGGAACCGGTAAAGCGCTTCTTTGTTGGCTTTGATATACACCCGGGATGGACTTTTCACGGCATCTGAAAGAAGGATATAGCCTTCTTTTTCCAGGAGACGGAGGGAGTTGAACACGGTCACGGCAGATTGTCCTGCCTGGGCGGAAAACCGGAACAAGTCGAAATCGAACGTTTCGTCCTGGCCGGCCCCGACCGGCAACTGGTAGAAATTTCCAAGCGATTGGTAAACGGAACGGATCACCGGGATCTCCGGGTATTCCAGTTCCAGTTGTTGACGAGCGTCCAGGATGTCGGCATGTTCAAACAACAGAACCGCCCAGGCTGGTTTTTCGTCCCGTCCTGCGCGGCCGGCTTCCTGGAAGTAAGCTTCAATGCAGTCGGGAAGATCCAGGTGTACCACAAACCTGACATCAGGCTTGTCGATCCCCATCCCGAAGGCATTGGTGGAAACCATCACCAGGGTTTTTCCATCGGTCCACTTCTGTTGTCTCAACGACCGGCTTTTGGGCTCCAGACCGGCGTGGTAATAATCGGCGCTGACGCCCTGTTTCTTCAGGTACTCAGCCACCTCCCGCGTCTGCTTCCGGTTCCGCACATAGACCACGCCGCTCCCTTTAACTTTTCGTACGATGTTCAGAAGCCGTTTCAGTTTGTCTTCATCCCGGAGGACGACATAAGTCAGGTTTTTCCGTTCAAACGTTTTCTGGAAGAACTGCCCGTTGCGGAACTTCAGTTTTTCGCGGATATCCCGGGTCACTTTGGCGGTTGCAGTGGCCGTAAGGGCCAGCACCGGCACCCCGGGGAGGTAATCCCTGATCTCCGCGATACGCAGGTACGGCGGACGAAAGTCATACCCCCACTGGGATATGCAATGCGCTTCATCTACGGCCAGGAGATTCACCCTGATGTGCTCCAGGGCCGACCGCATCCGGGCTGTCGCCAGCCTCTCCGGGGAAAGATACAGCAGTTTGGTGTTGCCGTACTTTGCATTGGAAAGGACGCGGTCCATCTCGTCCGGATGCATCCCGGAATAAAGAGCCGCAGCCGGAATGCCCAGCCTCTTCAACCGGTCCACCTGGTCTTTCATCAGGGCAATCAGGGGGGAGACGACAAGACAAAGGCCGTCCATGGCTAATGCAGGTACCTGGAATGTAATGGATTTGCCTCCGCCGGTGGGCAGTAGCGCGAGGGTGTCCCGTCCGTCCATGACCGACCGGATGATCTCTTCCTGCATCGGCCGGAAGGTTGAATACCCCCAATATTTCAGGAGTATCTGCTGTATGGTCAAACCTTTCGGGTTAAACGATCACTCGGCGGATGCTGTCGAGGACCGTGCCGTCGACCCACTTCACCACCGCCACCACTTCATCACTGAATTTCGGTTTCTCCGGTACGCCGCAGATCTTCTCGGCCTCATCTTTCAGTTCCTCGATAGAACAGATTGGCAGTTTCGAGTGTTTCATCCGTTCAATGAGATCCGTCCGTTTCGGGTTGATGGCAATGCCCCGTTCAGTGACAATCACGTCGATCAGTTCGCCGGGGCCGCACAGGGTCGTGACCTCCTCGCGGATCACCGGGATCCGGTCACGGAACAACGGCACAGGCAGGATGACGGTCTTGCCGAAGAGCGTGTTTTGCCATCCGCCGATACCGTGGAGCAAATACCCGTCGGAATGGGTCACTACGTTTGCGTTAAAATGGACATCCACTTCGGTGGCGCCCAGGATCACGATGTCCACCATAGAGGAGAAGTTCCCTTTGCCATGGTAATTGTAGCTGGTGAAGGGGCTGGTCCAGACGTGATGAGGATTGTCGCGCATCGACCGGACGCCGTCCAGATCGAATGTCTGTCCGTCGAGGATGTACTCGACAAGTCCTTCGTTCAGCATCTGCACCAGGTATTTATTGCTTCCTCCCCGCGCGAAACGGGCTTTCCATTTCCGTTCACGGAGAATGTCAGCAAAATAAATCCCGATCGACAAGGCCGTTCCGCCTGCCCCGGCCTGGAAGGAAAACCCGTCGTAAATCAGTCCGGCTTCATCGCAGAACTGTGCCGACCATTCGGCCAGGAGCAGCCGGTCGGGGCTCTTGGTGATCTCCGTGGTTCCGCTGACGATCTTTTCGGGGATACCGATCTGGTCCATCACAACGACATAATCGACATAATTCCCGTTGATCTGCCAGGGAATGCAGGGGAAAGGGATGAGATTGTCGGTGACAACAATGACTTTGTCTGCATACTGCGCATCCGCGAGGGCGAATCCCAGCGGTCCGCAGGCGGCGGATCCATTCACGCCGTTGCAGTCGCCGAACGGGTCGGCGGTGGGGGCTGCGATCACGGCGATGTCGATGTGGACTTCACCGTCCTGGACAGCCTGGTACCGTCCCCCGTGCGACCGGAGCACGCCAAGACCTGTCATTTTGCCTTCTGACGTAAACCTTCCCAGCGCCCCGTTCATGCTTCCTTCGATGTGATGGATCGTGCCGTCCTCGAGGTATTTGGTCATCGGTTCATGGCAGGGGAAGGATGCGGAAGGATACCACGTCAGGTCTTTGATCCCGAGATCATGGGCGATATCGAAGATCTGGTTGGCGACCAGGTCCCCGTTGCGGAAATGGTGGTGCGTAGAAATGGTGATCCCGTTGCGGAGACCGGCTTTCAGCAAGGCCTCTTTCAGGCCTGAGAGCACCTTGTTGCCGTCCATCGGAAAATCAGCGCAGGAAGCCAGTTTCGGGGCAGCCCTACGCCCCTCAGGCCGGTATTTCCCGATCCCCATATAGGGAACGGCAGGTTGTCCGTTGATCACAGTTGGGACGATCCGGCCGGCTGCATTGGTCACGAGTTTGTCATACTTGCTCATAGCTCTCCCTCCAGGTTTCTTTGAGTTTATTCAGTTTAACAGCCAGGGTGATGGTATTCAGCGCCCTCTTGACCACCGGGGGATCGATCATTTTTGTACCCAGGGCCACAACGCCCAGTCCCTGTTCTTCGGCCTTATGGTAAGCGAATACGATCTTTTTGGCTCGTTCGATCTCCTCGGCTGACGGCGCGAATGCCTCATGGATGATGCGGATCTGCCGCGGGTGGATGCATCCCATGCCGTCGAAGCCCAGGGCTTTTGAGCGAAGCACGTTCTGTTTCAGCCCTTCCATGTCGCCCACATCGGAGAATACCGAATCGATCGGCTGAATGCCGGCCGCGCGGGCGGCCATCACGATCAGGTTCCGGGCTACGAACGACTCATTCCCTTCAGGAGTGCGGCGCGTCGCGATATCCGCGGTGTAATCCTCCAGTCCGATGGCCAGGGATACGACGTTCTCTGCGGAGGCAGCAATCGGATGGGCATTGATCACCCCCAGTGCGCTTTCGATGATCGGCATGATCCACACGGGATGGTTCTGCCTGGTTTTCTTTTGGATCTTGTTGATCCGGTCGTTGATGGCGTGCACCTGTTCCGGCTTTTCACATTTCGGCAGGAGGATCAGGTTCACGTTGTGGGGGATGACGTAGTCGAGATCATCGAGTCCCCGTTCACCCTGGTTTATGCGCACCATCCGCTCTGCACCGTAGAAGTTGATGCCGCGCAGGGCATTGCGGACCAGGTAACGGGCTTCTTCCTTCTTATCAGGCGCCACGGCATCCTCCAGGTCAAGGATGATGCCGTCAGGTTTATGGATCCCTGCGTTGATCATCAGGCTGGGGGTGTTGCCCGGGAGGTATAGCCGCGAAAAACGGTTCCTGTCGCGGGGGGTCGTATACAGGTTTTCTTTGAGCATTGGCAGGAGGTACTCCTTGTCGGAGCCGGTCGCTTTGCGGATGGCTGCTTCCAGTCGGGCGGCAATGACCAGCGGCAGGGCGCCCGAGTCCTCGATCTTCACGGCAGCGTTGGCCACGCCGAAGAAAGCGAGGATGTCCCTGGCTTCCCGGTGGATGTCATTCCCATACATGACGCCCACTTTGGAATCCACCTGCAGAACGATCCCTCCCTGACCGGTAAGTTCCAGCGTAACAAAGCAGTCGGATCGGACGCCCTTACCCCGGTTGCCGGTAGTGATTGTTGTTCCCATGGTTATTCGTTGTTCGTTATTGGAATTTCGTTGTTCGATAGGGCTTCAAAGATAGTAAAAATTAAGCATGGCGAATGGTGCAGGGGGCTTGGTTTACCGGCAGAACCTTGTAAATTTGTACCGGTAGAGTAAACATGGCAACGCGAAGGAGACCATCTTCAAAAAAAAGCGCCAAAGGAACAACCCTGGCC
>DAIRDK010000022.1:0-21551 GCA_036796175.1 Bacteroidales bacterium | reverse complement strand
GGCGTACGGCACCCCGTTCGCGAGCGCCAGCGCCTCTTCTTCGGAGCCGAACGGGATCAGGATCGTGCCTCCACCCTTGCGGTTGATCTTCAGTTCAACCCGGCCATCCAGTTTCCGGTTCAGGGTTTCCTTGCCTTCAGTGTAAGTTGCCGGCAGTATAAGCTCGGGCGGTTTCGGCCGGGACGGTTTCACCTGTTCGGGTTTCCGGGCGAGTTCCTCCGCCTGCCGCACCGATAACTCGCTGCGGATGATCATGTCGAGCAGGGCGAGTTGTTTTGCCGGATCATCCACTGTAATCAGGGTGCGGGCGTGACCCATGGTGACCGAACCATGACTGATCGCATCCTGTATTTCCTGTGGAAGACGGAGCAGCCGGATATAATTGGAGATCGTCGACCTGTCTTTCCCCACCTTCCGGCTCAGCTCTTCCTGGCTGATATGGCATTCTTCGAGCAGCCGCCGGTAGCTGACTGCAATTTCGATCGGGTTCAGATCCTCGCGTTGGATATTCTCAACCAATGCCATTTCCAGCATCTGTTCGTCGTTGGCAACGCGGATGTAAGCCGGGATTTCCGTCAGGCCGGCCACTTTGGCCGCTTTCAGCCGGCGTTCGCCGGAGATCAGCTGGTACCGGTCGTGCCCCATTTTCCGGACGGTTACCGGCTGGATGATGCCTTGCTGCTGGATGGATAATGCCAGCTCGGCCAGTTCTTCTTCGTTAAAATTAGTCCGCGGTTGAAACGGGTTTGGTTCGATGTGTTCGATCGGCACCTGGGCAACGGCTCCCATCACGAAATCGCCGGTCACATCCCGGGTCGTGATATCCGTTTCGGGATTCTCAAGCAGTGCGCTCAAGCCCCTGCCCAATGCCTTCTTCTTTTGTTGCATCCTGCTGTTCGCTTTAATTTTCTGCGTTGGACAATTTGGTTATCGCGTTTTTCTGTAAGATCTCCCGGGCCAAGTTCAGGTAGTTGATCGCACCCATGCTGTTAATGTCATGCGTCATGATGGTATTGCCGAAACTGGGAGCTTCTCCGAGTTTCGTATTCCTGTTGATGATCGTGGAAAACACCATTTGCTGGAAATGTGTCTTGACTTCTTCCACCACCTGTTTTGCCAGGTTCAGCCTGTTATCGTACATGGTCAGCAGGATTCCCTCGATATCCAGCCCCGGGTTTAGTCGCGACTGAACGATCTTGATGGTGTTGAGCAGTTTCCCAAGGCCCTCCAGGGCAAAATATTCGCATTGCACAGGGATGATGACCGAATCGGCTGCGGTGAGCGCATTGACTGTGATCAGGCCGAGGGATGGTGAGCAGTCGATCAGGATGAAGTCGTAATCGTTGCGGACGTGGTCGATCACTTTCCGCATCATCTTTTCGCGGCTGGGCAGGTTGATCATCTCGATCTCGGCGCCGACCAGGTCGATATGGGCCGGGATGAGATCAAGATAAGGGGTGGAGGTGGCCGAAATGATGGGTCGCGGGTCCACGTCGTCCATGATGCATTCGTAAATGCTGGTGGTTACATTGCGGGGATCGATGCCTACGCCGGAGGTCGCATTGGCCTGCGGATCTGCGTCAATGATCAGGGTTTTGTGTTCCAGTACGGCAAGTCCTGCAGCCAGGTTGATGGCCGTGGTGGTTTTACCGACGCCGCCCTTCTGATTCGCGATTACAATTACTTTTCCCATGAAAGTCTTCTCGGAGTATAATGGTTTTTCACCTGTAGTTGCAAAAATACATCTTTAATCTGAACCCGTCCGTGATGTTGAAAAGTAATGACAACTTACTGGCTTGCAACGACCTGAAACCGAGCAGGCTGCCGAAACAGCAGCCTGAACGTTTCTTATTTGCATGAAATTCAGTTTGATTCGGAATCCGATGTGAGGTCTTCGAACTCGATACTGCTGTGCTTGGATGTGATATCATCCCCGGTGACCGGCAACTCCTTGTCTTCGGAGGGCAGGGGAGGAGGAATTTTCCCGCTCCTTATAAATTCGATCGTATCGGCCAGGCCTGTCGAGAACTTTTCAAAATCTTCCTTGTACAGGAAGAGTTTGTGCTTTTCATAAAAGAATTTTCCCTGATCATTATTAAACCGACGTTTGCTTTCGGTGATCGTCAGGTAATATTCGTCGGCAATGGTGGCTTTGACATCAAAAAAGTAGGTTCGCTTGCCTGCCCGGACAGTCCTAGAGAATATTTCACCCCGGTCCTGATCCTTGTTTTCATTCTCTTCCATCGATGCAACGCGTTAAATAGATCCGTTCTTCATCCGGACAAACGCAAAAATAGAAATATTATTTGAAACAAAAAGTTTATTTCAACAGAATTGGTAGCTTTGCACGGCACACCATACAGCAACTGCATGTTCTTTCATAAAGCATTTCAATGTTAGGCAGAAGGCAATACAGGATCAAGATCTTACAGGCCCTGTACGCATATTTCCAGGGAGGCGAACCGAGGATTGAAACGGCCGAAAAGAATCTCTTTACCAGCATCGGGAAAACATATGAACTATTCTACCTCCAGTTCTCCGTGCTGCTCGAGTTCCTGGATTACTACGGGAAGAGGACTGAAGAAGCCAAGCATAAATTCTTCCCCACGGATGAAGAGAAAAATCCTAATACTCGTCTGATAGACAATAAAGTAATACAAATTTTGGCAAACAACCAGGACCTGGCCCGCCAATTGGGGAAGTACAAATTCAACTGGGCGGATGAGCAGGAAATGTTGCGGAAGATGTTTGTCAGAATGAGGGATAGTAAGGATTTCCGCGAATACCTCGAATCTTCCGACCGGTCATTCAACGCCGACCGGGATTTTTTAGCACGACTGGTCCGTAAGGTCATTCTTCACAGCCCGGAACTGCAGTTCTTCTGCGAAGAGCGAAGCATTTACTGGGCGGATGACTTCGATTGGGCCGGGATGTTCGTTGTGAAAACGATAAAAAGCATTCCGGAAGATTTTTCCAGTGAAGGAACCCTTGTTTCATTGCTTGTGCGGGAGGAGGAGGATGATCCTGCCGATGACCGCCGGTTCATCGCCGACCTGTTCCGCAAAACGATCCTGCACTCGGATGAATTTGCCGCCCTGATCAGCGAGCGAACCAAGAACTGGGAACTGGACAGGATCGCCCTCACCGATATCATCCTGCTGAAGATGGCTTTGTCGGAACTGCTGTTCTTTCCGAACATCCCCGTCAAGGTCACGCTCAATGAATACATCGAGATCTCCAAATCCTTCAGTTCGGCTAAAAGCAAGCTCTTTATCAACGGGATCCTGGATAAGCTGGTTTCCGACCTGCGGGAGACCGATCGCCTGAAAAAGAGCGGACGGGGATTATTGGATAAATGATTTTTCGCTTCTGAATAATAATTACACCGCATCCTCGTTTCATACAGTAATTAAACCGCTGATCTATCGTGTACAGGTTACTAACCGTTATCATCGCCTCCGGTCTCTTCAACATGCTGGTCCCTGTCCACGCAGAGGCCCAGATCGGGGGAGAAGCCACCTATAAATTTCTCAACATTACGAATTCTGCCCGTGTCGCGGCGATGGGCGGAAACGTCCTGGCCATCAGGGACAATGACATCACCCTGACCCTGACCAATCCTTCCGTGATCTCGCCGGAAATGAACAACAACCTGGCGCTTAGCTACGTGAACTACTTTACCGGCAATAATTTCGGGTTCATCATGTACTCGAGGACCTTTGAAAAGGCCGGCAGTTTCGTCGGCGGCCTGCAGTTCATGAATTACGGGAAGTTCACGGAAGCGGATGAAACAGGGACCATCACGGGCGAATTCACAGCCTCGGAATACGCGTTCAATATCGGGTGGGGGCGACAGCTGAATCCCAATTTCAGCATTGGCGCCACCGGCAAGATCATCTATTCGTCTCTCGACACTTACAAATCATTCGGCCTGGCCGTTGACATTGCCGGCACCTACATGACGAAGAATGAACTCTTCACGGCCAGCCTGCTGGCCAGGAACATCGGTTCACAGATCGTGCCTTACATCGCCGGGCAGTATGAACCCCTGCCGTTTGAACTGCAGATCGCACTTTCCCAGCGATTCAAGCACATCCCCTTCCGGATACACCTGTTGCTGACCAATCTCACCCGCTGGGATCTTTCCTACACCGATCCGGCAGATCCCAATAACCAGGCGGATCCGCTGACGGGCCAGATCGATGAGAAAAGCGGCTTTGAGGAGTTTGGCGACAACCTCATGCGTCATGTCGTGATCGGAGGAGAAGTGACGATTGCCAAAGTCTTTTCGATCCGTCTGGGTTACAATTACCAGCGGCGCCAGGAGATGAAGCTTTACTCCAAGGCCGGACTGGCCGGGTTCAGCTACGGGATCGGTTTCCGGGTGAAGATGTTCAATTTCAGTTACACACGCGCCACTTACCAGGCCGGCGGGATCAATCCCAACTACGTGACCATGATGGTCAACCTCGGAGCTTTCTCCAAAAAGAACTAACTTTGCAGTAACCAAATCCGTATCTTCCATGACGGTCACCATCGACCCGCATTCCGGGTTTTGTTTCGGTGTTGTTCATGCCATTGACGTGGCGGAACGGGAGCTGCAGAGCACGCACACGCTGTACTGCCTGGGTGATATCGTGCATAACAATATGGAGGTGAATCGCCTGAAAGAAAAAGGGCTGGTGATCATCAGCCATGAAGACCTCCAGCAGCTCCGGAACTGCAAAGTCATGATCCGGGCTCACGGCGAACCCCCTGAGACCTACCAGACGGCTTTGCGGAATAACATCGAACTGGTAGATGCCTCCTGCCCGATCGTGCTTAACCTGCAAAACGAGGTCAGGCAAGGGTATGAAGAGGTCTCTGCGAAGAACGGGCAGGTGGTCATTTACGGTAAAGAGGGTCACGCCGAGGTGAACGGACTGAAAGGCCAGACCAACGGGGAGGCGATTATTGTGGGAGACGAACACGACCTGGTCCAGATCGATTTTACACGGCCCGTGCGGCTCTACTCGCAAACGACCAAAAGCGTTGATGGCTTTCAGCGGATCATCAGGCTGATCGGCGCACGGATGCGGGCAGCCCGGCCCGGACAGGAACCGGATTTCCGCTGGAACGACAGCATCTGCAGGCAGGTCTCAAACCGCTCCTCACAGCTGAAAGATTTCGCCAGGAACTACGATGCCGTCGTATTCGTGAGCGGGAAAAAAAGCTCCAACGGAATGATCCTGTACCAGGTTTGCCGGGAGATCAATCCCCGTACTTTCCTGGTTTCCGATCGCTCCGAGCTGAACAAAGAGTGGTTTTCCGGCGTGGACAAGGTTGGCGTATGTGGCGCCACATCCACCCCGATGTGGCTGATGGAAGAGGTGGCCGGAGGGATCTTATCAATGAAATAGGCTGATGTATCTGCACAAACTGACGCTCTCGAACTTTAAAAGCTATCCGGAAGCGGAATTCATCTTCTCCGACAAGATCAACTGTTTCGTTGGTTCCAACGGGGCGGGAAAGACCAATCTCCTGGATGCCATCCACTACCTGGCTTTCTGCAAGAGCTACTTTACCTCCGTCGATACCCATAACATCCGTCACGGCGAGGATTTCTTTGCCATCCATGGCCACCTGTCCGCAACTCATCCCACCCACGACCTTCTGCAGTGCATCCAGAAAAGAGGACAAAAGAAACGATTCCTTCTGAACAAGAAGGAGTATGAACGGCTGGCCGATCATATAGGTACCGTTCCGTTGGTCATGATTTCACCTTACGACCGTGACCTCATCAACGACGGCAGTGAGATCCGCAGGAAATACATCGACAGTGTCATTTCCCAGTTTGACCACCTGTACCTGGATGCCCTGATCAATTACAACAAGGCGCTCTTCCACCGGAACACCCTGTTGAAACAGTTTGCCGAGAAGGGCCTGTTCGATGCATCCTCCTTGGAGATCTGGGATGAGCCATTGTGTTCGTTGGGGGAAGCGATCTATTCGAAAAGAAAATCGTTCCTCACAGAGTTCATCCCGATCTTTAACAAATATTACCGGTTCATCAGCGCAGGAAACGAGGAAGTGGATATCCGGTATGTCTCCCAGCTTCATCAATCTCCGGTCCGGGAGTTGCTGCAGGGATCTCTGCGGAAAGACCGGCTGACCCAATTCACCAACAGCGGGATCCACAAGGACGACCTGGACTTCATGATGGATGGCCATCCGGTGAAACGTTACGGATCCCAGGGTCAGCAGAAATCCTTCGTCGTGGCGGTCAAGCTCGCCCAATTCGATTTCACCAGGTCAAAGAAAGGATTTAAACCGATTCTCCTCCTCGATGACGTGTTTGACAAGCTCGACGACCATCGGGTTGAACAACTGATCAAACTGGTCAGCGAACATAATTTCGGGCAGGTGTTCATTACCGATACCCAGGAGGAAAAGGTCCGCCGGATCTTTGATGCGATCAGCATCGACCATAAAATCTTCCGGATCCCGGCGAACAGGTGAATCCGAATTCGTAATTTTGTCCCTTAGATCACCCGTGTGAAACATAAAGGCGAACTGTCCCTGAAAGAGGCGATCGGGGATTTCATGAAATCCTATCACCTCGATGAAAAGCTGTTGCAGAAACAGTTGATCCATTCATGGGATAAGGTCATGGGGAAAATGGTGGCGAATCACACGAAAAAGCTGACCATCAGAAAAAAGGTTCTTTACGTCAGGATCGATTCCGCGGCGTTGCGCAACGAGCTGTCGTATTCCCGTGAAAAAATATGCAAAGCACTGAACGGCGAAGTGAAGGCAGAGGTGATCACGGATGTTATCATACATTGATATGAAGAAAAGAATCATCTTTACAGACCAGTCGATCACAGAGTTTTGCAAAGCCACAAAAGATACAAACGAAGTTCATGACCCGGCCTTCATGGGGACTCTCGGAAAGCGTGTGATCGTTCCCGGGATGTTCGCTTTTGCCTGCACGGCCAAACTCAGCTCGGAATTCATTAAAACCAGGGCCGGCAGGTTCCGGGTTTTTTTCAATACCCTGCTCAGTTCGGGGGACTTCGCCGACCTGGTGGCGGAACCCGAAGCCTTGACTCCGGGCCGGATCCGGCTGGCGGCGATCAACCACAAGGATACCTTGTCATCACATGAGGATTACACCTTTGTGGAATCCTCGCCGCACCCGTTTGCTGAACAGATGGAAGGCACCATCATCTCTCTTCCGGTGAATGCCTCCCAGGTAGAAGCATTCGACCGCCTGACCGGAATTCACGACAAAGAAGTCAACGGGTTCCTGTTCTCCGTGGCCTATGCATCCCATGCCCTTTACCAGAAGATAGAAGAATCCTCCACCGAGATCGAGCGCGAGATCGACGAACTCATCAACGGTCCGGGAAAGGTTTCTCCATTTTATCACACCCTGGAGATCTTCCTTCCCGGGCAGTTTATGCATCTGGATGATTCCGGGATGATCGGTTACAGGATCCATTTTGAACGGGAAAAGAAAAACCGGAACTATATCGCGAACCTGCAGTGCGAACAGGGAGGCAGGGTGCTCTACCGGTCCGTTTATAAGCTGGTCGGGATCCCGGATGCCGTGATTCTCAGAATGGCGAAGGCCAAATCTATTTGATCCTGCATTTCAAAGCAGGTTCCCCTTCCAGGTAGGCTTCCAGCAGATCTCCGGGTTTTATGGGTCCGACTCCAGCCGGGGTGCCGGTAAAGATCAGATCGCCTGTACGGAGGGTCATGAATTGCGAGATGTATGCAATGATCTCATCGAACGGATAAAGCATCAGGGAAGAATTGCCTTTCTGGACTGTTTTTCCGTTCAGGTCAAGATGAAAGCTGATGTTCCGCAGGTCGGGGAACCTTGATTTCGGAACGAACCGGCCGACCGGGGCTGCGTTATCGAATCCCTTGGACAAGGCCCACGGCAATCCTTTTTTCTTGGCATCATCCTGCAGGTCACGTGCAGTGAAATCCAGGCCGAGCCCGATCTCATCGTAATAGGCATGTGCAAAATCCCTGCCGATGGATTTCCCCAGTTTGGAGATTTTCAGGACAAGTTCTACTTCGTGATGGATCTCGCTGGTAAAACCGGGATAGTAAAAGGGTCGGTTTCTCGTGAGGAGCGCCGTATCGGGTTTGAGGAAGAAAACGGGTGCGGTCGGCATGGCACTGTTGAGTTCCTTGATATGCTCAACATAATTTCTTCCGATGCAGATGATCTTCATATGGATTAAAACAATTCTGTTTTGACCGATTCGTTATTGAATCCTCTCAGTTTGATCGATGTGACAACTTTCTTAGTGCTGAGCGGGAACTCGCTTTTCATGATCCAGTCGTAGTAGGATGGTTCCGTTTTGAATACCTCAGTGACGGATTTCCCCTTGTGTTTTCCGAAGTTGAATACTTCCACGTTGCGGTCATTGTACACGATATGGCCGATGAGGTCAACGGCGCGGGTCGAATAAGAGAACTCACTGAGCGCTTTGACGTCATTCACGATCGGCCGTACGGGATTGCCTTTCCGGTCGCGGATCTCCACATCCCTGTACCGGTCCAGCTGGGCTTTGAGGATCTCGTAGGTGGCCAGGGTATCCGCTTCGGCGCTGTGGGCGTTCTCCAGTTCCTTGTCGCAATAAAACTTGTAAGCTGCGCGAAGATTACGGGGTTCCATTTTGTGGAAAATATTCTGTACATCCACAAACCGCCTTCCTTTGAGGTCAAACTCAACTTCAGCCCGCAGGAATTCTTCCACCAGCAGGGGAATGTCGAAATGATTGGAATTATACCCCGCGATATCGCACGATTCCATAAACTGGGCCAGTTCATGCGCAAGGTCCCGGAACTTCGGGCAATCCTGTACATCTTCGTCACGGATCCCGTGAATCGCGGTCACCTCGGCAGGAATATGCATCTCCGGGTTGATGCGCCGCGTAAGGATTTTCGATGTCCCGTCGGGTTGTATCCTGAATATGCAGATCTCGACGATCCGGTCGGTGGCGACTTTGATGCCCGTTGTTTCCAGGTCGATGAATGCCAGCGGATGGGTCAGGTTCAGCTCCATCACAGGATTTGTTGCGTGTCGAATTGCTCCAGGTAATCCGTTATCCGGGCAAGGAATTTGCCGCCCAGCGCCCCGTCGATCACACGGTGATCGTAAGTCACCGAAGCGATCATCATGGAACGGATTGCGATCTGATCCCCCTCGGGGGTCTCAACCACGACAGGCCGTTTTTTAATGATCCCCACAGCTACGATGGCGCATTGCGGCTGGTTGATGATCGGCGTGCCCATCAGGGTTCCGAACGAACCGAGGTTGGTGAGAGACAGCGTACCTCCGGTGATCTCGTCGGGAACCAACTTGTTCAGCCGCGCCCGGTTGGCCAGATCATTCACCCGTTTGATGACTCCTGTCAGGTTCAGATCACCGGCATTCCTGACGACAGGAACGATGAGGTTATCGTTGGGCAGGGCCACTGCCATCCCGATGTTAATGTCCCCGTGAAGGACGATCTTGGTCCCGTCCACGGACACGTTGACCATGGGGTAGTCCCTGACCGCCTTTGCGATTGCTTCAATGATGATGGGGGTGAAAGTTAGCTTTTCGCCGTGCTTTTTCTGGAACGTCTCCTTGTTCTTTTCCCGCCATGCCACGATGCGCGTCATGTCCACCTCGGCAAATGACGTGACATGGGGTGAAGTCTGCACCGACCGGACCATATGGGATGAGATCAGCTGCCGGATCCGGTCCATCTCAATGATCGTATCACCGGTTCCGGGCACGAATGGCTGCTGGGGAGGGCGGACCTGGACCGGCGCTGCTGTCGGAACCGGAGCAGCCGGCATGACAGTTTTTCCCGACTTCCTGGATTCAAGATAGTTCAGGATATCCTGCTTGGTGAGACGATCGTCCTTACCGGTCCCCTGGATCTTGTCCAGTTCCTGGAAAGGGATATTCTCCTGGCGTGCGATGCTTCGTACAAGCGGCGAGTAGAAGCGTGTGCCGGAAGGCTGGCCGGATTCCTCTCCGGCTGGCTCAGTCAGTACGGCCTTTTCTTTCTTGTCTAAAGCGGGTTCTCCTGCCGCGGGGGCCGCTTGTTCCGGCACGGAAGGAGAAACCGGAGCTTCGATGGCTGTTTCCAGTTCTGCGATCACTTGTCCGACGGGGATCACATCTCCTTCTTTCGCGATCTTCTTCGAAAGGATGCCCGCAACCGGTGAAACGATTTCCGAATCTACCTTGTCTGTGGCGATCTCCGCGATGGGTTCTTCAGCCTCAACCGGATCACCTTCGTTTTTGAGCCATCGTGTGAGCGTCGCTTCGATTACCGCTTCGCCCAGCCTGGGTACGACTACCGGATAGTTTGCCATGGTGTTATTCTTCTTAATGGATCAGGATGCAAAGATACGCAATTTTTCTTATTTTGAATGATTCAAAATAATACGAAGAAATCTATCTTCTTCCCAGTTCCCGGAATCCCTTCAGGATGATGTTGAAATCGTTGGAGAACTGGTAATCCCTTGCGTACATCAGGTTTAATCGGGAAACGGCTTCGCCCGGGACAGGTTCTTTCCGGAACGCGTCGAACGGGTTCAGGACCCCTTTCCGGATGGCCGGGAGTCGCTGCTTTTCCGAATCGCTGAGTTCGGAATACCCAACCCATGATTTGAATCCGAAAAAGACGGAAAAGATATTCCTGAACAGCCCGACCGGGTTTTTGACGATGAACAATACCAAAGGGGAGAACAGCAGGAGGGAAGAGGAAACGATAATATCCAGGAGCCGTTTGTTCCTCCGGTTGGCGATCTTGGTGATGGCGTTGATGTCGATCACGTACAAGTCGCCGGAGGTATTGATGGAGTTGCTCCCGATGATGGAAAGGCTCTCCGGGGGAGCGATCTTGAAATCGACCAGCTTATCCTGCAGTTCCGTCATCTTATCCATGATGACCTGGGCGGGAACGTCTTTGGCACAAAAGATCACCTCGTCGATCCGGTGAATGTTGATGATCTCCCGGATCTGTCCCAAATGCCCGATAAAGCCGTTGGTGTTGTGCCGGTGATGGTGGTAGCTGACGAGCCCGATAAATCCGGGGCTCAGCACGGTTTTCTGCAGCAGTTCGGAAACCCGCTCCGCCTCCTCTTTTTCGCCGCAGATAATGAACCGCTTGTTTTTCTCCGAATTGATCTTGTACCCGTTGATCCCTGTCAGGTGGAGGAGGATCCGGAACCCGCACATGGCGACCGCGCCCCAGGTGGCTCCCAGGATAATGAGCGCCCTGGAAAACCGGTAGTTTTCACTGAGGAGACTGTAAAGGACCAGGATCAGGATGGTCCCGGTCAGGGTGCCGAGAAGGATCTTGGAAAGCTTGACCGGTTTGTCGTAGCCCCCTGTAAGATAAACGGAAAGCAGCCAGATTAAGATGTAGAGAGGGAGGGCAATGGCGGTAAAGGCGAGCGGGTAGTGCCCTCCTTCCGGGAATATGAAATTGTGCTCCCAATATCCTTTGATGAAGAAGATGCCTCCGAAAAGCAGCAGGGCATCGGTCAGCGGAAGGGCAATCCGTTTGAAAAACCTTGTCATGATCGAAAAGAACGCCCGGATATAGATGGCGATGTTGATGAGCGTGGACAGGATTCGGGCGTTTTCTTTGGAAAAATGCTTCTTCGCGAACACGATCATGGCATTATAGAACATGAACACGTAGTTCAGGCTGCTTTTTTTCGTGCTTTCCCCCTTGTAATGAATGATCCGGGTCCCGGGGTAATAATAATTCCTGTACCCGGCCTTGGTGATCCGGTAGCTGAGGTCGATGTCCTCCCCGTACATAAAAAAATCCTCATCCAGCATCCCGGCTTCGTCGATCACCTTTTTGCGGAGCATCATGAATGCCCCGGAAAGAACGTCCACCGGGTGGGTTTTATCTTTATCCAGGTATCCCAGGTGATACTTGTTGAATACGCGGGAGCGGGGAAACAGGGCCGAGAATCCGAAGATCTTGAAAAAGGCAACTGAAGGAGAGGGCAAGCCACGCTTGGATTCGGGGAGAAACTTCCCTTTGCCGTCGATCATCTTCACCCCAAGCCCGCCGGCATCGGGATGTTCCTCCATGAACCGGACACATTTTACCAGGGTATCATCTTCAACGATCGTGTCGGGATTCAGCAGTAGAATATAGTTTCCCTTGGCTTTGCGGATCGCCTGGTTGTTGGCCTTCGAGTACCCCTTGTTATCCTTGTTCTCGATCAACGTCACATGCGGGAATTTCTCGCGAAGCATACGGATCGAACCGTCCACGGAATTATTGTCCACCACGAAGATCTCGGCATCCAGTCCGTCAATGGCCTTCATGACCGAATGCAGGCACTGCTCGAGGAAGTACTTGACATTGTAATTGACGATCACTACCGACAGGTCCATGCGATGGCGGATGTAAAAGGGGCGTAAAGTTAATCTTTCCGGCCGAATATTCTCATAAAGCTCCTTCTTCGATAGAGAGGACGATGCGCTCTATGGCTTGGTCCTGCGGATCGTGTACGGGATCGTAAGAGGTTTTCAGGTCATACCCGAACAGGGTGGCCAGCGTTTGCCACACGAATGCCGAGAACTTACCCCTGAGTTCCCTGACCAATTCATACGAGGAGTTCCCGGTTTGCCGGTAAATCAGTTTGATCAGGATTTTGCCCTGGGAATAGGTCAGGTCCCGGATCTCATCGCCGAACTGGTCCTCCAATTGTTTCTCCGCACCCTTCAGGTAAGCTTTTCGCTCTTTTTCGGTCGGGATGGTCTCCAAAACCTTGTTAAATTCTTCCAGTTTGACGCCGGCCAGTTTGGCATAGGGGTATACTTTCTTCACGTTGTACACCAGGCGGTCATATTTGATGGCCGACCGCCTGGTGGGTGGCGCTGAAGGCGGGTAAGCCATGTAAGCTTTCAGATCGATGACCGGCACGGTGTCGCCATCGATGACCTTGGCCGGCACCGTATCGGGAATAACCTGGGCAAGCGCCTGCTGGAAGGCGAGGAGGATCAAACCGGTGAGGAGAATGATGGATCTGCTCATGGCGTTGCCGGGTAATGCCTGCAGGCAGAATGAAACGCCGCTCCGGCGCGTTTATTGTCAGGCCACGCGAAGCTTTGCCATGCTGCTCTTACCGAAATGGTCGGCGACAAAGTCGCGGGTCACCTTCAGGCTACGGGAACTTCCTTTTGAGGGCATGTCAAACATGGCATCGTTCATGACCGCTTCCAGGATGGACCTCAGTCCCCTGGCGCCCAGCTTGAATTCGATCGATTTCTCGACGATATAATCCAGGGCGTCTTCCTCGAAGGTCAGTTTGATGTTGTCCAGTTCGAACAGCTTGGCATATTGTTTGACCAGGGAGTTCTTGGGTTCGGTCAGGATCCGGCGAAGGGTCTGCCGGTCGAGGGCATGCATGAACGTTACGATGGGCAGCCTTCCGACCAGTTCCGGGATCAGTCCGTAGCTTTTCAGGTCGACCGGGGAGATATATTGCAGCAGGTTCTCCTTGTCCACCTGTTCCTTTGAACGGCTGTTCTTGTACCCGATGATATTGGTGTGGAGCCTTGCGGCGATCTTCTTCTCGATGCCGTCGAATGCTCCTCCCGTGATAAAGAGGATATTGGTCGTGTTGATCTGGACCATCCGTTGTTCGGGATGCTTTCTCCCGCCCTGGGGAGGCACATTGACAATCGCGCCTTCCAGCATTTTCAGCAGGGCCTGCTGGACCCCTTCACCCGATACATCCCTGGTGATGGAGGGATTGTCGCTCTTCCGCGCGATCTTATCCACCTCGTCGATAAAGACGATCCCGCGTTCCGCGGCAGCGACATTATAGTCGGCAACCTGGAGCAGCCTGGCCAGGATGCTTTCCACATCCTCGCCGACATATCCGGCTTCGGTCAGCGCCGTGGCGTCGGCGATGCAGAAGGGGACATTCAGCATTTTGGCAATGGTCCGGGCCAGGAGCGTTTTCCCCGTTCCGGTCTCCCCGACGATGATGATATTCGATTTTTCGATCTCCACCTCGTCGTCGGCCGACTTGCGGGCGTGCATGATGCGTTTGTAGTGGTTGTAAACGGCCACGGAGACCACTTTTTTGGCTTCTTCCTGGCCGATCACGAACTGATCGAGGTAGGCCTTGATCTCAGCCGGTTTCAACAGCTTGAGTTCCTGGGTGCCCAGTTCCTGGTCACGGCTAAGCTCCTCGTCAAGGATCTCTTTGGCCTGGATGATGCAATTGTTGCAGATGTGTGCATTCAGCCCTGCGATCAGGAGTTTGGTCTCCTTTTTCTCGCGGCCGCAGAATGAACATCGTTCAACAGAGCTTGCCATGGCCTTTGGGATTACTGGGTTGCTTTATTTTTCACCAGGATCTCGTCGATCATGCCATAATCAAGGGCTTCCTGGGAGGTCATCCAGTAGTCGCGGTCGGCATCCTTCAGGATCTCCTTGTAGGGTTTCCCGGAGTGCATTGAGATGATATCGTAGAGTTCTTTTTTCAGCTTCTGGATCTCGCGGGCCGTGATCTCGATGTCGGAGGCCTGGCCTTCGGCGCTGCCCATCGGCTGGTGGATCAGGATCCTGGAATGCTTCAGGGCCGTCCGTTTGCCTTTGGTGCCTGCACAGAGCAGGATCGCACCCATCGAGGCGGCCATACCGGTACAGATGGTCGCCACATCGGGATTGATATACTGCATGGTGTCATAAATGCCCAGTCCTGCGTATACTGAGCCGCCCGGCGTGTTCAGGTAGATCTGGATATCTTTCCGGGAATCGACCGATTCGAGGAACAGCAGTTGTGCCTGGATGATATTGGCGACATAATCATCGATGGGGACGCCCAGGAAAATGATCCTGTCCATCATGAGCCGCGAGAACACGTCCATGGTGGCAATATTCAGCTGGCGTTCCTCGATGATGGTAGGGGAGATGTAGTTGGAAGCGATCGACCGGTATTTTTCCAGGGTAGTGCTGCTGATCCCCCTGTGTTTGATGGCATATTTTGAAAATTCGTCCATGGTTGTCATGTTTAATGTGTATGATGATGATCGTGGTTATGATCATGGTCATGGTCATGGTCATGATCATGATGATCATGCTGATGTTTATCCGATACTAATTTAACAAATTCTTCGTAGCTGACCTCTTTTTTGTTTATACGCAGGGTCTGCTTGAATAGTTCCAGCAGTCGTGCATTGTAGAGCTGGTCGTTGATCCGCTGGACCTGTTCCTTGTTCTGCATGAAGGCATCCACAACGGATTCGTAGCGTTTCTGAACTTCCGGGTCCTGCGGCGCCGCATCGACTTGGCGGAGCAGGAAGGTCCGGATGTAGTTGCGGATATCTTCGTCCTTCACCTCGATCTGGTGTTCGTGGATGACCTTGTTCTCAATCAGCTGCCAGCGCATGGAATCGGCGAAGGAGGGATACTGTGTTTCGATCTCTTCATCGGTGAACGATTTCTCGTCATTCTCTTTCAGCCAGCGTTTCAGGAATTCGTCAGGCAGGGGGATATCCGTGACGCTGACCAGCTTTTCGCTGATGGTGTTGAACAGGACCTTATCCGTTTCGGCGACAAATCCCGACGAGGCATCTTTCATCACCTGGGCTTTGAAATCCTCATAGGTTTCCAGGTTCTGGCCGGGGTAAACCTTGATATAAAATTCGCTGTTCAGCTGGGCCGGCTCCAGGTGGACAATATCCTGAAGGGTGAAGTTCAGCTGAAGTCCAGGAACGGCAACTTCCTCAGCCTTCAGTCCCAGGTGCTGGACCGCCTCTTCGACCGATCCCAGGAATTCGACCGGGTTGAAGGTGATGGTTTCTCCCTTTTTCATTGATGCCAGCGCACTTTTTGCGTTGGCATCACTCATTTTTTCGAGCGTAAAAAAGACGTTCTTTTTAATTCCGCCTTCCCGGGGCTGACCTTCGGTGTTCAGTTCAACGGCCTCTCCGCTGACCATATCCATTTCGGTTGCTTCATCGGGGTGAGTATAATCGCCGAACCGCCTGCGGGTCTCTTCGATGTATTTGTTCAGCATCTCCTCTTCGATCCGGATGCTGTAATCGTCCACTTCCACAGAGCCGTCCAGTTTGAGATCAAATTCCGGGGCGTAGCCGAGATCGAAATAGAATTCCATGACCTCGATCTCTTCAAAACTGACCGGCTGGGTTTTTTCCCTGTTCGGCATCGGGTTGCCCAGGATGTTCAGCTTCTCGTCGCGAATGTAGTTCGACAGGGTGTCGGTGAGGAGCTTGTTGACCTCATCGGCCACAACGGCTTTGCCATACATTTTTTTGATCAGTCCGACGGGGACATGGCCGGGCCTGAACCCGGGGATACTGGCTTTCTTCTGGTAGTCTTTCAGGACTTTCTGAACATTCGCCGCATAGTCCTCCGGCACGATCCCGATCTTCAGCGTGGCCGTCTGCGGCCCGGTTTGCTCTTTCGTAATATTCATCAACTCGACATTTAATTATTCACTCTTCACTTTTCACTCTTCACTCCCCCGTGCGGATGAAGGGACTCGAACCCCCACGCCCGAAGGCACAAGATCCTAAGTCTTGCGCGGCTACCAATTACGCCACATCCGCAAAAGGCCATCAAAAGGGAGTGCAAAGTTACACTTTTTTTTCAGTCTCCCGGAGTGCTTTTTGGTTTTGGGCCATGCAACGCCAGTGCCTGTTTTTTTGTCTTGTCATAAAATGAACCGGCAAAGGTTTCGTTATTGATTGAAATGTTATGGTATTTGGCCGACCCCGACTCCCTGAATTGACTAAACGCTGCAAAAGAGTGAGAACGCGCACCATAGCATTGGCTTGTCTGATTATTATGTTTTCCCGGGTTCCCGGCCTGTCGCAGGAAATGCTGGGAGTCACGCTGGGAAATTACGCCGGCATCAATGGCACTCAGCTGAATCCGTCGGCCATGAACTCATCAAAGCAATACCTGGATATCCAGCTGATCGGCCTGGATGTGTTCATCCAGAATAATTACCTGTACCAGGACAAGCAGGATTACAGTTTCTGGAACTTCTTTAAACCAGGGTATCAGTTTCCGGCTCATCAGGAGGATTATGGAACCGAAGAGCGGATTTTCTACACCTACCAGAACGGCCGGAATAAAACAGCATACATGAACCTGAGGATCAACGGACCCGGAGCGATGCTGATCTGGAACCGGCATGCCTTCGCGCTGACTACGGCCATCCGGGAAGATATGTCCATCCGCAATGTGCCGCAGAATATTGCCAACTTCATGTACCTCGGTCTCAATTACGTTCCCCAGCATAACATCAATTACAGCATCAACCAAAATTTCGGGGCAGCGACAGCAGCCTGGGGAGAGATCGGGCTCAGCTATTCCTACCTGGCCTACCAAAAACGGTATGACCGGATCGCCGTGGGAGTGAGCGTGAAGAGACTGTTCGGCCTTGCAGGAGGTTATCTTTCTGTAAATCAGATGGATTACGTAGTGCCAGACGATTCCACGATGATCGTCAACAACCTCGATGCGACATACGGGCTCAGTATACCGGTCGATTATTATACGAACGATTTCATCGCTGGAAATTATGTCAGGGGCGGAGGATTTGGCTTTGATTTCGGGATCACCTATACACGCACCTTGCGCAGTGCCTATACGCAATATATCCGCCGGCCGTGCGAAGCGCGGTATGAGGATTACCTCTACCGGATCGGGCTGGCCGTGCTCGACGTGGGGCGGATCCGGTTCCGGGAGAATGCCGCATCGTATGCCATCGACAACCGTTCATCCTACTGGTTCGATGTAAATGACATGGAGTTCCAGTCGGTCGGACAATTCCTGGATACCGTCAGTTACCAGTTCTACGGGGATTACACGTCCGCTTACCGCGGGAATGAAGTTAAGGTCTGGCTGCCGTCGGCCATCAGCATGCAGTTCGACTACCATTATCTCGGTCCCTGGTATTTTAACGCTTCGTTTATATACGGGTTCAGACTTTCTGAATCATCGATCAAGCGGCCTGCACAGCTTTCCATCACACCCAGGTATGAGTTGGGTTGGTTTGAGGCCAGCCTGCCGCTTACGTTGTATGACTGGTACCTGCCCCGCATCGGCCTGGCATTGCGTTTTTACGGGCTTACCGTCGGGACGGACAAACTGGGTCAGTTTTTCGGGATCAGCAACTTTACCGGGATGGATCTGTACTTCAACCTGAAGATCCCTTTGGATAAAGGATCATGCGGTCCGAAAGGGCCCAAAGGCTGCCCGGCAATGGACAAAGCCCCGGGAGTCAAAAAGAAGAGGTAGTTCTGACGTCCAGTGCGTCGCGGAGGGCATTCCCCATCAGCATGAAGGCCAGCACCAGCAGCATGATCGCGATCCCCGGAAGGATCGCCAGGTATGCGTAATCCAGGACGATGTACTGGTAATTTTCCTTGATCATGGATCCCCATGAAGGAACAGGCGGCTGAACGCCCATCCCGAGAAAGCTGAGGCCTGCTTCGAGCAGGATGGCAGAAGCGAAGTTTGCAGCGGAGATCACGATCACGATGCCCATGACGTTGGGCAGGATATGGTGAAAGATGATCCGGAAGTCCGAAAACCCAAGTGCACGGCCGGCCTCTACAAACTCCTTTTCACGGATTCCAAGGATCTGGCCGCGGACAACACGGGCCACTTCCACCCACATGGTAAGTCCGACGGCGATAAACACCTGCCAGAATCCTTTACCCAACGCAAAGGTGATGGCGATGACCAGCAACAGGGTGGGAACCGACCAGATCACATTGATCACCCACATCACGACATCGTCGGTCCGTCCCCTGTAAAATCCGCCGAGAGCCCCCGCAAAGATGCCGATCGCCAGTGAGATCAGGACCGAAATGAAACCTACGGCCAGGCTGACCCGGCTGCCGATGATCAGCTGGCTGAGCACATCCCTGCCGAACCGGTCGGTTCCGAGGTAATAGGTGCGTTCTGTAAACCGGGCGGCCGGGAACACTGACCGCGCTTCTTCCTGTGTCATCCTTACCGACTGCCCGCTGCCGGTCGGAAGATCCGCCTCGCCATCGATGAAGGGATAGGATTGACAGGGTAGATCCCGTCCCATAAACAGGTTACGAATGAAAGAATGCTGTTCGGGCATGGGCTCCCTGGGCAACTGGATGAATGTGGCCTTATAGCCGGGTTTTTTCAGGCCCAGTTCCAGGTGCTGGTCATTGGCAAAAGGTGTGGGATCAGGCGTGATGAGGTAGCCGAACACGGCGATCAGCAGCACGGTACAGATAAAGATGAGGGAACCGATCCCCAGCGGGTTTTGCCGGAACCGTTTCCAGGCGAGGGAGGAAAGGCTGGAGGAGGAGACGTACTCTTTCTTGCCGAAGATCATGTAAGCCAATCGTGAACAGGCAAAGATAAAGGCATTTCAAATTCAAAAAAAAGTATTATTTTTGTGCCCGCAAACGGTGGATGTAGCTCAGCTGGTTAGAGCATCAGATTGTGGTTCTGAGGGTCGTGGGTTCGAATCCCATCTTCCACCCGAAAAAAATCCCGCGAACGCGGGATTTTTTTATTCTATCTTGCCTTTGAAACTGCCCCTGAACTCATCCCAGGATTTCCCGTTATAAGCGTCCTCCGCAAAATAATGCAGCAGGGCTTCAAATTCTTTGGCTTGCTGATACCCTGGTACAACGGTAAGGAGCTGGCTCTTGTCGTTCAGGAAAACATATGACGGATAGGACATCTTTCCACGGAGAAGTTCGATGGCGAGCTGGTGTGAAGAACGGCTTGAATTCGGATTCGGATTGACAAACGTGACGCCGTCGATGACCAGCGTATCTTTCATCTCGGCATTCATCTTCACACTGTAGAAATTATCATTCATGTATTTGACGATCTCGGGGTCCTGGAATGTGGTCGCATCCATTTTCTTGCACCACCCGCACCAGTCGGTGTATACATCCACAAAGATCTTCTTTGGTTTTTTCTTATTCAGGTTGTAAGCTTCAGCAAATCCCATCCATTTGATCTGTTGTTTGGGTGTTGCAGGTTTTGCGGTCTGCTGATCCTGCGCCGTCAGCCAGAGAGGAGCAACCAGAAGGCAAGCAAATAGGATGATGTATGATGATCTTCCTGACATGGTTATCTGTTTATGCAAAGGTAACGTATGTTTTGTAATGAAAGTATCCTCAGGGATCGGATCTCCGGTCGATCTCGCGCCGGATATCCTTCTGCTTGAGCGTTTCCCGCTTGTCGTACGAGTGTTTTCCCTTGGCCAGTGCGATGGTCAGCTTGGCCAGTCCTTTTTCATTGATGAAAAGTACCGTAGGGACAATGGTCAGGCCTTTCTCCTTCACCCGGGTCAGCAGTTTTCTCAGCTCCTTTTTTGTGAGTAGCAGTTTGCGGTCGCGTTTCGCCTCATGGTTGTAATGGGATGCCTGCGTGTACTCGGCGATGTGCATATTGCGGACGAACAGTTCGGTCCCGGTAAATGAACAATAGGCATCCACGATGGACGCTTTCCCGTCACGGATCGATTTGATCTCACTCCCCGTCAATTGTATTCCGGCAGTGAATTCCTGCAAAAGGAAATATTCGTGATGGGCCCGCTTGTTCTTTATGACGACGCTCTGCTCTGCCATGCCGGAAACGAATTCCCGGTGCAAAGTAACGATTTTTTCAGAGACGCAGGGTGAGTCCGGCCATGAAGCTCACGGGCGACTGCGGAAACCAACCGGTCATTTCATACGTTGTTCCGTCCAATATGTATGGGTATACCCAGGCATTCGATTCGTATTCCGCATTGAAGAGGTTATTGACCATCAGCTGGAAGCCGATCTCGCGGAAGAAGCCCGGGTGGAACACGTACTCGATGCCCAGGTTGTTCACGAAATAAGGATCGAGCGAGCGGCTTTTGGTCGAGGTATTGTCGATAAACTGCCGGCTTACGTATTTTGAGTAGAAGGATAATGTCAGCCCATTTACAGGGATATACCGGATGATGCTGCCGATATTGACGGCAGGGGAGAAGGAAAGATCCGTCTCTCCCAGGTTTTCCGGGATCTGCCCGAGGTAATTCCATTCGGCATCGTAGTTGTCTGTATAGGAGGTGAAATCCGGGATCCTATTCCTGCTGAATCCTGCATTGATGTCCCAGCTCAGCGATTTCAGGATGGTGATCCCGGCCGTGACCTCGATCCCTGCGCGGTAGCTTTTCGGGACGTTCACCATGATCGCTTCCCCCACGTTGTTGATCTCGCCGGTGAGGACCAGCTGATCCCGGTATTGCATGTAAAAAAGGTTGGCTCCTGCACGGAACCGGTTGCCGGTGAAGGAATATCCCAGTTCATAATCATACAGTCTCTCTGGAACCGGCATCCTCTCGGGGTCGGCATCCTTGTAGTTGTTCCGGCTGGGCTCCCGGTTGGCGATCCCGAATGAGAAAAAGGCATGGTGATGTTCGGCAAAGTCATACCAGAGGCCGGCTTTTGGGTTGAAGAAATCAAACTGATGCGTTTGGTCCAGCGTCCTCAGGTCATCCAG